>NZ_CP028843.1:4007500-4187500 GCF_003058325.1 Methylobacterium currus
CATGCGCTTGGACGCCTCGGCCTGGACGATGACCCGCTGCATGCGCGCCTGGTTCGGGAAGTCGTTGACGTAGGACGAACCGAGGCTGGTCGAGAGGGCGTCGTTGATGTCCGCGAAGGTGACGCCCAGCGCGTTCGCCTTCTGCCGGTCGAGGACGAGCTCGATCTGCGGCGCGGTCGGCAGGCCCTCGACGTAGACGCCGGCGAGGACCGGACTCCGGCTCGCCGCCTTGAGGAGTTGGTCGCGCGCGGCCGCCAGCGCCGCATGGCCCTGCTGGCCCTTGTCCTGGAGGCGGAAGGCGAAGCCGCTGGAGTTGCCGAGCGAGTCGATGGCCGGCGGCGAGAGCGACATGGCGACGGCGTCCGCCATGCCCCCGAACGCGGCGTTGGCCCGGGCGGCGATGGCATCGGCGCCGTCGTTCGGGCCGCGCTCGCCCCAGGGCTTCAGCCCGACGAAGTTGAGCGCCGCGTTCTGGCCCTGGCCGGAAAAACCGAACCCGAGCAGCAGGGTCTGGCTATCGACACCGGGCTCGGACGCGAAATGCTCCTCGATGCGCTTGGCCACGTCGAGCGTGCGCTCGGTAGCCGATTCCGGAGGTGTTTGGGCATCGACCATGAGGTAGCCCTGATCCTCGACGGGCAGGAAGCTTCCCGGCATCCGCAAGTAGCCCCAGCCGAGCGCGGCGACGAGCAGGGCGTAGACCAGGAGCGCCCGTGTGGGCCGGCGCAGCAGACCCGCCACGCCGGAGCGATAGGCCAGCGTGCTGGACCGGAAGCGGCGGTTGAACCAGCCGAGGAAACCGCCCCTGGCGTGGCCGTGCCCGGCCTCGACGGGCTTCAGCAGGGTGGCGCAGAGGGCGGGCGTGAGCGAGAGCGCCAGGAAGGCCGAGAAGGCGATGGAGGTCGCCATGCTGACCGCGAACTGGCGGTAGATCACCCCGACCGAGCCAGGGAAGAAGGCGAGAGGCACGAACACCGCGATCAGCACCGAGGTGATGCCGACGATGGCGCCGATGATCTGGCCCATCGCCTTGGCGGTGGCATTCCGCGGCGGGAGCCCTTCATCGCTCATGATGCGCTCGACGTTCTCGACCACTACGATGGCGTCGTCGACGAGGATGCCGATGGCCAGCACCATGCCGAACATGGTCAGCACGTTGATCGAGAAGCCGGCGAGCAGCAGCGCGCCGCAGGTGCCGAGCAGGGCCACCGGCACGACGATGGTCGGGATCAGGGTGTAGCGGACGTTCTGGAGGAACAGGAACATCACCGCGAAGACGAGCGCCATCGCCTCGGCGAGCGTCGTCAGCACCTTCCTGATCGACACCTCGACGAAGGGCGTGGTGTCGTAGGGCACGCTCACGCTGACGTTGGCCGGCAGCGTGCGCTGGAGCTGGGCGAGCTTCGCCTTCACGCCGCCGGCGGCGGCGAGGGCGTTGGCGCCCGGGGCGAGCTGGATGCCGATGCCGGCGGCGGGGCGCCCGTCGAGGCGGGTCTGCATCCCGTAGGACTGGCTGCCGAGCTCGACCTCGGCGACGTCGCGCAGGCGCACCAGCGAACCGTCTGGGTTGGCGCGCAGCATGATCTCCCCGAACTCGGCGACGGTCGTCAGTTGGCCCTTCACCAGCACGTTGGCGGCGATGCGCTGGCCCTCCCGCGCCGGCTGGGCGCCGACGACGCCCGAGGCCACCTGCGCGTTCTGCGCCCCGACCGCGGCGGTGACGTCGCCCGGCGTCATGCCGAGGCCGACGAGCTTGACCGGGTCGATCCAGATGCGCAGCGCCTTCTCGGACGAGAACAGGGTGGCGCGGCCCACGCCCGGCACGCGCCTGAGTTCGCCCAGCAGACGGCGCGCGGCGAGGTCGCCGAGATCGGTCTCGCTCAGCGAGCCGTCCTTGGACGAGACGGTCACGAACTGGAGGAAGCTGGTGCTCGCCTCCTCGACGGTGACGCCCTGCTGGGTGACGGCCCGAGGCAGGCGCGCCTCGATGCGCTTGATCCGGTTCTGGACCGCGACCGTCGCCTTCGACGGGTCCGAACCCGGTGCGAACGAGGCCGTGATCTGGGCCATGCCGGAGGTGTCGCTGCTGGATTCGAAGTACATCAGCCCCGGGATGCCGTTCAGCTCCTCCTCGATGATGCGGGTGACGCCGTCGTACAGCCGTTCCGGCGGGGCGCCCGGGTACGTCGCGCTCACCTGGATCGTGACCGGCGCCACGTCCGGGTACTGCGAGACCGGCAGGTAGGCGATGGAGATCGCGCCCGCCAGCATGATGAAGATGGAGATCGCCCAGGCGAAGATCGGGCGCGCGATGAAGAAGCGGCTCATGTCGGTCAGGTCCCGGCGCGGTCAGGGCTTCGCGGACGCGGCGGCCGTCCGGGCGCCGTGCCAGGGCATCGGGTTCACCGCCATGCCGGGTTGGATGCGCTGGAAGCCCTCGACGACGACGGTCTCGCCGGCCTTGAGCCCGTCCTCCACGATCCAACCCGCATCCGTCAGCGCCCCCGCCCGTACCGGGCGCAGGGCGGCCTTCCTGTCCTCGCCGATCACGAAGATCTGGGCCGAGCCCGCGCTCGAACGCTGGATGGCCTGGGCCGGGACGACGACCGCGCCCGACAGTGAACCTTGCTCGACACGGACGCGGACAAAGGTGCCCGGCAGCAGGGCGACCGTCGGGTTCGGGAAGGTCGCCCGCATCGACACCTGTCCGGTGCCGGGATCAACGCTCACGTCGGTGAACAGCAGCCGCCCGGCATCCGCATGGAGCGAGCCGTCCGGCAGGACGAGATGCACCTTCGTCTCCTCCCGGCCCGATCCGAGCCGGCTCGGGTCGGCGGCCGGGGCGTTGAAATCGGCGAAGATCGGATCGACCTGCTGGATCAGCGCGAGCTTGGTCGCCTCGCCCTGGCTTACGAGGGCGCCCTCCGTGACCATGGCCCGGCCGATGCGGCCGGCGATGGGCGCGCGCACGGTGGCATGGTCGAGGTCGATCCAGGCGCGGGCGAGCTGCGCCTTGGCGCTCGCGACGTCGGCCTCGGCTTGGCGCAGGGCGGCGGTCGCGGTGTCCTGCTGGGCGGCGCTCGCCGCCTGTCGCTCCAACAACGTCTCGGTGCGCTCCGACTGGCGCCGCGCCTGGAGCTTGGTCGCCTCGGCGCGGGCGAGTGCGGCGGCCTTGGCGTCGACCTCGGCCCGGTAGACGGCGGGGTCGATGCGGAACAGGACATCGCCCTTCCGGACCAAGCTGCCTTCCTCGAATGTACGCTCCTGGATGATGCCGGCGACCTGGGCCCGGACCTCGGCGACCCGCGTCGAGGCGAGGCGGCCCGGCAGGTCGACGGTCTGCGGTACCCTGACGGCCTCCGCCACGGCCGTCGAGACTGCCAAGGGGCGATCATCGGAGGTAGGCGCGGCAGGGGTATCCGCAACCGGCTTGCAGGCCGTCGAGGCAAGAACGACCAGGCCGACCACGGCCAGGGCGCCCGGGCGCCAGCCGCCGCTATTCGTCACCATGAGGGATGTGCTGGTCTGCAGCCGGGCAGGAACGGCCCTCGAACGAACCGGTGCCACCGATCCACCACGGTGACCCGATGCGCCCGACGCGAAGGACGCAGGCGCATCGGTCCGAACGAGCGGGGACGGAATGGTCTTGCCCGACATCGCAGGCGCGTCACCAGCACAGGGCATGATTGATCCAGGCCGACGGCTTGCAGAAGATGGAAAGCTTGCCGGTTGGCGATGCGAGGCCGCCTCGGCAGCTTCTCGTTGTCGTCTGGTCGAAGGAGATCCCCGTCGTGCGGCCCGCCCCGCGGCAGAGGTGGTCGGTCGCCAGGCCGCAATCGGACGACGTTCCGTCGGCGCTTCTAGGACAAGGGGCTTTCGAGAGGACCAGGACCGGCCCGAACGAAGGCGTTCCGGTCGTCGATGCATCGAGCGATGCGAGCAGGGCCGACCACGAGCGCTCGAGCGCATCCAGCGGGCCACCCCTGGCC
Source organism: Methylobacterium currus (assembly GCF_003058325.1). NCBI lineage: Bacteria > Pseudomonadati > Pseudomonadota > Alphaproteobacteria > Hyphomicrobiales > Methylobacteriaceae > Methylobacterium > Methylobacterium currus. Next base: position 4,011,490 of record NZ_CP028843.1, read on the forward strand.
CGGCCATCCATGGATGCCGAGCCGGCGGATCCGGTCGACATCGCGGTCGCCGCGGACGGTCCGAAACCCGCCGCGGCCAGGACGAGGCATGTCATGATCGAACGGGCGCTTGGTTTGGGAAGCCGTATCATCGGTACTCCTTGGGACAGCGCATTTCGGTCGATGCGATGGAAGGCACGTTGCGCGTCTCGACCGTTGCCGGCGCCATGCGCGGCTTGGATGCCGCGCCGCCACCATCGCGTAGGCCGTCTTCCGGCGAGGGGCGGGAGCCGTCGGATCATCGCCATCCCGATGTCGGCAAAGGCAGGAACCGGGCGGCGGAAAGACTCAGTCGTGCCAGGGGTCGTACGGGTGCGGTTCCCAGAAGGGCTCCTCGTATTCCCGCATGACGAGCGGTCGATGATAGACACGCTCGCAATGCGGCGGGTCGTATTCCGGCGCGTAATCGTAGCCCTCGCCATAGACCGGCTCCGCCCGGGCGGCGGCTCCCGCGAGGGCACCCACCGCGAGGCCGCCGACGAGGCCTGCCGCGAACGCTTCCCCCCGACCGCGGGCCTGGGCGCCGGGGACCGCGGACGAGAACGCGATCAGCGAGGCCGCGAGGACGATGATGGTCTTGGACATGGTGTGGCACCTCAGGCGCGGGGAAAACCTGAGGTGACCTTAGCGGCGGAGGTTGCCGCAGCATTACGCGCCGCCATCACCATCGATGGCGGTGGTCATGCATCGGCGCCCCGGAAGGTCAGCACGACCGTCAACCCGCCGCCGGGCGTCTCCTCCATCGCGACGCGTCCGCCGTGCAGGGCCATGACCTGCGCGACGAGGGCGAGCCCGAGGCCCGTCCCGCCACTCGCCTCGCCACGAACGAACGGTCGCAGCATCTCCGCCCGGTCGCGAGCCTCGACCCCCCCGCCGTGGTCGATGACGCGAACGGTGCCGGGCGCGCGAACGTCGACCAGGATGCTCCTGTCCGCATGGGCGTGCTGAAGCGCGTTGCGGACGAGATTGCCGACGGCCATGCCCGCGGCCGTGTCCGAACCGGTGACGAGGACGGCCTCGCCCTGCGAGGAGAACGCGATGTCCACCCCGGCCGCGAGCGCCGCGGGGACATGCTCCGCGGTCGTGGCGCGAACCGTCGCCACGAGGTCGAACCTGCGCATCTCCGGACTGTTCGAGGACAGCCGCGCGATCTGGAGCAGCATCGTGACGGTGGACGACAGCGACTGGATATCCGCCACGAGCGCCCGGCGCAGGTGCGGGTCGTCCACCCGCTCCAGGCCGGTCCGGACCCGGGTCAGCGGGGTTCGGAGCTCGTGGGCCGCGTTCGACAGGAACCGGCGTTGCGTGGCCGAGGCCACGTCGATGCGCTCCAGCGCTCGATTGAAGGCGGCCACCATCGGGACGAGCTCCCGCGGGGCCTCGCCCAACGGCAGGCGAATGCCGTCGGACCCGCCGTCGATACGCTCCGCCGAGCGCGAGACCCGGCGTACGGGTCGGGCGATCAGGGCGGGGACGGTGACGAGGGCGACCAGGATGGTCGCGACGACCACGGCCAGTATGGGGATGGCCGTGTAGTTCACGTCGCGCAGGCTGGTCAGCGCGGCTTGCGTGGGGGTGTAGGCGGCGCCGCCGACCTGAATCCGTACGAATTCCCCTCCGAGCCTCGTCACCACGGTCGCGTTGGTCAGGCGCAGCGCATCGCCGCTTTCCGGGAAGTCCGACGCATCGGGAGCCGCGACGTCGCCGTCCCTGACCGATACGGGCACGGCGCCGTAATGCAACGTCCCTCCCTTGGTCGTCACGACGTACCAGAGGTCGGGGAAGGACCGCTTGATCCCATCAAGGTCGCCCGTCGACGACACGACCGGCGCCCCATCCCCGTCGCGCGAAAGAGCCCCCTTGATCGCCCTCGCCGCATCATACTGCGCGAGGAGGCCATCGTCGCCCTGGAGGGCGATGACCAGCGTCCAGGTGCACAGGATGGTGACGGCGACGACCAGGCTGAGCAGGACGGCGGCGAGCCGGGCGATGGAGGGCTGCCAGCGTGGCATCAACCGGCTTCCATCATGTAGCCCAGGCCTCGGAGCGCCTTGATCGCCACGGAGCAGTCGGCGGCCCGCAACCGCTTGCGCAGGCGCGAGATGTGGGCGTCGAGGGCATTGGACTGGATCTCGTCGTCGAAGCCGTAGGCCGCGGCTTCGAGCACCTCCCGCATGGCGACCTGCCCGGCCCGGCGGATGAGGGCTTCGAGCAACGCGAGTTCCCGGCGCGGGACCGGGACGGGGCGACCGTCGATGCTGACCGAGCGTGCGGCCGTGTCGAAAGACAGGTTGCCGGCCCTCAGCGTACCCTTCCTGTCGACCTGGAGCCGACGGATCACGGCCCTGGCGCGGGCGACGAGCTCCACCGGCTCGAACGGCTTCGGCACGTAGTCGTCGGCCCCTGCGTCGAGCGCCCGCGCGATCTCGACCGGGTCGTCGAACGCGGTCAGCATCAGCACCCCCGGCCGTGGCCTGAGCTGCGCCAGGCGCGAGATCAGGGTGATGCCGTCGCCGTCCGGCAGCCGGCGGTCCAGCACGACGAGGTCGAACGGCTGGACGCTGACGGCGGCCAGCGCCTCGTCGAGGTTGTCGACGACGTCGGCGTGCCCGAGGGCGTCCGAGAGCGTGGTCTTGAGCCACGCGCTCAGCTGCGGGTCATCCTCTACAACCAGGATGCGCAAGACGGTTGGACCTCCAGGGAACGATGGCGGCAGGACGGGGCCGGCCGAAGCGGGTCGTCAAGCCGCCTTGCGGACAAGACGGGCATAGGCGCCGCTGCGGTCCAGCAGCTCGTCGTGCGTCCCGTGCTCGACCACCGCCCCCCGGTCGAGCACGATGATCTGGTCCGCCCGGCGTACGGTCGAGAGCCGGTGCGCGATGGTGATGGTCGTGCGGGTCCTGCCGGGCCGGTCGAGGGCACGGGTCATCGCCAGCTCCGTCGCAGTGTCGAGCGCGCTCGTCGCCTCGTCGAGCAGCAGGACCTGCGGATCGCGCAGGAGGGTGCGGGCGAGGGACAGGCGCTGCTTCTCGCCGCCGGAGAAGCGGTGTCCCCGCTCGCCGACCACGGTGTCGTACCCGTCGGGCAGGGCCGCGAGCAGGTCGTGCACCTGCGCGGTCCGGGCGGCCGCGTACAAGTCATCGTCGCTGGCGTCGGGCCGGGCGAAGCGCAGGTTCTCCGCGACGCTGGCATGGAGCAGGTAGGGGTCCTGCGTGACCACCCCCAGGATGTCGGTGAGCGAATGCCGGCTCAGGTCGCGCACGTCGACGCCGTCGTAGAGCACGGCGCCGGCATCCACGTCGTAGAGGCGGGCGAGCAGGTAGCCGAGCGTGGACTTGCCCGATCCGGTGGCGCCCACGATGGCGGTGTGCGAGCCCGCCGGGATGTCGATGGTGACGCCGCGGATGGTGGCCGGTCCTGCCCGGTCGTAGGAAAACGCCACGCGCTCCAGCCGGACGTGGCCCGCGACCGTGGCAGGGTCGAGCGTGACGGGATCGGGCCGTTCGGTGATGCCCACGGGCTCGTCGAGGTACTCGAAGATGCGGGCGAACAGGGCCCGGGTCTTCCTGACCTCCACGCCGGAGCGCAGCACCTCTTCGAGCGGGAACAGGAGCTGCTCCTGCAGGGCGATCATGGCGACGAGCGTGCCGACGGTCATGGCGGTGCCCGAGGCCATCAGCCAGCCGCCGAGGAGGAGGGTCAGGGCCGGCATGGCCTGGAGAACCAGGTCGATGACCGACCATTGCCACTGGCCCGCCGTGTGGGACCGGACCTCCAGCGTCGCGACCTCGCGCGACGACCGTGCGAAAAGCTGCGTCAGATGCGCGGTCCGCCCCATGGTGCGGGCGAGGACGATGCCGGACAGGGACAGGGATTCCTGTACCGCCGACGACATCTCCGCGATCCGTCCCTGCTGCTCGTAGGTGAATTCCTCGCGCTTCCGGCCGACCCGGTCGCTGATCCAGGTCGCAAGCGGCAGGACGAGGAACGAGAGCAGGGCGAGCCGCCAATCCAGGAGCAGCATCGCGGCGGCCGTCATGACGACCGTGCTGGCGTTCCTGGTCGCCTCGCCGGCCGTGTGGGTCACCAGTGCCTGCAGGGCACCGATGTCGTTGGCGATGCGGGACTGGATGTCGCCGGCGCGGGTCGCTGTGAAGAACCGCAGCGAGAGCGACTGGAGGTGGGCGTACACCGCCACCCGGAGGTCGTGCATGATCGCCTGCCCGACCTTCGCGGTGACGAGGACCTGCAGCACGCTGATGCCGGCGCCGACCGCCGCGAGGGCGACCAGGCTGCCGGAGAGGGTGGCCAGCAACGCGATGTCGCCCTTCGGCAGGGCCTCGTCGATGATCGCCCGCAGCAGGAACGGGGCGGCGAGCCCGGCGGCCGATGCCAGGGCGATCAGGAACAGGATGAGCGCGATCCGCCCCCTGTAGGGCCGGAAAAGGCCGAGGATGCGCGCCACCGACACGTGCGCCGTGGCGAGGTCCTCGTAGGCCGTGTCGTCCGCCCCTTCCGGCGCGAACCCGTTCATTGAGCTTTGTCTCATGGGTCAGGGGTTGCCGTCGTTCGAGGTCGTTGCCCGTCCGGCCAGGGTCATGGCGACGAGGCGTTCGCGGAGCTCGCCGAGGATGGGTGCCGGGTCGCTCGGCTTCTCGCGTACGAGATAGGCGAGCCATGCGCCGTCGGCGGCGAGCCGGACCAGTTCGAGCTCCGGGCCTCCGTCGGTGTCGTGGTGGCGGCGCAGTCGCTCCGCGAACCAGTCCGAGACCAGTCGGCGCAGCCTCGGCTCGGCAAGGATGGAGATGTGAAGGGCGGCCCACTGGCCTCCCTCCGTCATCATCGGGTCGTGCAGGGTCACGTCGATGTAGGCCCGCGTGAACCGACCGTGCGGGTGGGCGTCCCTGGCCATCGCCGCCTCGATGTCGGCATCGAGCTGCGCGATGAGGTCGGAGACGACGCCCTCGACCAACACCTGCTTGCTCGCGAAATGATGGAACAGGGCGCCCTTGGTCACGCCGGCGGCCTCGCAGACCCCTTGCACGGTCACCGCGGCGAGGCCCTGCTCCAGGGCGAGCTTGGCGGCGCAGTCGAGCAGCGTGCGCCGGACGAACTCGGGCTGCTTCTTGCGTCGGTATCCTGTTTCGGTCGCCATGGTCCTGGTTCTCGCGACGTCGAAGGTACGGCTCCGGCAGGATGGGCCGTCGCCATCGCCGGTGCCGCCACGTGTCGGTTGCTCGGTGCCGACTTCGACCGCGACGGAGCGCTGCGGGTCCCTTGGCCCGCTACCGTGCACCCAGTACCGCGGTGGTCGACGTTTCCGGCTCAGCGTATCATACATACCGTACGGTATCTTTCAACCGAAGTGGCGTTCCCGGATCCGTCATCTGCTCCGCGTGAGACGCCCGGCGGGATGCATATGCTCCGGCGGGCCAGCCGTAGGCTTTCCAATCATTTGCCGAGCAGGCGTTTCCCCGACTGAATGACCTGCAGCGTCTGGGAACCCAATTCCTCCTGGCGTGCGCGTATCTCGTAGTTCATCAGGCGAGCGATGATGTCCTCGTCCCAGTAGAGATCCTCGTCCAGGACCGAGGTGACGGTCTTCGTGACCGCCTGTCGCAGCACCTTCTCGAAGATGTCGTCCATTTTCTCTGGTTCCGTATCCACTCGGCGCCTCCCGTGATGGCAGGTCGGCTCGATAGGAGTGCTAGGTTACGGCAGCATTACGGGATGTTGGACGAGTGAAATGTCCCCGACCATGAGTGGCTTCCCCGCTACGGGGCGCCCACCCCATCCGGCCTCAGACTTCCGTAAAGTCAAGACGGGAAAGGGCTCGGCCGTTCATACGTCTAACGGCAGATGGTGGCACGCCATTGTGGCCAACAGTTCTGCGAGCGCGACGTGTCCTCATCATGCAGGCGCACGAAGGCTGAGGTGGCGTCCTCAGGTTTTAGGTCACCAATGGACCTATACCTGCTAAGGTCGTGGCCACCGCTAGTGCATTGACGCATTCAGATGATTCACGTCAGGCGTGAGGCATGCGAGTCTGAGGCATGGCTCAGACTGTCTGCGTGATTCCCAGCGCCGCCGACCTGGCGCACCTGTCCGCCATCGTCGCCGATCGGGCGCAGCCCCTCAAGCACATCCAGCGCGCCCGCATCGTTCTGCTCTCGGCCGAACGCCTCTCCGTCCTCGACGTCGCCCGCCAGGCCGGCGTCAGCCGGCCAGCCGTCTGGCGCTGGCAACAGCGCTACGCCGAAGAAGGCGTCGAGGGACTGCTGCGCGACAAGACCCGTCCGCCTGGCAAGCCGCCCCACTCCACCGACACCGTCGCCGAGGTGCTGGCGCTGACCTGCTCCGAACCGCCCGGTGAGGTCACCCACTGGACCGGCCGCGCCCTGGCGCAGGCCGTCGGGATCTCCTTACGATCGGTCCAGCGCATCTGGGACGCACACCGCCTCCAGCCACATCGGGTCCGCAGCTTCAAGCGCTCGAACGATCCAGCCTTCGCCGAGAAGGTCGAGGACATCGTCGGCCTCTCCATGGATCCGCCGCGCCATGCCGTCGTGCTCTCGCTCGACGAGAAGAGCCAGATCCAGGCCCTGGAACGCACCCGTCCGAGCCGACCCGTCACGCCAGGTCGTCCCGTCACGCCAGGTCGTCCCGTCACGCCAGGTCGTCCCGTCACGCCAGGTCGTCCCGAAACCCAGACCCACGACTACGTCCGTCACGGTACCACGACGCTGTTTGCCGCGCTCGACGTGCTGGAGGGCACCGTGATCGGTCGCTGCATGCAGCGTCATCGCCACGACGAGTTCCTGCGCTTCCTCAACACTATCGAGGCCGCGGTGCCGGCCGGCAAACTGATCCACGTGATCCTGGACAACTACGCCACCCTGTATGGTCCCGGGATGTGGTGTGACGGATCGAGCCTGAAGCGTTCGGGCTCTTTCGTCCAGGCCTGCAGGACATGCTCGTAGGGCGTGAGGCCCCGCAAGGTCTTCAGCCGACGGGCATGGTTATAGGCGTCGACGAACAGCTGCAGGTGCGCCCGGAGCTGTTCGTGGGTCTCGTAGTGATAGCGCTTGACGGTGGCGTCCTTGATGGTGCGGTTCATCCGCTCGACCTGCCCATTGGTCCACGGATGGTTGGGCTTGGTCAGGCGGTGCTCGATGCCGTGCTCGTGGCAGACACGATCGAACATGTGCCGGCTGTAGAGGGCTGTCGGGCCTGAGCGGTTGCGCGGGGCATGGCAGAACTGGACGCCGTTGTCGGTGAGAACCGTATGGATCTGGTAGGGCACGAACGCGACCAGCGCACGTAAGAAGTCCGATGCGGTGTAGCGATTGGCTTCCGCCTCCAGGTTTGCAAAGGCCAGTTTTGAGTTTCGGTCGATGGCGACGAAGAGGTAGAGCTTGCCTTCTTCCGTCCTGACCTCGGCAATGTCGATGTGCATGTAGCCGATGGCGTACTCGGCAAAGCGCTTCTTCTGGGGCTTGTCGCCCTCCATCGCCGGCAGGCGGCTGATGTGAACCGCTCCGGGTTTTTCGGAGGCTTGTTGGCTTGGGTCAGGCGGCCGAGGCCTGGTCGCCGACGTGAGCATAGTAGCGCGCTTCGGCCTCGGCGGGAGGGACGTTGCCGATTGGCGCGAGGAGGCGACGGTGGTTGTACCAGTCGACCCACTCCAGGGTGGCGTACTCGACGGCCTCGAAGGAGCGCCAGGGTCCGCGTCGGTGGATGACCTCTGCCTTGAACAGGCCGTTGATCGTCTCCGCCAAGGCATTGTCGTAGCTGTCGCCGACGCTGCCGACCGACGGCTCGATGCCTGCTCCAGCCAGGCGCTCGGTATAGCGTAGAGCCAAGTATTGCGAGCCGCGGTCCGAGTGATGCACCAGCCCGCTGCCCTGACCAGGGCGACGCTCGTGCAGCGCCTGTTCCAGAGCATCCAGGACGAAGCACGCGTGAGCGCTGCGTGAGGCCCGCCAACCGACGATGCGCCGGGCGAACACATCGATGACGAAGGCCACATAGACGAAGCCCGACCACGTCGGCACGTAGGTGAAGTCGCTGACCCACAAGGCATTCGGCCGGGGAGCCTTGAAGTGGCGGTTGACGCGGTCGAGAGCGCAGGCAGCGGCCGGGTCGGGGATCGTGGTGCGTACGGTCCTGCCACGCACCACCCCCGCCAAGCCCAATCGGCGCATCAGCCGCGCCACCGTGCATCGCGCGGTCACGATCCCCTCCCGGGCCAGTTGCCGCCAGACCTTCCTCACGCCGTAGACGCAGAAGTTGGCCTCGAACACGCGCTGGATCTCGATCATCAACGCGGCGTCGCTGCGCGCACGAACCGGCTGCTTCTCGGGATCGGCACGTCGGGCCGCATGCAGGTAGTAGGTCGACGGGGCGATCGGCAGCACCCTGCAGATCGGCTCGACCCCGTAGACCTCCCGGTGATCGTCGATGAAGCTGATCATGGCCGTGACCGGCGGTCGAGCTCCGCCATGGCGAAATACGCCGACGCTTTGCGCAGGATCTCGTTGGCCTGGCGCAGCTCGCGGTTCTCTCGCTCCAGCGCCTTGATCCGCTCGCGCTCGTCCGTCGTCTGCCCGGGTCGCACGCCCTGATCCCGCTCGGACTGGCGCACCCAGTTCCTCAGCGTCTCGCCCGAGCAGCCGATCTTGGCGGCAATCGACTGGATTGCCGACCACTGCGAGCCGTGCTCGCCCTCGTGCTCGCGCACCATCCGCACGGCACGTTCACGCACCTCAGGGGAAAACGGGGCTGTTCGTTTCGTCATGGCTCCATCCTCTCAGAAGTTGGAGCCTCCGAAAAACCCGGAGCAGTTCAATGCCGTGTCGCTCCAAGCAGCGGTGCAGGCTGGAGCGGGTCAGGTGCGGGATGGTGGGCTGCAGGCCGTAGAGGCAGTCGTCCAGCGGCAGCAGGGTATGCCGCCGGAAGGCGACGATGACCGCCGCCTCCTCCGGTGTCAGAACCGTCGAGCGGGGCTCCTTCGGCCCCATGGCGGCATCGGCTGTCGTCTGCCGAACTCGCCACTTCTGCACCGTCGTCGGGCTGACGCCGTAGCGCTTGGCGGCGGCTCTCACGCTCTCTTGACGAGCTTGGATTGCCCGACGGATCGCCTCCGTCGTGCGGGCGCTGCCGTGGAGAACTTGGCCCATAGCGCATCCCTCGCTGCATGGTGGTCAAATGTACCACCACATCGCGGGATCAAACAGGCGACCTCGCCCGGGCCGGCGACTTCGCTTCCTACGCACAGGCCAATACGGCGTTCCACGGCGCGATCTATGCCGCCGCCCACAACAGGGTGCTGTTCGATTTCGCCGCAGGCCTGCGCCGCCGTCTCCAGCCCTACCGCGAGGCGCAGTTCCGCCTGAGCGGCCGCCTCGCCCGCTCGCACGCGGAGCATAGCGCGGTGGTCGCCGCGATCCTGGCGGGCCGAGCGGCTGAGGCCCATGCCGCGATGCTGCGACACGTCACGCTGGTGGAGAGTTCGGTGGAGGGGCTGCTCGCACGAGAGGGGACAGAGGAGGGCCGTGCCGTACACCCGATAGGTCCGCGACCGCGCAGCACGCGCGGTGGTTGACAAAAATTCGAAAAATCTGCCCGACTTTCTATGATGGTTTGGTGTGCTGCGATATCTTTCAGGAGCCTTTCCGCCGAGCGCAAGATATATACATTTAGGCATACAAGCATAATCAAAATATAACTACGCGTATTTATCTGACAGGGGCAAATGCAGTTCCTTGGATCATTCCGCGAAGTGAGAATTAATTGGTAATATATGATATATAAAATACAATAAATCGTATATCATCGATTATAACTATATATATAATCAGAAAAGATTTATGATATACTAATCGTGAATACCTGAAAAGGGTATACGATCAATCGTATGGTTTGATGGTGCGCCTTGCTCGAGTGGCAATCAAAATCCAAGGGGAACTGGCGTACTACCGATGCAGTCGGCATCGATCAGCCGAGCTTCGAACAGATCGAGCTTGGCACGGCCAAACATCTGTCGATTCACGAGCTTGAGATGGATGATCTGCCCGTCAAGCTGGCCGTTCGACCAAAGCTCGGTTAGCGCCGCGGGACAGCTTTTCCTGTTCTTCCGAATGCCATTCACGAAGGACATGAGAAGGCTGCGGGCGGCTGTTTCGGTCCAGGTGTCGTGGTCCTGCCGTCGCTCGCGGACCATGGCCTGGAAGCGGGACAGGGGAGAGCGAGCCTCGTCGAACGTCGGCACCGCCGCCTTGACTGCCGTGCTGCATGGGTGGGGTGTCGCCGTCGCGGAGCCGCCGAGCCGACCGGCCCGCCTCGCCCCTCGTCGGCTTCGCCTATCTCTCAAGATCCGTGCTGCATCGTGATGAAGAACTCCTTCCCCTGATCCGCGACGCGCGGCTGAAGCCGAGCGAGAGGCAGGCAGCCCTAATCCGCGAGATCGAGACCGTCCTGAAGGCCGAGGACGACGGCTCGGTATCCAACGAGGAGCTGCGGGCCCTGGAGGGCTGCCGCGCGGACGGAACGTTCGTCTTGAGCTGGCTTGCCCACCGGGGAGGGGGCCTATGGTGCGACCTGGGAGGTCGGCCCATGCCTCGCTCCTCGTCCAGAGCGATCGGGGATTACACCGCAGCAGACCCGCAAACCCCATACCGACTCAGCCCAAACCGAAAACGCCCCAGAGGATATCACTCAACCATCGTTCACCGGCGCTTCCGTTCGACGGAAATTGCCAGCGGCGTTCACGTCGGCTTGGCCACTCGGCGGCCGGCGGCGCTCTTGGGCCCTCGGACAGCATTCTAGCGCGCTCTTATCGCAGCCAAAAAAGCTCTTCCCGATCAGCGGGGTAAGGGGCTTTCCGCTCAGATCGCGCACTCCAGATCAAGGCGATGACGCTCGGGATAGTGCAACCCCTGCAGCCGCGTGGCGACGGGGCCAGACCCCGGCGCCGTTCGGCCGGGATGCCTCTCGTCATGTGGATGTCGGCGTCGCTCGGGTGTTCGAAGCCGTCAGCTCCGTCGCGCCGCCTTGCGATCCCGTGATGGAGAGGGAGACCTCCGATGGTGAGACCGCGATGCGGGCGAGCATCGCGGGCTCGAGCGGCCGTCGCGGCAGAAACTCGGGCAGGAACCGTCGCAGATAGGCGATGGTCGCCGCCGTCGCCTCCTGGCGATAGTGCTCCGTGATGCATCCATGCCGGCCATAGGAGAGCGCCCAGATGCCATCCATCGCCGCGGCGGCGATCTCCAGAGAGGTCACGAAGCCGGGGATCGGCGGAATCTGGAAGTAGGCCTCGAACATCCGGGCGCGGCTCAGCGCGATCCTGGCATTGCCGGTGAGGTCGGCGTTGCGCACCGCCACGCTGACACCGGCGCCGAGGAACAGCCGCAGGGCGGCCGGCCGGCCGTTCTGGAACTCCGCCGCACGCCGGTGCTTGCGGTCGAGCAGCTCCTGCCAGGTGTGCGGCTCGGGATCGGTCAGCACTTCGATCGAGCGCCGGTAGATCTCCTCGTTGAAGCGGAGCGCCAGCGCCTCGAAGGCCGCGTTGCGGTTAGGGAAGAAGTGGTAGACCGAGGGCAGCGGAACGCCCGACGCGGCGGCGATGTCGGCTAGGCTGATATCCGCGGCACTACGCTCGGCGAGCAGGCCCTCGGTCGCATCCAGGATGAGGGCGGCGCGCGCCTGGCCGCGCCGGCGCATCGGCCGAGTAGCATGTCCGACCGTCGGTTCCTGTTCCATCGCGGGCTGGACCGCACCCTTGCGCCGGGACGCCCCGGCTGGCCCGGATTGGGTCATCGATCCCGCATCGACGCAAGGGCATCCTCGAAGATCGTGTCGGCGCCGAGCTTTCCGGGCTTCAGGAACAGCGACAAGCAGACCGGAGCCCCCCGGACCTGCGCCTCGGCGACGCAGAAGCCGCTGCCGAGCGGACCTTCCGGCAGCGCCCGCAGTCGGGTGATCCCGAGGGTGGCCGCGACGGCGCCCGAGGTCTCGCCGCCCGACACCACGAGGCGGCGCACGCCGCGGGCGACGAGGCCGGCGGCGACCGCGCCGAGGATCCGCTCGGCCCGCCGCGCCGCGCCCATCGCGCCGTGCCGGCCATGTGCCCGCGCCACCGCCTCGGCCTCGCCCTGCGTCGCGACGGCCAATGGCCGCTCGCCGATCCGCCTGGTCGCCCAGTCCAGAGCCTCGGCGACCAGAGCCGCCTCAGGCCGGTCGTCGGCGATGTCGAGCGTCAGGACGGCGCCGATCTCCGCGAAGGCGCCGACCTGCGACCGCGCCACCGGCCCGACGCTGCCGACCAGCACCGCGCCGGGCCCGTCGATGGGGCGCAGGCGCGCCGTCACCGACCGGGTCCCCCGCAGAAGCGCCAGGGCGACGATGTGGGGATCGCTGCCGATCGTGGCGCGGTCGTCGCGGGCGAGCTGCGCGCCCGTCGCGGCGTCGGCATCGTCGCTGCAATCCATCAGCACCATCGCCGCCCCGTCCGCGGCGAGGTCGCGCAGCTCCTTGCGCGCGGCGTCCAGTCCGGCCGCGAGCCAGCGATGCGGCAGCGACGCGACCCGAGCCCGCGTCTGCCGACCGAGGCTGCGCACGAGGTCGGGATCGCTCATGGGCGTCACCGGGTCGAAGCGCTTGATCGATTCCGAGACCAGTCGGCCGCGGTAGAACAGGTAGCCCTGATGCACCGTGGTGCCGAAGCGCGGCAGCCCGGCGCTCATCAGCAGCGGGACTTGCCCGTAGCGGGCGGCGAGCAGGTCGGCGACCGGGCCGATATTGCCGTCATCCGTCGAATCGAAGGTGGCGCAGGCCTTGTATGCGATCTGGGCGCAGCCCGCCGCGTCGAGCCGGTCGGCGAGCCGCGCCACCTCGGCGACCGCCTCCGCCGCCGGGGCGAGGCGGGCCCGGGTCGCGTAGACGACCACCCCGGAGCCGGCCGTCTCCGGGGTGGTGCCGTCCAGCACCACCGGGGCGGCGATCCCGGCCGCCTCGATGGTGCCGGCGACCATCACCGCACCGGTGAGGTCGTCCGCAATGATTCCGAGTTGCATGGCAGATTCCATGTTTCTTTCGGTGAATATGTATAATGAAACTTCAAAAAATCTGTTGCATACATGGGAATATTATTGCGGCATGGCAGGATCTCATTCCATCGGCGGGTGGAGATTGCTGCGTGGACGAATTCAGGAAGCGGGAGGCTGTCGTGGAGGCCGTGCGCGCGCTCGACGCGCAGGGGCTGAACCACGGCAGTTCCGGCAATGTCAGCATCCGGCACGGCGACGGCCTCCTGGTCACCCCGACGGGTGCGCGGGCGGCCACCCTCGCGCCCGCCGGGCTCGTCGACCTCGCCCTCGACGGGACGGTACGGGGCGATGGCATCCCGTCGAGCGAGTGGCGATTCCACACCGAGCTGATGCGGGCGCGATCCGAGATCGGCGCGGTGATCCACACCCACGCCGATGCCTGCGTGGCCCTGTCCTGCCTGAGGCGGCCGATCCCGGCCTTCCACTACATGGTCGCGAGCTTCGGCGGCATGAGCGTGCCTTGCGCCCGCTACGCGCCGTTCGGCTCCGACGCCCTGGCCGAGGCAGCCGTGGCGGCGATGGCTGGCCACCGCGCCTGCCTGCTCGCCAATCACGGCATGATCGCCGTCGGGCGCGACATCGCCCAGGCGCTCGACCTCGCGGTCAAGCTCGAGACCCTCGCCCGCCAGTATATCCTCGCCCGCCAGGCCGGCGAGCCGGTGCTGCTCTCGGACGACGAGATGCGGGAAGTGCATCGCCGTTACGGCCATTACGGGTCCTCCGCGATGCCCCGCTGACGGGGCTGCCGCGATGCCCCGCTGACGGGGCTGCCGCGATGCCCCGCTGACGGGGCTGCCGCGATGCCCCGCTGACGGGGCATCGCCGCGAGCGCCGCCTACTTCGTCAGCCAGGCCGTCCAGCGGGCGCGTAGGGCGTCGCGGTTGTCGCCGATCCACTTGAAGTCAGGGTCGACGAGGCCGGCATAGTTCGCCGGCTCGGTCGCGAACAGCTTCTGCTCGTCCGCAGGCAGGCCGGCGAGCCCCTTCGACGACGAAGTGGCGTAGCCGACCGCGCGCATGAAGGCGGGGTGGCTCTCGGAGACCTGGTAGAAGTAGTCGATGAACCGCAGCGCGCCCTTGGGGTTCGGGGCGCCCTTGAGGATGGCGAAGTAGCCGGTGTCGCGCAACGCCCCGTCCCAGGCCATGGCGAAGGGCGCACCGTCCTTGATCGTGGCGAGCGACCGCCCGGAATAGGACATGGTCATCACCACCTCGCCGTCGCGCATGATCTGCTGGACCTGGTTGCCGGTCTTCCACCATACGGCGACGTAGGGCCGGATCTGGTCGAGCTTCGCGTAGGCGCGGTCGAGGTCGAGCGGGAACAGCTTGTCCTTCGGCACGCCGTCGGCGAGCAGGGCCACCGCGGGCACCCACCAGTCGCGGTCGCCCGTATCGGGCAGGCCGCGAGGCCCGGGGAAATCCTTGACGTTCCAGAAATCGGCCCAGCTCTTCGGCGCCCGCCCGCCGAAGGCGGTCTTGTTGTAGGTCAGCACCATGCCGCCGGTGGTGCGCGCCACGCCCTTCGGCTGGCAGGCGCCCGGCAACCCGTATTCCTTCACGTGGGCGAGCTCGCCGCAGGGGATGTCCATCAGCATGTCGGCGCGGCTGACGAGGTCGGGCCCGGTCGCCGTGACGATGTCAAACTCGACGCGCTTCGTGCGCACCATACCCTCGGCACGGGCCCACTGGTCCGGCACCTCGATGTCGAAGGGCACGATCTCGGTGCCGGTCGCCTTGGCAAAGGGCCGGTAGACCAGCTTCTCAAGGGTGTTGCGCATCAGCCCGCCGGTGGTGGCAATCACCACCTCGTCGGCGGCAGCCGGCAGCGCCGTGGCCAGGGCGGCGGCGAGCGTGGCGACGACGATCCGTTTCAGCGTCACGAGTGACCTCCCGTCGGTGCCGGGCGAGGGGCCCGGATCCCTCTCATTCTCCCGCCGGCGCCGCGTTCTTCCGGCTCAGCCGGCGCAGCAGCGCGGCGCTGATCAGGACGGCGACCGACAGTCCGGTCAGCAGCACGGCGATCGCCGGGATGACCGGCGTCAGGTTCTGCTCGATGTCGTCGAACATCATCCGCGGCAGGGTCTTGTCGCGGATGCCGGCGAGGAAGAAGGCCACGACCGGCTCGTCGAACGAGATGATGAAGGCGAACAGCGCCCCCGACACCACGTTGGGCAGGATCAGCGGCAGCGTCACCGACCGGAAGGAGGTGAAGCGCGAGGCGCCGCAGATCATCGCCGCGTCCTCGAGCGCCGGGTCGACGCTCGCCAGCGCCGCCGTCACGGTGAGCACCACGAACGGCATCGCGATGACCGCATGCGCCAGCACGTAGCCGAGGCGGGTGCCGCCGAGCCCGGTCCGCTGGAAGAACAGGTAGAGCGCCACCGCCAGCGCGATGTGCGGCACGACAATCGGGCCAACGAGCAGCGCCCGGAACACCGTGCCGATCGCGCCCGCGCCGCGCAGCAGCGCGTAGGCCGCCATGGTGCCGACGAGCGTGGCGAGGAAGGCGGTCGCGGCGGCGATCTCCAGGCTGAACCGCAGGGCCCCCATCCAGCGCCGGTCGTCGAAGAACTCGTGGAACCACTGCGTGGTGAAGCCCTTCGGCGGGAAGGCGAGGTAGGTGGTCTCGCTGAAGGCCATCGGCAGGACGATCAGGATCGGCAGCAGCACGAAGGCGAGGATCGCGGCGACCGCCGCGTCGAGGAGGCGCGGCCTCACGCCCGGGCTCCCATCAGGCGGTCGAACCGGAACAGCCGACCGAAGGCGAGGGTAATGCCGGTGACGAACAGGGTCAGGACGCCGACGAGGGCCGAGGCGAACGGCCAGTCGAGGGTCTCGCGGATCTGCTGCGAGATCAGCGTCGCAATCATCATCTCCTGCGGTGACCCAAGGAGCGAGGGCGTGATGAAGTAGCCGAGCGCCGACAGGAAGACGAGGATGAACCCGCCGGTCACGCCGGGCAGCGCCAGCGGCAGCGTCACCTCGCGGAAGGCCCGGGCCGGTCCCGCGCCGCAGATCGCGGCGGCCCGGGTGAGGTCGGTCGGGATGTTGCGAAGCGCGCCGTAGATCGGCAGCACCATGAACGGCATCAGCACGTGGGTCATCGCCACCACTACGGCTCCTTGCGTGTAGAGCAGCTTGACCGGCGCGTCGGTGACGCCGGACCCGGTGAGGAGGCCGTTCACCAGCCCGTTGCGCTGGAGCAGCACCGCCCAGGCGGCGGTGCGCACCAGCACCGAGGACCAGAACGGCAGCAGGATGCAGGCGGTGATCAGCGCGAGCTTCGGCCCCTTGGACCGGGCCATCAGGGCGGCGACCGGGAAGGCCAGGACCAGGGACAGCAGGCTGACGAGGAGCGCGATGCGCAACGTCCGCAGCAGCACCGTGGCGTAGACCGGGTTCTGGAACACCCGGGCGTAGTTGGCCAGCCCCGGCTGCGGCTCGGTGACCGAGATCGCGATCAGGCTCATCAGCGGGTAGAGGAAGGCGAAGAACAGCAGCGAGAAGAACGGCAGCATCAGGCCGACGATCGCCGCTTTCGACATCCGCCGCCCGCGGGCCCGGAAGAAGCCGGTGGTGACGGCATCGGTCGTCGCGTGGCCTGCCGGAACGGAACCGTTTCGGGCGGCGGTGGTTCGGGCGGCGGTCATGGCGCCTCCGCCGGATAGAGCAGGGCCGCACCCGGCGGGACGACGAGCCCGACGCGGTCGCCGGGGACGAGCGGCGGCAAAGCGGCGCTCGGCGCGCGCGCCCGGACCTGCGCGCCGTCGTCGAGCGTCGCGATCACGAGGGTGCCGGCCCCGCCATAGACCACGTCGGTGACGATGGCCGGCAGGGCGTCCGGCCGGTCGGAGGTGGCGACGGCGATCCGCTCCGGCCGCACCGCGAGGATCGCCGGCCCGGGCGGCACGGGCGAGACCGCCGCCTCCGCGTCGAGGGCCAGCGCCCGGCCGGCGATGCGTGCCGCGCGCCCGTCCCAGGCCGTGGGGATCCGGTTCATGTCGCCGATGAAGCCGGCCGCGAACAGGTTGGCTGGCCGCTCGTAGAGCGTGCGGGCCGGCGCGATCTGCTGCACGCGCCCGGCCCGCAGGATCGCGACCCGGTCGGCCATCGTCAGCGCCTCGCCCTGGTCGTGGGTGACGAACACGATGGTGATGCCGAGCTCGGCATGCAGCCGCTTGATCTCGATCTGCATCTCCTCGCGCAAGTTCTTGTCGAGGGCCGAGAGCGGTTCGTCCATCAGGAGCACGCGGGGCCGGTAGACGATGGCGCGGGCGAGCGCGACGCGCTGCTGCTGGCCGCCCGAGAGCTGGCGCGGCATCCGCGCCCCGAACCCTGAGAGCCGCACCACCTCCAAAGCTGCCTCGGCCCGGGCCCGCCGCTCGGCCCGTCCGATGCCGCGCATCTTGAGCGGGAAGGCGACGTTATCGGCGACGCTCAGGTGCGGGAACAGCGTGTAGTGCTGGAACACCATGCCGATGTTGCGCCTGTGCGGCGGCAGCCGCGTGCAGTCCTCGCCCCCAATCAGGATCCGCCCGGCATCCGGTAGGTCGAACCCGGCGAGGCTCATCAGCACGGTCGACTTGCCCGAGCCGGAGGGGCCGAGAAGCGCGATGAACTCGCCCGCGGCAATCTCGATCGAGACGTCGTCGACGGCGACGACCGATCCGAAGCGGCGGGTCAGGCCGCGGACGCTGATCGCCGCGCCCGTCGTCGCTGCGGTCACGCCAAGCCCTCCCGCGCTGGCTCCGATGGCGAGCATGCCGTTTCCTCTCGGCTGAGGTGATGGGGCATTGAAGCCGAGTTTAGCCGAATTTCAAAGCACGATTTTTGAGGCAATGCGCCCGTACGACGGGCAGCGCCGCGCAAGATCAATCCGAGCGTGCGATCGACATGGAGACGACGCTTCCAACTCTCCGCCTCAGTCCGGGGCCGCGAAGCGGAGCGCCGAATCCAGAAACCCAGGTGGAGCTGAACGACGCGGAATATCCTTCGTATGATCCTCCGCCATCAGCGGTTCTGGATTCCAGGCTGCGTCGCGCAGCTCCGGGACGACAGGGAGGATCTAAGCTCCTTGAGAGCAGGCTAGATGGCCGATTCAGTGCGCGGACTGTCGAATTCTCGTCGGGCCGTCCCCACCGGCCCACCGCCGTGCCGATCCTCGCGGCTCCGGCAATAGCCGAATTTTATATGGCTTTCTCCGCCTGTTTCGCTTGACATCCCCGGGCTTCGGCCGATGCTTGGAACCTCCGATGGCGGCCGTGGAATGTCGGCGACGCCGAGCGCGAAGGATCCTGTCCGATGCCGAGCGTCGTCGAGGCCCCCGAGGCGATGGGCGATGCAGGCCTGCGGGCCCGCGCCGCCCGGGTGATCCCGGGCGGGATGTGGGGCCACCAGCGCGCGGCAGCGGTGCCGCGGGGCTACCCGCAATTCTTCGTCGGCGGAGAAGGCGCCACCGTCGAGGACGCGGACGGGCGCCGCTTCATCGACTTCATGTGCGCCTGGGGCCCGATCATCCTCGGCCACCGCCATCCGGCGGTGTCGGAGGCGGTCCGGCGCGAGCTGGAGCGCGGCGATTGCCTCGACGGTCCAACGCCCCATGCGGTGGAGCTGGCCGAGACCCTGGTGGCGACCATCCCGCACGCCGACTGGGCGATGTTCCAGAAGAACGGCTCGGACGCGATGACGACCTGCGTGACGCTGGCCCGCGCCGGGACCGGACGCCGCAAGGTGCTGGTCGCCCGCGGTGCCTATCACGGCGCGGTGCCGTGGTGCTCGCCCTCGCTCGTCGGCGTCACCGCGGAGGATCGCGTCCACCTCATCCACTACCGGTACAACGACGTCGCGAGCCTGGAGGAGGCGGTGGCGCGGGCGGGCGACGACCTCGCGGCGATCCTGGTCTCGGCCTTCCGGCACGATATCGGCCAGGCGCAGGAGTTGCCGACCCGGGCCTTCGCGGCGGCGGCGCGGGCGGCCTGCGACCGGGGCGGGGCGGCGCTCGTCGTCGACGATGTGCGGGCGGGGTTCCGGCTCGACCTCGGCGGCAGCTGGGAGCGGGTCGGCGTCAGGCCCGACCTCGCGGGCTATTCCAAGGCGATCGCCAACGGCCAGCCGCTCGCCGCCGTCACCGGCACCGAGCGGTTCCGAGAGGCCGCCTCCACGGTCTTCGTCACCGGCTCGTTCTGGTATGCCGGCGCGCCGATGGCGGCGGCGATCGCGACGCTCAAGGAGCTGACGCGCGTCGACGCCCCCCGGGTGCTGGAGGCCGCCGGCCTGCGCTTCCGCGACGGGCTCCTGGAGCAGGCTGCGCGCCACGGGTTCCTGCTCGACGTCACCGGCCCGCCGGCGATGCCCGTGGTGCTGTTTCGCGACGATCCCGAGGCGGCGCTCGGCGAGGCCTTCTGCCTGGCGGCCTTGCAGCGCGGCGTCTACCTCCACCACCGCCACAACCTGTTCCTGTCCCTCGCCCACACGCCGGCGGTGATCGACCGAGCGCTCGAGGCGACGGAGGGCGCCTTTGCGGCTCTCGCCCGGTCGCGGACCGCCTGAGCCGACGACGACGCGACCCCCCGAACCGGAGCCCAGGAAATGACAAAGCCCCCCTTCGCCCATCCGGAGAACGGGTCCCACGCGGTCAAGCCCTGGGCGGTGCGCAAAGGCTATGCCGACGAGCATTTCTTGTCGGATTACCGTTTCCAGTTCCCGCGCGAGGATCCGGACCTCGCCGAGGTCTTCGTCTGCACCGACCGGATGTCGTTCGATCCGGGCGAGACGGTGGAGTTCTACGGCTCGACCACCGCGGAGACCTGGTCGATTCAGATCTACCGCGACGGCTTCGAGCCCGAGATGGTGCACGAGGCCTTCGACCTGCCCGGCACCTTCACCAAGACCTCCGAGACCGCCTACCGGGACGGCTGCGACTGGCCGGTGGTCCATGCCTGGACGATCCCCGACGGCACCCGGTCCGGCCTCTACCGCGTGGTCTCGACCTGCCGGCGCCGGGACGGGGAGCGCTTCGTCCAGCACCATTTCGTGGTCGTGCGACCGACGAAGCAGACGCGCTCGGGCCGCATCCTCCTGATGCTCGCGACCGGCACCTGGACCGCCTACAACGACTGGGGCGGCGCCAACCATTACTTCGGCACCTGGGGCCCGAATCGGAACGAGGGCTCGCCGATCCTGAGCCTGAAGCGGCCCTGGACCCGCGGCATGCTCTGGCTGCCCAAGGGCGCGGCCCGCATTACCGTCTCGCCGCTGCCGGATATGAACGACGTCACCCGCTATCCCTCGAAGGAGTGGGGCTATTCCGGCGGCTGGGGCCAGTACTACGCCGCCGCCGGCTGGGCCCAGTTCGACCGCCACTTCGCCGTCTGGGCCGAGAGCGAGGGCTACGCCTTCGACATCGTTACCCAGACCGACCTGCATCTCCGACCCGAGATCCTCGACGACTATTCCTGCCTCGTGACCTGCGGCCACGACGAGTACTGGTCGTGGGAGATGCGCCGGAGCGTGGAGGATTTCGTCGAGCGGGGAGGGGGCTTTGCCCGGTTCGGCGGCAACTTCCTGTGGCAGATCCGGCTCGAGGAGGAGGGTGCCCGGCAGGTCTGCTGGAAGTTCAAAGCGCCGACCATGGACCCGGTGCGCGACGATCCGGCGAGGAAGCACCTCCTGACGGCGTCGTGGGAGAGCGGCGGCGTCGCCTGGCCCGGCGCCTCGACGGTCGGCGTCAATGGCTGCCATGGGATGTATGGCAGCTGGGGCGGGTTCGCGCCCCGCGGCTCGCGCGGCTTCACGGTCTACCGCCCGGAGCACTGGGCCTTCGCCGGGACCGACCTGCGCTACGCCGACGTATTCGGGGCCGAAGCTGGCATCTTCGGCTACGAGGTCGATGGGCTCGACTACACCTTCCGCCAGGGCCTGCCCTATCCGGTGCCGGCGCCGGGCGTGCCCGATAACATCGAGATCCTGGCAATGAGCCCGGCGGTGTTGTTCGAGTACGAGCATGAGGGCGAGGGCACGCGCTACTACGTGCGCGACGGCGACCTCAACGGTCTCGCCGAACTCGCGGCCGACGAGTATCCAGTCGCGCGGCGCAAGTTCCAGTACGGGTCGGGCATGCTGGTCGGCATGCCGCGCGGCAAGGGCGAGGTGCTGACCGCCGGCTCCTGCGAGTGGATCATGGGCCTTACCCGTCACGACCCTTTCACCCAGCGCGTCACCCGCAACGCCCTCGACCGGTTCTCTGGCAAGGCGGAGGCTTGAGCCGATGGCGCAGGACGCTCCGATGCAGGACGACACCGACCCAGACGCCCTCGCGCAAGCCTGGCTCGACCGTTTCGCGCAGGCCCTGTCTTCGGGCGACGCTCCCGCTGTTGAGGCCCTGTTCGCCCCCGAATGCTGGTGGCGCGACTTCGTCGCCTTCACCTGGACCATCGCCACGGCCGAGGACCGGCCGGCGATCCGCGCCCGGGCAGCGGTGACCGCGTCCGCGACGCGAGCCTCCGGCTTCACCCTCGACCGCCCGGCGGTCGCGAAAGGCGGGACGGTGGAGGCGTGGTTCCGCTTCGAGACCGCCCTCGGCCGCGGCATCGGCCAGGTCCGGCTGGTCGGCGAGCTCGCCCGCACGCTGTTGACCACCCTGCGCGAGCTGAAGGGCTTCGAGGAGAGGAGCGGGCCGACCCGGGAGGCCGGCACGGAGCACGGCGCGATTCGCAACCGCCACACCTGGGCCGACAGGCGCGCCGACGACGCGCGCCTCGGCCTCGATCGCCAGCCCTATTGCCTGATCGTCGGCGGCGGCCAGGGCGGGCTCGGGCTCGCCGCCCGGCTCAAGCGCCTCGGCGTGCCGACGCTCGTGATCGACAGCCTGCCACGGCCGGGCGATGCCTGGCGGCGGCGCTACCGCTCGCTCTGCCTGCACGATCCAGTCTGGTACGACCACATGCCGTACCTACCCTTCCCCGAGCACTGGCCGGTCTACACGCCCAAGGACAAGATGGGCGACTGGCTCGAGGCCTATGCGTCGATCATGGAGATCGATGGCTGGTACGGCGCCGCCTGCCGCTCCGCCGCCTACGACGAGAGGCGCGGCGAATGGACGGTCGCGGTCGAGCGGGCGGGCGAGACCCTGGAACTGCGCCCGACCCATCTCGTCCTCGCCACCGGACTGTCGGGGGTGCCGAACGAGCCGGACTATCCGGGAGCGGAGCGCTTCCGCGGCATCCACCACCATTCGAGCCGCCACCCGGGCGGCGCGGCCTTCGCGGGCCAGCGATGCGTCGTGGTGGGGGCGAACAACTCCGCCCACGACATCGCCGCCGACCTGTGGGAGCACGGCGCTGCGGTCACGATGGTGCAGCGCTCGCCTACGCTGGTCGTCCGCGCCGAGAGCCTTCAGCGCCACGGCCGCCCGCTCTATTCCGAGGCGGCGGTCGCCGCCGGGATCGACGCCGACCGGGCGGACCTCATCGCCGCCTCCACCCCCTACGCGCTGCTGCCCGGCCTGTTGAGGCCCGTGATGCGGCGCATCCGCGAGGAGGATGCCGCATTCTACGCCGCCCTTGAGAAGGCCGGCTTCCTCCTGACCTTCGGCGAGGACGAGACCGGCATCGGGCTGATGTATCCCCGTCGAGCGTCGGGCTACTACATCGATGTCGGAGCCTCTGGCCTCATTGCCTCGGGCGAGATCGGGCTGGCGAGCGGCCGGGGCGTGAGCCACCTGACCGAGGACGCCGTGGTGCTCGACGACGGCACGGTGCTGCCCGCCGACCTCGTCGTCTCCGCCACGGGCTACGGCCCGATGACCGACTGGGCGGCGCGGCTGATCTCGCCCGAGGTCGCCGGCCGGGTCGGCCCGTGCTGGGGCCTCGGTTCGGGAACGGCCCGCGATCCCGGCCCCTGGCACGGCGAGTTGCACAACATGTGGACGCCGACCGCGCAGCCCGGGCTCTGGTTCCACGGCGGCAACCTGCAGCAGTCGCGCCATTTCTCGCGTTACCTCGCGCTGCAACTGAAGGCCCGCTACGAGGGCCTGCCGATCGCGGTCCACGGCGCGCGCCTTCCGGCCTCGCAGTAATCCGCGAGAGGTGCGGGCCGACGGCGAGGCCGGTGACCGTCGGTGTCGCTCGCGCGCTCGCGGTGATGTCCGGCGCTGTGAGACCCCGTTTCCTAAGGCTTGTGCGCGTCGCCTGACGAGGATCATGGCGGCGGCGAGCACGAAGAAGGCGAGAGCGGAGGAGGTGGTTGCTTCATGATCGCGGGCCAGCCGACGGCAGCGACTGATCCACCCGAACGTCCGTTCGATCGCCCAGCGGCGTGGCTGGACGGCAAAGCCCGTTTGTCCCTCCTCGGGCTCGACGATCCACGGTGATGGCGGTGGCTGAACCGACACGATCCCCGCGGTAGGAGCGGTCGGCACAGCAGTGCGCCAGGAACGGCCACAGGCCGCGCGAGGCGCGCAGCAACGCGACGCCGCCGTGGCTGTCGTGCAGGTCGGCTGGGGGGACGGCCGCGGCCAGCAGGCGGCCATCCGTGGCGGTCAGCGCGTGGCGCTTGCGCCCGACGACGCGCCGGGCCGGATCGTAGCCGCGTGCTCCCGCCATGCCGACCCGCCCGACCGAGCGGCTTGGGCATCCAGGATGGCGCCGGTCGGGCTGGCGTCGCGCCCGGCGCGCGCGCGATCGGCCCTCGTCAGGGCTTGGGCCAGCCGCTCGCACACGCCGGTCTTCGACAAGCGCAGGAACCAGCGGTGCACGGTGACCGGATGCGCGCCTCCTTGCGAGGGCGAGAACGGGTCTACCACCGCGACGCCGACACCGGCCCCGGCCAGCACGCAGGCGGTGTTGCAGTAGCGCACCTCCACGGCGGCGTCGAACGGCACGCCGGCCCGCGAGAAGGCGTCCCGCAGGGCCTCGCCGAGGCGGGTGCCGCGCTCCAGCCCGATGAACGGGTGGCGAGCGAGGTCCGCCGGCGTGACGCTGGCCTTCAGGCTCAACGGATGGTCGGGAGCCATGACGCAGACCATCTCGCCTCGGTGCACCACCTCGTGGGCGATGCCGACATGGTTCGACAGGCCGAGGGCGAAGCCGAGCTCCGCCACCCGGCCGGACACGCCCTCGATCACCCCCTCGTAGCGGCGCACGTCGAAGAACAGCCGCGTCTGCGGCCGCGAGCGTACGAAGGCGGCGAGCGCGCGGGGCAGCAGGCCGTAGGCCAGCGGAGGCGTCGCCATGATGGCGAGGTGCCCGTGCCGGTTCTCGCGAAGGTCGCGCAGGCGCCCTTCGAGCTTGGCGTGGAGCGCGAAGATCACCTCGCTCTCTCGATAGAGCGTCATCGCCTCGGCGGTGGGAAACAGCCGGTTGTTGATGCGGTCGAAGAGCGGGAAGCCGACCTGCGCCTCCATCGCCTTGAGGGCATTGCTCACCGCCGGCTGCGACACCGCCAGCTCCTCGGCCGCCGCCAGGGTGGTGCGGTGCCGGATCACCGCCCGCAGAATCTCCAGCTGCCGCAGGTTCATCATCACTCCACATTATAGTCGAGCGGAATTTATCATAATGCGCTGGATTGTGATGGCATAGCGAATGTGCATGATCGGGGCATGGATGTGGGCTGGCACAGCGTAATGCTTGTGTTTTGAGCATAGTGCTTACTCAGAGGTCATGATGTCTCGTATCCTTACCGTCGCGGAGGCTCAGATGGGGCCGACCCGGCGCGCCGATTCCCGCACCCACACCCTCGACCGGCTGATCCGCCTGCTTGAGGAGGCGGCGGGCCGCGGCGCGACTCCTGCATCGTCGATCCCGACGAGCGCATCGTCGCCCAGGCCCAGACCCTCGGCGACGAGGTGGTGGTGGCCGAGTGCGACCTCGACCGTTGCCGCAAGGGCAAGGACAAGATGTTCGATTTCGGCCAGCACCGCCAGCCGGCGCCGTACGGGCCAATCACCGAGCGGGCCGGCGTGATCGAGCCGGCGCCGGTCGCGGCGGAGTGACAGAGATGCGGCTCGACCTCGTCCCCGCGATCCTTGCTGCCTTCGCGGTGGGCCACGCCGCCGCCGCCGGCCTGCCCGACGAGATCCGCCAGCGCGGCACTCTTCGGCTCTCCGTCAACGCCACCTACGCGCCGATGGAGTACCGCGACCCCGAGACCAGCACGCTCAAGGGGCTCGACATCGACCTCGCGGCCGAGATGGCGAAGCGCCTCGGGGTCGGCATCGCCTGGAGCGAGGTGCCGTTCGCCGAGCTGGTCCTGTCGCTGCAAACCGGCCGGTCCGACTTCGTCATCAGCGGAATCTCGGACCGCGCCTCGCGCCGGGACAAGGCCGACTTCATCGACTACCTGACGACCGGTGCCCAGTTCTTCGTCCTCGCCGGCAGCCCGGCCAAGACTAAGGCGGATCTCTGCGGCAAGCGGATCGGCACCACCCGCAGCACTTCCTTCCCGGCCCAGATCGAGGAATGGAGCAAGGCGGCCTGCGCGGCTGCGGGCAAGCCACCGGCCATCGTCGCGTCGGGCGAGAACAGCATCGACGTGCGCAACCAGCTCAAGCAGGGCCGCATCGACGCCGCGGTCCAGGGCAGCGAGACGCTGCCCTACGCCCAAAGTCTGGAGGCGGGCCGCTACCGCGTCGTCGGCGCGCCTTTCACCAGGGGTTACCAGGGGATCATGGTGCGCAAGGAGGACGCCGCCCTGCGTGAGACCTTGACCGCGACTTTGCGTTTGATGATTGCCGACGGAGCCTACGGCACGATTCTGGCGAGATACGGCCTGTCGGCCAATGCGGTGCCCGAGCCCTTCCTGAACGCGAGCGACCAATGAGCAGCGGACGCGCCCTCGCCGAGGGTTTCCCCGATCTTACCGGCCTACCGACTGCGCGGCGCACCCATTGGGGCCGCTGGATCGCCGCCGGCCTGATCGTTGTCGTCCTGGCGCTGATCGGGCGCGCCTTCGCGCAAGGACAGATCGAGTGGGCTTACGTCGGTCGCTTCCTCACCATGCCGGTGATCCTGCACGGCATCGTCAACACCCTGACGATGGCGGTACTGGCGATGAGCCTCGGCATCGTGCTCGGCCTCGTCGTCGCGGTGATGCGGCTCTCGCCCAACCCGGTGCTGAAGGGGGTGGCCGCCGGCTATACCTGGCTGTTCCGCGGCACGCCGCTGATCCTGCAATTGCTGCTGTGGTTCAACCTGGCGCTGGTCTTCCCCGTCATCGGCATCCCGGGCCTGTGGTCGGCGAAGTCGGTCGAGGTGATGACCCCGTTCCTCGCGGCGCTGCTCGGCTTGGGCATCAACCAGGGCGCCTACACCTCGGAGGTGATGCGAGCCGGCCTGCTCTCGGTCGATACCGGGCAGTACGAGGCCGCGCAGGCAATCGGCATGGGCCGCCTGAAGGCGCTCTATCGCATCATCCTGCCCCAGGCGATGCGGGTGGTGCTGCCGCCGCTCGGCAACGAGTTCATCGGCATGGTCAAGGCGACCTCGCTCGCCAGCGTGATCCAGTTTCCGGAGGTGCTGCACGCCGCCGAGAACATCTACTACGCCAATTCCCGGGTCATCGAACTCCTGATCGTCGCCGGCCTGTGGTACCTGCTGGTGGTGTCGATCCTGACGCCCCTGCAGATGCTGCTCGAGCGGCGCTTCGCCCGCGGCACCGCGAGGATCACCCGATGAGCGCGCAGCCCCTCGTCGCCTTCCGCCGCGTCTCGAAGAGCTTCGGCACCTTCAAGGCCCTCGACGACGTCTCCCTCGACGTGCGGGCCGGCGAGGTGATGTGCCTGATCGGCGCCTCGGGCTCGGGCAAGACCACGCTGCTGCGCTGCGTCAACCAGCTCACCCGGATCGATGCCGGCGGCATCTGGCTCGACGGCGAACTCTTGGGCATGCGCGAGTCCGGCGGGCGGCTCCACGCGTTGAGCGAGAGCGAGGTGGCGCGCCAGCGCCTCAAGACCGGCATGGTGTTCCAGCGCTTCAACCTCTTCCCGCACAAGACCGCGCTCGAGAACGTCACCGAAGGCCCCGTGCACGTCCAGGGCCGCCGGCCGGCGGAGGTGCGGGACGAGGCGGTGGCGTTGCTCGCCCGGGTCGGCCTCGCCGCCAAGGCGGGCAACTATCCCGCTCAGCTCTCTGGTGGGCAGCAACAGCGCGTCGCCATCGCGCGGGCGCTCGCCATGAAGCCGCAGCTGATGCTGTTCGACGAGCCGACCTCGGCCCTCGACCCCGAACTCGTCGGCGAGGTGCTGGTGGTGATGCGCGAGCTCGCGCGCTCCGGCATGACCATGATGGTCGTCACCCACGAGCTCGGCTTCGCCCGCGAGGTCGCCGAAACCGTGGTCTACATGGACCAGGGCGGCATCGTCGAGGCGGGCACGCCCGCCGAGGTTCTGGGCGGGCCGCGCGAGGCCCGCACCCGCAGCTTCCTCTCGGCGGTCATCGGCTAGATCCTGTTTCGAGAGTGTACGAGGAGGTTTTGGTGAAGCGCCTGATCGCGATCGGTCTCATGAGCCTGTCCACCACGATCGCCGCGGCGCAGGACGCGCCGAAGGCCGCCCTGCCGCCGGACGTGGTCAAGAGCGGCACGCTCAAGGTCGCGATCGTGCCGAACTATCCGCCGATGGAGTTCAAGAACCCCGAGACCGGCCAGCTCACCGGCTTCGACGTCGATCTCGGCGACGCGCTGGCGAAGAAGCTCGGCGTGAGGCTCGCGTGGCAGGAGACGAGCTTCGACCAGATGATGCCGGCGCTCTCGACCGGCCGGGTCGACGCGATCCTGTCCGGCATGACCGACCTCGCGACCCGGCATGACACCGCGACCTTCGTCGATTACCTGCGCAGCGGCCCGCAATTCTTCATCCGCAAGGCCCGCCAGGACGAGTTCACCGGCATGGCCTCGCTCTGCGGCAAGAAGGCCGGGGCGAGCCGGCGCACCTCGTTCCCGCGCGAGATCGCGGCCTGGAGCGAGCAGAACTGCAAGGACAATCCGGTGGTGTTCGTCGGCACCGAAGGCTCGGCCGATGCCCGCATCCAGCTCAAGCAAGGCCGCATCGACGCCGCCGTGCAGGGCAACGAGACGCTGCCCTACGTGATGGGGCTGGAGCCCGACACCTATCTCGCGCTCGGCACCCCGATCGCCCTGCAATATACCGGCATCGCGATTCCCGTGAAGGAGGCCGGCCTGCAGCAGGCTGTGGCCGGCGCCCTCGACGCGCTGATCGCCGACGGGACCTACAAGGCGCTCCTGGAGAAGTGGAAGCTGACCGAGAACGGCGTCGACAAGGCGCTGATCAACGGGGCGAAGTAAATATCCGACAATCGTCTGATGTTCTTTGCAGAATAGAGCGCAAATTCTCCTCTCCCCGCCGGCCGGGGGAGGAGAAATCCTGCGCTTCATCTATCCCCGGACACCGCTGCCATACGGGAGAGAGTGACAGCGCGAACCGCTCGACGCCGGGGTTCCCGGAATCCGCTAAGCAAGCCACCCACACGAGACCCCCATGAACCGCGCCGCCCTCGACAGCATCCCGCTCACCCCCGCCAACCTCGCACCCCCGGCCCCGGACTACCCCTGGCCGGCCCCGTACCGCTCAGCAATGTTCCTCTCCTTCGACGTCGATGCCGAGAGCGCCTGGACCAGCAAGGATGCGAGCCACGCCGAGCGCTTGGTCACCATGAGCTACGGCGCCTACGAGGCCCGGGTCGGCACGCCGAAACTCCTCGAACTCCTCGACCAGCTCGGCCTCAAGGGCACGTTCTTCATCACCGGCTGGGCGGTCGACGCCTATCCGGCGATGGCCGAGGCGATCGTGCGCGGCGGCCACGAGATCGGCCATCACGGCTACCACCACCTGATGCCCGATCCCGGCGCGCCCTTCATGGAGGAGGAGATCGAGCGCGGCTTCGAGACCCTGAAGCGCCGCCTCGGTGTGGTGCCGACGGGCTACCGCGCGCCCTATGGCGAATTCACGGATGAGTTGCGCCGGACATTGGTCAAGCATGGCATCGTCTACACCTCGTCCTTCCGCGACGACGTGCGGCCCTACCGCCACGTGCTGCGCGATCGTACGCCCGGTCCGATCGAATTGCCGGTGACGGCGAGCTACGACGACTGGATGCACGGCCTCTCGACCCGGTTCAGCCCGCGCTCGATCTTCCCCAAGGAGCATGTGCTGTCGCTGTGGAAGGACGAACTCGACGAGGTGCGCGACTGGGGCGCGATGGTGACGACGGTGCTGCATCCCCAGTGCAGCGGCCGGCCGATGCGCCTGCGCCTGCTGCGCGAGTTCCTGACCTACGCTCAAGGCTGCCCGGATCTCTGGATCACTACCGGCGAGGCGATCGCGGAGAACTTCTTGAATCACGAGAGGGCGGCGTGACGTCGATCGCGATCTTCGGCTCCTACGTCCTCACCCGCCAAGACGGCGCGCCGCGCATCGAGCGCGACCGCTGGGTGCTGGTCGAGGGCGGCCGCATCGCCGCGGTCACGCCGGACCGGCCTGCGGCGGACGAGACCTACGACCGGCCGGGCCGCTTCGTGCTGCCGGGCCTCCTCAACCTGCACAATCACTGCTTCAGTGAGGCGATCGCCCGCTCGCACACCGAGGACGGGCGGGGACGCAAGGGAGGCAAGAGCATCGTCTACACGGTGCTGCTGCCGCTCTCGAAGACTGCGCTCCACGTCCTGTCGCCGCAGGAGCGCCTGGCCGCCGCGCGGCTCGGCATCCTGCAACTCCTCAAGGGCGGCGCGACCACGGTGATGGAGCCGTTCCGCAACGGCTTGCCCGAGATGTTCGAGGCGGCCGAGGAGATGGGCCTGCGCTTCTACGGCGCGCCCTACCTGTTCTCCACCGCCGACGCGAAGGCCGGCCCCGACGGACGCGTCGCCTACCGGGGCGACGATGGCGACGCCGATCTCGCCGCCTGGAACGCGCTCCACGCCCGATGGGAGGGCCGGGGCCAGGGCCGCATCCGGCTGGCCATGAGCCCGCACGCCACCGACACCTGCGGCCCAGACTTGCTTCGCGCCTGCGCCGCCCGGGCGCGCGAGCTCGGCGTGCCGATCACCACCCACCTCGCCCAGAGCGACGACGAAGTCGCGACCATCCGGGCGCGCCACGACGGGCGCAGCCCCGCGGAGTACCTCGACTGGCTCGGCCTGCTGGCGCCCGACCTGCTCGCCGCCCACTGCATCGCCAGCAGCGACGACGACCTGCGCTTGATGGCGGCGCGGGGCGCCACGGTGCTGAACTGCCCGCGGGTCTTCGCCCGGGCCGGCCGCACCGCCGCCTTCTCTCGCTTCGCCGCCCACGGCATCCGCACCCTGGTGGGAACCGACGGCTACAACATGGACCTCTTGGGCGAGCTGAATGCCGCCTCGCTGATCTCGAAGGTCGCCGCCGGCCGAGCCGAGGTCGCGGATTCCGCCGCCCTGATCGACGCCGTGACGGGCCAGGCCGCCGCGGTGATCCGGCGCCCGGATCTCGGCGTGATCGCGCCGGGCGCCACCGCCGACCTGACGGTAGTGGACATGACGCACCCGCACCTGCAACCGCTGCACGATCCCTTGCGCGCTCTGATCGCGCTGGCCAACCGGGCCGACATCGCCCAGGTTCTCGTCGATGGCCGGGTCCTCATCAACGAAGGCCGCTACCGGGCAGGCGACGAGGGCAAGATCGTTCGCGAGGGCGCCGCCGCGATAGAGCGGGTCTGGAACCTGCCGGAGGTCCGGGCGGCTTTCGCTGAAGACGCCTGAACCGCGGGAGGGACGGGCAGAGCCGAGACGCAGGCGCCGGGATTGTGCCGAGGAAGGCCGTCGATCGCCGCCTCGATCGCTCTACCTGGGCCGCCAGATATATAATCGTTCATTATTTATGATCTGCGCTACCGTTCCCAAGTTTTCCGCAATTATTTGGCTCGAAATCGAAAATTCGAAAAGGCTAACGGCCCGATACGTCAACATCCTGGGCTGTTGGTATCATAGTGTGGATCGACTTAGAAGTGGCACCCCAGGCCGCGTGAGCACGACCCGGTTGATGTGACGTTGGAAATCGTCGTTAAGCCGGGGTCCCGATCGGCGCCGAGCGGAACCCGATCCATAGTTCATTTTGTAGTCTATAATCAAAGATCTAGGATGATTTCGCGACGGGGTCCGCTTCAGTGCTGATACACAGCCGACCGGCGGAATGACGCCTCAGGAGCGGGTCTGCGCCCTCAGCGAGGCGCTCCAGAGGTTCTGAAGGGCATCGACGAGGGTGGCCGCACCCTCGCACGCCTCGAGACCGGCATTGATCCGCTCCGCAGCCGCCGCCTGGAACGCCATGTAGCCGTCGTGGCGCGGGCGCAGGTAGGATCCTTCGAGGGTCGCGCGGGTGTCGCGGTAGAAGTTCGCTGCCGCGTCGTTCACGGTGGAATCCGCCCAGGCTGCCGCGTGGCCGGGCTGGCCGCCCGCTGCCGCGTAGGGACCCCGCTGCGCCTCGGCGCTGGCGATCCAGCAGGCGAAGGCCACCGCCTCGGTTGGATGGGTGGTGCGGGCCGAGACGGCGATGCCGGTCCCGCCGAGCGCGGCGCCGACCGAGCCCCGGTCGCCGATCGCCGGGATGTCAGTGAAGCGGATGGCGTGGGGTCGGAAGCCCTTTCGGGCATAGGAGACGTAGCCGTAGATGTAGGGCGCACAGGCGATCGGCGATCCGCCCTCGGCCATCCGCTCGAAGACCGCGATCGGATCGCGGCCGCGGTCGCCAGGATCGATCAGGGACGCGAGTTCGCGCAGCCGTTCCCAGGCCTCGCGGCCCGCTTCCGCCTCGACGAACGGCCGGCCGAGCTCGCCGCAAGGCTGCCCGAGATGGGCCGCCAGGGTGTAGAAGACCATCAGCGAGTGGGGCGGCCGCAGCGGGAGCGCGACGTGGCCGCGCCGGGCGAGATCGATCACCGCCTCGAAGGTCGTCGGCGGCGCGCCCAGGCGCTCCGGCACGGTGGCCTGAACCTGTGTGGCGGCATCGATCGGGAAGGCCCATTGCCGCCCCTCCCACGCGTAGGAGCGGTAGGACGGGCCGACGGTGCCCTCCTCCAGCGCGGCAAGTTCCGCCTCCCGTCCTGGCCCGTCGAGGGGAAGGAGACAACCCTCAGCGGTGATCTGCCCGACATGCGGATGGTCGATGACGATCAGGTCGTAGAGCCGCGCCAGCTCCTCCACCGGAAAGCTCTCGAAATCCTGGAGCGAGCGCCGCTCCCAGGCGATGCGCACCCCCGTCCGCTCGGCCCAGAGGGCGGAGCAGGCCACCATCGGATCGTAGCCGCGCGGATGGCTCCAGGTCATTCCCTTCAGCACCGCGCTCACAGCTCGAATTCCCGGCGGATCGCGGCGGAATGCTCGCCAATGCGCGGTGCCGCCTCCGCGCCCCCCGGCCTCGTGCCGTCGAACCGGACCGGAGCGCGGGTGGTGCGGATCGCGACATCGTCGGCCCGGCGCACCGTCTGGAGCATGTCGAGTTTCCGGAACCCGTCGCTCTCCAGGAGTTCGGTCCAGTCGAGCACCTTGGCGCACCAGATGTCCGCCGGCTCAAGGAGCGCGAGCCAGTGCTCGCTCGTCTCCTCCGCGAGCCGCTGCGCGATGATGGCCTTGATCGCGTCGCGTGCGCCGAACCAGCTCGCGGGATCGTCGCGGTAGGGTGCGAGCGCCTCGATGCCGAGGAGATCGGCGAGGATCGGAATCGGCGTCATCGCGATGGCCAGGAACCCGTCCTGTGTCGGGTAGACGCCGTAGGGCGCCGCCAGATAGGCGTGCGCGCTGCGGAAGGCGGAGCGCCGCGGTAGGCGGCCGCCATCGTTCAGATGCGTCGTCAGGACCTCGAACTGGAAGTCAATCAGGGCCTCGAGCAGGCTGGTCTCGACGTGGCTGCCGCGGCCCGTCACCCCGCGCCGAACCAGCGCAGCGAGGATGCCCTGCGCCACCGCCGCGCCGGCCAGCATGTCGGCCACGGCGAGCCCGAACGGGACCGGTCCCTGCGCCTCGTCGCCGTTGAGCCACATCACGCCGGAGCGCGCCTGCGCCAGGAGATCCTGGCCGGGACGCTTTACCCAAGGCCCGTCGCCGTAGCCTGAGATGGAGGCATAGACGAGGCGCGGGTTGATGACACGCACGCTCTCGTAATCGAGGCCGAGCCGCTCGATCACACCGGGGCGGAAGTTCTGGATCATCACGTCGGCCCGGGCGAGCAGCCGGCGCAGGCTCGCCATGTCCGCCTCGTCCTTCAGGTCGATAGCAAGGCTCTCCTTGCCCCGGTTAATTGCGTGGAAGAGCGTCGAGTCGCCGCCGATCTCCGTGTCGCTGAGATAGAGCCGTCGCGACAGGTCGCCGCCGTCCGGTCGCTCGACCTTGATCACCCGCGCGCCGAAGTCGAGGAGCCGCAGCGCGCAGTAGGGCCCCGAGAGGAACTGGCTCAGATCGACGACAACGAGCCCGTCGAGGGGGAGTGCATGATCGATCACCGCATTACCTCCGGCGGCTTGCTGCGGAAGGCATGATTCCAGGTCGGTCGCAGATCCCGGGGTCATGCACGTCTCCTTGCGCTCGGATCGCTGCGGGCGCCGCCAACCCGCAGCGCTACCGCCCATATCTCTTATTTGAATGATGTTTTCACATATGGAAGGATCGCGCAACCTGGTGCGGGGCGATCACGCGCCCCCGGTGCGGAGGGGCGGCTCACTCCACGCCGGCAGCCGCGGAGATGTCCCGGGCGGCCGTGAGGAGGAGGGACAGGATCGCCTCCCGCGACGGCGAGGGCCCGCCGTCGAGGCGGTCGAGTTGGGGACAAGTGAGGGCCGCCAGGGGGCGACCGCCGGCATCGAGGACCGGCACCGCGATGTTCGTCACGCCCGCGGTCTGCTGGCTTGGCCGGATCTCGTACCCGCGCTCTCGGACCTCCGCGAGGAGATCCTCGAACCGCTCAGGCCAGGTCTCGTTGGGAACCGCGACGCGCTCCTCGATCATCATCGCCCGCTCCGCGTCGGAGACGAAAGCGAGGAGGACGTGGCCAGACCCGGTGTTCAGCAGGCTGATATGCGCACCGACGCGGATCGAGAGGCCCCAGTAGCTCGGGGCATCGATTTGGGCGAGCACCACCCCGCTGCCGCGGTCATAGACCACCATGTGGCAGGACTGCTCGGCCTCGCGGGCGAAGCGGCGCATCGGGGCCAGCGCCAGGCCGACAAGCCGCCGCATCGGCGGGTGGCGGTGGGCGAGACCGAAGAGCTTGAGCGAGATCTCGTAGCGGTCCGCCGTCGTGCGCACGACGTAGTTGCGCCGCACCAGGCGCCCGAGCATCCGGTAGATCTCGTTCGGGGATCGATCGAGGGCCTTGGCGATCTCCGCCAGCGACAAGCCCTCCTCCGTCTCGGACAAGAGTTCGAGGATGTCGAGCCCCTTGTCGAGGGCGGGCGCCTTGTAGCGCTCATCCGCATCGTCGTTCCCGACCGCCATGGGACCTTCCGCTTTTGTTGCAGCGATACGCCCATAGCACGGCCGGCGCTGCGGACGTGACGGCGCGTAGTTCGGGTTGGGCGCGTGCCCGGGCCGCGCTCCTTCCCTGGGTCTGGCAACTTGACAATCGCAAATATGAAGTTTCATCTCACTGATGAAATGACGTCCGCCGCGACGCGGGCGCCGGGAGGAACAGCGGGGCGGGTACGGGGAGTGCGTCGTCGGTCAGGTCGGCCCGAAGGCCCCTGCCGATGCTCCCGAACCGCGCAAGCCGCGTCGGGAGGCAGCCGCATGATCGTGGCCGAGCAGTATTTCGAGGATTACGCCATCGGGTCCCGTCGCCGGACCCTCGGCCGGACGATCACCGAAGCCGACATCGTCATCCATGCCGGGCAGACCGGGGACAATTTTCCGCACCACATGGACGCGCAATGGTGCGCGACGCAGGACTTCGGACGCCGCATTGCCCATGGCACGCTGGTCTTCAGCGTCGGCATTGGGATGACTGCCTCGACGATAAACCCGTACGCGATGTCCTACGGCTACGACCGCCTGCGCTTCGTCCGCCCGGTCTTCATCGGTGACACGATCCGCGTCGTGACGACGATCTCGGAGACGCGACCGCACGCCAAGCGATCCGGGGTCGGCATCGTCGTCGAGGCCGTCGAGATCCTCAACCAGGCCGACGAGACCGTGCTCGTGTGCGAGCATCTCTACCTCGTCGACAGACGGCCGGAGCGTGACGCCTGAACCGATCGCGCCGAGGAGCACCACCCCGGCCGAACGCACGATCAGACAACGAAGCGGGGAGGACGGAACGATGACGGAGCAGACACAGGCTCTGGTGCTCGAGCGGGCGATCCACAAGTCGGCGTGGCGGTTGCTGCCATTCCTGACGCTGATGCTGATCCTAGCCTTCCTCGACCGAGTCAATATCGGCTTCGTCAAGAGCGCCTATCAGGCCGATACTGGCTTGAGCGAGGCAGCCTACGCGTTCGGAGCCGGCGTGTTTTTCCTCGGCTACGCACTATTCGAGGTGCCGAGCAACCTTGTGTTGAAGCGGGTTGGCGCGCGGACCTGGCTCGCCCGGATCATGGTGAGCTGGGGCCTGATCTCGGCGGCGATCATGTTCGCCCATACCGAGACCATCTTCTGCATCCTGCGCTTCCTGCTCGGCGTCGCCGAGGCCGGGTTCTACCCGGGCGTCCTTTACTATCTCACCTACTGGTTTCCCGCCAAGCAGCGGGCCCGGGCGACGGGCCTGTTCTATCTCGGCGTGCCGCTATCCCTGGTCTTCGGAAGCCCGCTGAGCGGCTGGCTGTTGCAGCACGACGGCGTCCTCGGGCTGAAGGGATGGCAGTTCGTCCTGTTGGTCGAGGGCCTCGCGGCCGTTGTGGTCGGCGCCGTCGCCTTCTTCTACCTGGTCGACCGCCCGGCCACGGCCCCGTGGCTGACGCCTGAGGAGCGCGACGCCCTGACGGCGGAGATCGCGCGCGAGGAGCAGGCCAAGGCCCAGCAGGTGCAGCACTCGGCGCTGAGCGTCGTCAGGGACCCGCGGGTAATCGCCTTCATCGCGATCTACTTCTGCTTCCAGGTCGGCACGTCGCCGTTCTCGTTCTACTTCCCCTCGAAGCTGGCGGGGGTGATGGGCGGCAAGGTCGACGCCACTGTCGGCCTCCTGCTCGCCCTGCCCTGGCTCTGCTCCGCCATCACGACGCGCCTCGCCACGGTCTATGCCGACCAGCACCAGAACCACCGCGACGTCGCGGTCGCGCTGATCGTCGCCGGCGTCCTCGCGTCGGCCGCGGTCTCCTTCACCAACAACCCGATCCTGCTGATCATCGCGTTCTGCATCGCCGTGCCGGGACTGACGGCCTCGCAGCCGGTGTTCTGGAGCCTGCCGACGGAGTACCTGAGCGGGGTCGGTGCGGCGAGCGGCATCGCGTTCATCGTCTCTCTCGGCAATCTCGGGGCGTTCTTCTCGCCGCAAATCAAGACTTTCGCCGATCAGGCTTTCAGCGATCCAGGTGCCGGCTACCTCGTCCTCTCGGCAATCGCAAGCATCGCTGCGATCATCCTGCTCTTTTTAAGGCGGGAGAAGCCAAGAAGCTTGTACGCCGCCTCGCAGACGGCGTGACCCGCACACGTTGCCGGATCACTCTCGACGGCGGTTCGGGCAGCGTACTCGTTGCGCCAGCAACAAAACCCGCCGCGCCGTCGAACGGACACGTTCATGGCACTGGCTAAGTGTCTCTCACAAAACTCCCGGTCCCTTTTGTCGCTCGCTGTGGCGGCGCCGGTGCAGCGGGAGCTTTGTGAGGTGCACTAAGCCCGGACGGGCGCCGGGCGCCGGGCGGGACGCGGGGAGGTCGGCCGGATCGAGGTCGGCTATGTCGGCTCCGCCGTGTATGCCGGAGTCCTGCAGGACCAGATCGGCCGCTTCCGGAGATCCCACCCGGATGTCGAGGTGGTCGTGCGGTCGCTGCCGATAGCGGAGGTGCCCGGGATGCTGGAGGCGGGCTCCCTAGACGTCGGGTTCGTCCGGCTCCCGATGGATCTGCCGACGAGCCTGCGACGTCACGCGCTCGCCGAGGACGATTACTGCCTGGCGCTCCCGGCCGATCATCCGGAGGCCGGCCCCGTTGGGCCGGTCCGGCCGAGCCGGTTGAGGGCAGAGCCCTTCGTCGTTCCGGAGCATACGTCCGGGACGGACGAGGTGGCGCGTCGCGGGAGGTTCTCAGCCCAGGGCGTGGCATCGCCGGGGAACTTGGCGGCCGTGCTGCCCCAGGTCTCGCTGGGCCATGGCGTCGCCGTCGTTCCCTGCGTCGTTGCCGAGGCGATCCGGCTACCTCCGTCGTGTTCAAAGCCCTCGCTGGGTACCCTACAGCTTGGCTGACCGGAAGGTCGAGCGCGAGGTTCTGCCGTAATGCGTGCAGCACCGCATGCCGATCATGGCCCATTCCCCGCTCGGCGGCGAAGGCTCGACCGTCTTGCGGAACCCGACTGTCCAGCGCATCGCCGCGTCGCGGGGTGAAAGCCCGGCAGCCGTGGCTCTGTCGTGGGCGATGCGCTCCGGAGCCGTCATCACCATTCCCGAGTCCGGCTCGGTCGCCCACGTGCGCGAGAATCACGTGCGCGAGGATGCAGCGGGTCTGACGTTGAGGCTGGATCCGGACGAATTGCGGCAATTGGATCAGGCCTTCCTGACGTAGCGTGCTGTCGAGATCCTGATTCTGCAAGAAAATTCGAGACAATAGAGGAAACAGAAGATAACGGGACCTCCGACGGCATGCGGTATCCCTATCTCTGGAAC
Organism: Methylobacterium currus; assembly: GCF_003058325.1. NCBI lineage: Bacteria > Pseudomonadati > Pseudomonadota > Alphaproteobacteria > Hyphomicrobiales > Methylobacteriaceae > Methylobacterium > Methylobacterium currus. Next base: position 4,049,421 of record NZ_CP028843.1, read on the forward strand.
TGAGATACCAATATTCCCGCCTGCAATCTTGGGCATCGACTTCACATTTAAGGAAATCGGCACTATCAAGTGTATATTGTTGTGCGTTCAAGGGTCACAAATGCGCCAACGGTTGACATCAATATTCTTCCAAAGTCAAGTCGGCTCGCGATCCCATCACGGAAATTCGTATATCGGCCGCAAAATTAATACTTGGCGGGTTTGTGGGTCCAGATCTCCCCTAGAGCACGTCGAATACATGCAACTTGATGGAAAGATCATGTCGTGCGATGACTTCGATCTCGTCCTCGAACATGGCGCAGGTCAGGCGGGTGTCCGTCATGACGAGCCGGCAAGTGCATCGCTTCGTCGCCAAGCGCTGGACGAGGCCAGTCCGATCAGGCCGCAAGCCCCGCTACGCCAAGGCCTCCACCTCGAAGCCACCTGGACCGGAAGCTCCGTTGCCACCAGTACGGCAGCTTGCGTGGCTTCTCGTGCAGGCGCTCTAAGTCTTGGATGAGGGCGACGCGGCTGTGGTGAGTTGCGTCGAGCAGGATGACACTGCGCGGATCGTCACGGGTCCCGCCGCAGGCTGCCCAATTCGACGAAGCGGTCGATGGCGTGCAGGAGATGGTCGGCTGGAACGTGGGTATCAAGGGAGAACTCGTAGAACAAAGCGCCCTGCTCGACCTGCCGCGGACCCATCATCTGCGTCAATCCTCCCCTCACGACGAGAGTGAATCACCCGGCACCCGCCGCCGCAACAGCTGAGTTTTTCAACACGATCGATCGCAACGGATGGGATTGTGTCGACAAACTCGGAGGCGGCACCCGAGGCCTCAATGCATGTTCCAACTGGGAGGACAGTCATCCTCTGCGGGCGCTGTGGGCTCGCGTTTGCATTCAGTAGAGATGGATTACATCGAAATTTCTTCTACGTGGCGCGTTGTGCGCGGTGCTGCTTCGGCTGGTGCCGGAGTTTTTCGACACAATCGGTGGGAAGGCGGACGCTCGCGCCGGAACCGCTTCCTCCGGAGCCGTCACCGGCGGCCTCATCGGCGGGGCTGTCCTGATGACCCACAGCAAAATTGCAAGCTAGGGCCTGTTGTCGCTTGAACTCTCTGCGAGGATGAGCGTTTCCCCGCTTTGAGCGAGGAGACACGATGCTGACGGACGCTCAGTGGGCCGAACTGGAACCGCTGGTGGAAGCCTGCCGGCCCAAAGGCAAGACGCCGCCCCAAGAGCTGCGCCGCACGATCTCAGCCATCCTCTGGCGGCATCACAACGGCGCCTCTTGGAGGGCCATTCCAGCCGAGTTGGGTCCCTGGTGGCAGGCCGCCCAGATCTTCATCCGCTGGGCGCGCGCCGGCGTCTGGGAGCGGCTGCTCGACCTCGTGCAGAGCCGCGGCGTCGCGCTGGGCATGGTGTTTCTCGACGGCACGAACATTCGAGCCCACCAGAAGGCGGCGGGCGCGGCCAAAAGGGGGGATCTGGAGCCGAGCGAGACCATCGTGAAGCTCTTGGCCGCTCGCGTGGCGGCTATGGCACCAAGGCCTGCGTGATCGCCGATGGACGGGGCCGCCCCGTCGGTTTCCGCCTCGCGCCCGGTCAGGCGCATGAACTGCCCCACGCCCTTCCGCTGCTCGATCAACTGCCCGGGGTGCCGAAGTGGGTGGTGGCCGACCGTGGCTTCTCCAGCCACGGCTTTCGCGAGGCGATCTGGACCGCCGGGGCCCGGCCCGCGATCCCGACCAAGAGCAACGAGGCCCCGCTCGCCTGTCCTGACTGGATCTACACCAATCGCAACATCGTCGAGCGACTGTGGGCGCGCCTCAAGGAATGGCGGGCCGTTGCCACACGCTACGAGAAGACTGCCGTCAGCTTCATGGGCGTCCTCTGCCTCGCCGCTACGCTCCTCTGGATCAAGTGACGACAGGCCCTAAGATCGATCTCCACCATTTATTTACTCGCACTGAGACATGGTGGGACTATGAGCACTATCCAGGATCACACGCTCGCCTTCAGCAGCGACATGAATGCCGTGCTGCAGAACGAAGCCAAGCTGAAGCAATGCGCCGAGACTGTGACCGGCCCGGACAGCCTGAGCTCCCTTACCGCCTCACGTCGCGATGATCTGTCGGCCGAAAAGACGGAGCATGTCTACGCCAAGGCCGGGGCAATGCAGGATGCCTCGTCCGGCCGGGCGCCGATGAGCGACGAGATGCCCGATGCCGTCGATGGCGGCATCCGCCTTGCCGGCATCGGCGCGGCGATCGGAGGGCTCGGCGCTGCCGCCTCGCTGACCATCGCGGTCGGCTGTATCATGGCTCTCTCTTCACAGACGGTGCGACCCTCGCCGGTGCCGCCGCGGCCATCGCCAGCCTGAGTGCCACAGCTGCGCTTCTGGTGGGTGCCGGTGCTATCGCCATCGGCGCCGGTATCGGCGCCGTGGGCAACCAGCTCATCCAGAACAGCTGAGCCTCGAGGACCACGCGAAGGGCCTGCCGTCCGGCGATCGACGCAGCGGCGCCGTTCCATTCCCGCCGCCTTCCTCGCGACGGCGGCCGCACAATCCCTCGTTCAGAGACGACACGACATGACGGCGGCCCTCTATCGCAAGGAAGCACTCGACCATCTCGCCGGGCCAGACAGGCTGGACGAGATGGTGCGCGTCACCTCTCCTCATGGCTGGGCGGCGCTCGGCGCGGCGCTGGTGATCGTCGGCGGTTGTCTCGGCTGGTCGATTTTCGGGAGCTACCGCACGACCGTCAGCGGCCATGGGCTGCTCGTCCCGGCCGACGGGGCCTTCGTCAGCGTTTACGCGCCCAAGGCCGGATGGCTCGACAGTTATCGCCAGCGCGGCGACAAGGTAAAGAAGGGCGATATGATCGCCCGGCTCAGCGCACCGGAGGATGCCGCCCGGCTCGTCGACATCGACAGCCGCGTGACTCAGCTCACCCAGCAGCGTGCGGCCCTCGCGGCGCAGATCGAGGATCGTATTCGCAAGGAGACGATCGCGTCCGAGCGCAAGCGCGAGGCGCTGCAGGAGACCATCGACCTCGGCGAATCCAGGGTCGTCGCGCTCGAAACTCTGCTCGGTCAGCGAGAGTCGCTGTTGTCCAAAGGCTTGATGACGTCCGACCGGATGATCGAAGCGCGCGAGCGGCTGTTCGCCGCGCGTGAATCGATCTCGCGAGCGCGCACGGATCTGCTGTCGCTCGACGCCGCCTTGCAGAGCTTGCGCCACCAGACCGACCAGGAGCGCGCGGCGCTCGATCGCCAGCTGCGCGACGCCGAAGGCCTGCGTGCCCAGACTCATCTCAGCGAGAACCTGGCGACCACCATCGTTGCGCGTGCCGACGGGGTCATCACCACTAACGAGGCCGGTGACCACGCTCTGGTCAGTGCCGGCCAGAAGCTGATGGTGATCGAGCAGGGCGGTCCGAGGCTCGACGTTCTGCTCTACGTCCCGGCCGACAGCGGCAAGGAGATCAAGCTCGGCATGGAGGTGCGCCTGTCGCCCTCCACCGCCAAGAAGGAGGAATACGGCTCCCTGATCGGCACGGTCATCCAGGTCGACGACAGTCCGGAAAACGAGGCGGCGCTGGCCCATCGGCTCGGCAATCCCGATCTCGCCCGTGTCTTCACCAAGGGGGGCCCACCGCTCCAGCTGGTGGTGCGGATCAATCCCGGGTCCCGCGGCGCCGAGAGCTATGCCTGGACCTCCAAGCGAGGCGAGGAGATCGAACTGGCCTCGACCACGCTCGTCGAAGGCCAGGTCACGGTTAAGTCCGGCCGGCCGATCGGCCTGTTCGTCCCGGCGCTGCGCAGGTTCGTCGGCCTATGAGCACCGAGACGTCCCGGCGCTTTCCGCCGACCGGCCGCAAGCGGGTCCCCACCATCCTGCAGATGGAAGCCGTCGAATGCGGCGCCGCCTGCCTCGCCATGGTTCTGGCCCATCACGGCAAATGGGTGCCGCTCGAGGAGCTGCGCGTCGCCTGCGGGGTCTCGCGCGACGGCAGCAAGGCGAAGAACGTGGTGCAGGCAGCGCGCCGCTACGGCCTTGTCGCGGAGGGCTGGCGCACCGAGCCGGACAAGCTCGCCGGCAAGCAGCTGCCCGCCATTCTGTTCTGGGAGTTCAATCACTTCGTGGTGCTGGAAGGGGTCGGCCGGAAGGTCGTCCATCTCAACGACCCCGCGAGCGGCCCCCGCACCGTCACCCATGACGAATTCGGCCGCGCCTTCACCGGGGTGATGCTGACCATGGCGCCGGGGCCGGACTTCACGCCGTCCGGGGCCCGCACCAATGCCTGGGGGGCCGTTCGTGACCAGCTCGCGCCCTCGCGCCACGCGGTCCTGTTCCTGGTTCTGGCCGGTCTCGCCGCGCTCGCGCCGGGCGTGTTCGTGCCGGCGGCAACGAAGATCTTCGTCGACGACATTCTGGTGCGGCATCTCACGGATTGGATGAGGCCGTTATTGTTCGGTCTCGTCTGTGCGGCGCTGCTGGGCGGATTGTTGAACTGGTTGCAGGGCTACTTCATGGCGCGCCTGCAATGGAAGCTCGGCGTGTCGCTGGGCCTGAAGCTGATATGGCGTCTGCTGCGGCTGTCGCCCAGCTTCTTCGCCCAGCGTTACGCCGGCGACATCGCGAGCCGGCTCGCGACCACGGAACGGGCCTGCGATCTGATCGGCAGCCAGGTGTCCGCCCTGCTGGTCACGGGGCTTGCGGCGTTGTTCTATGGGGCGTTGATGGCGGTCTACGACCCGGTGCTGGCGGGCATCGGCCTGGCGCTCGCCCTCTTCAATGCCGTGTTCGCCCGCCTCATGGCGCGCCGGCAGGAGAATGCCGCCCGCACCGTCATGCGGGAGCAGGCGGCCCTCGGCAGCCTCTCCATCAGCGGCATCCAGTCGGTCGAGACCCTGAAGGCGACGGCCACGGAAGACGATTTCCTGAACCGTTGGGCCAATGCCCAGGCGCGCACCATGAACGCGGTGCATCGCTCGCAACTGCCGCTCCAGATCCTCGACCTCATCCCCCGCGCGCTCGGCGTGCTGACGATGGCGGCGATCCTCGGCGTCGGCGGCTGGCGCGTCATGGAGGGCGTGATCACCGTCGGCACGCTCGCCGCCTTCCAGACCGTCCTCTCGAGCTTCCTGTCGCAGGTCGGCGGTCTCGTCGGCGTCGCGTCGGGCATGCGCGAATTGCGGGTGGCGATGGAGCGCGTCGACGACGTGCTGCGCTATCCGCTCGACCGCCGTCTGGACCCGACATCCGCGCCCGAGGCCGACGGGCCGCCGCATCGCCTCTCCGGCGCCGTCGATGTGGCCGATCTGAGCTACGGCTACAACCCGCTCGATCCGCCGCTGGTCGACGGCTTTTCGCTGACGGTGGCGCCGGGCTCCCGCATCGCTCTGGTCGGTCCTTCGGGTAGCGGCAAATCCACGATCGCGCGGCTGCTCGTCGGGCTGGCCGAGCCCTGGGCCGGCAGTATCGCGTTCGACGGCCAGCCGAGGGCCAAAATCCTGCCCGGCGTCCTCGCGGCCTCCGTCGCCTATGTCGAGCAGTCGGTCGTCCTGATGGAAGGCACCGTCCGCGAGAATCTGACCTTGTGGGACTCGCAGGTGAGCGAGCGCAAGGTCGTCGAAGCGGCCCGCGACGCCGGCCTGCACGAAACCATCGCGGCGCGTCCTGGCGGATACGATGCCCCGGTCAGCGAAGGCGGCAGCAACTGGTCGGGCGGCCAGGCCCAGCGGCTGGAGATCGCCCGGGCGCTGGTGGGCGAACCGAGCATCCTCGTGCTCGACGAGGCGACCTCCGCTCTCGATGCCACGACCGAGGCGACGATCCTCGAAAACCTCCGCCGCCGGGGCTGCACCATCATCCTGGTCACCCATCGCCTCAGCGCCATCCGCGACTGCGACGAGATCCTCGTGCTGGACCGCGGCCGCATCGTTCAGCGCGGATCGCATGAGGCGCTCTACGACCAGCCGGGCATCTATGGAGAACTCATCCGTGCTGCATGAAGCCCCTCAGCGGATGGCCGGCAGCGGCACGACGCCCGTCGACCGGTGCGGCGCCGTCCCGGTCTCGGGCGCTGGACTGCGCGTCGATGTCGGCTCGGCCGACCTGTATCTCGATTGGCCTGGCCGGGCGGGACGGCGGCGACGCATTGCCTCTCTGGGCCCCGGCGACGTCGCCCTGCCGCTTTCGCTGACCCAGCCCATCGCAGGACTGCCGGTGGACGCGCGATGTCTCGCCTTTCCGGCGCCCGGCTCACGACTGTCGTCCTTCGCGATCGACCCGTTCCTGAAGAGCCTCGATGCCGGCGAACCCGCCGCAATCGAAGCGGCGGAGCGCTGGATCGAGCGCACCTCTCAGGCCGCCGGCCGGCCGCTGGCGGGAACGATGCTCCTCGTCGAGGCCGGAGAGGCGAGGCTGGAACCCGGTCGCGTGGCGCGGCCGGCGCAGGGGATACTCTGGGCCTCGGCCGCCGATGCGGCGCTGCTGACCGAACTGCCGGGAGCTGCGCTGGTTCTTCCGGCCATGCCCGCGGTCCCGGTGACGGCGGCCGGCGTGGCCGTCGATCGCGCGGCGGCCATCAACTGCCGCTCGAGTGTCGCGCTGGCCTCGGAAGGCGGGCTCTCGCGGGGCGTCCTTGCTCATCACGAGCGGGTGAAGCAGGCGCTCGCCGTCGCGGAAGCCAGCCGGGAGGACGAGGAGGTCGCGCGCATCGCCGGCAAGGGCGAGCGCGATCGCGCCGCCCTGGCTGCGTCGGTCGCGCCGCTTCTGGCTCCCGCCGCGGCAGGCGCGCTGCATGACGCGTCGCTGGCGTCGGTGTTCGGCCGCGTCGCCCGGGCCTCCGCGGTCGCCTTGCCCGACACGCCCTGGTCCGCATCCGACGATCACGAGCGCCTGCCGATCGATCGGCAGATCGGCGCGCTTTCGGACTGGGCCGGCGTGCGGGCTCGGCGCATCCGGCTGGAGCCGGGCTGGTGGCGCCGCGGCGGCCAATCGATCGTCGGTTTCCGGCGCGACGGTGGCGGTCCGGTCGCGCTGATCGTGGGCACCGGCTGGCGCGGTGGATATCGCATCCGGGAGGCGGGCCGCGATCGGCCGGTCGACGCTCGTGTGGCGGCCTCCTTGGCTCAGGATGGCTACATCGTTCAGCGCCGCTTGCCGAAGACGGCGCGGGATGGCCGCGGCCTGCTGCGTTTCGCCGCCCCGCTGGCCTGGCCTGCCTTGATGGCGATCGGCATCATCGGCCTTGCCGGAAGCCTGCTCGGGCTCGTGACGCCGATGGCGACCGAGATCCTGTTCGAGACGGTCATTCCGGCGGCCTCGCAATCCGAACTGCTCCAGCTCACGGCCGGAATCGCGGCGCTGGGGCTGGGCGGCATCGTGTTCGAACTCGTCCGCGGCTTTCTGGTCCTGCGGCTGTCCACGCTCCTGAACACCGACCTCGAAGGCGCCGTCTGGGATCATCTTCTGCGCTTGCCCGCCGGATTTTTCCGAGACTACACCGCCGGCGATCTCGCTCTACGGGCCGCGGCGATCAATCAGATGCGGGACGCCGTGAGCGGCACGGTGGTCGGTTCGCTGCTCTCCGCGGTGTTCTCGGTCTCCAGCCTCGCCCTGATCCTCTATTACGAATGGCGCCTCGCGCTCGTCGCGATCGGTCTCGTCGTCGTCCAGCTGGTCGTGATGGTTGCGGTCAATCTGCGGATGCTGGGCTGGAAGCGGCAGGCGCTCGAGACGGACGGCCGGCTCCAGGCGCTTGCGCTCCAGGTGATCCAGGGCATCGCGAAGCTGAAGGTCGCCGGTGCCGAGGCGCGGGCCTTCGCCAGGTGGTCGCCGCTGTTCATTGCGCGGCGCTCGCTCGGCTTCCGCCAGGGCGCCTTGTCGTCCGGCTTCTCGGCGTTCGGGACCGCGTTCGGGATCGCCTCGACCGCGTTGCTGATCGGGATCGTCGGCCTCGGCGGAATCGAGATCGGGATCGGCCGCTTCGTCGCGTTCAACGCAGCCTACGGCCAGTTCGTCTCGGCGACCCTGTCGCTCGGGAGCGTCCTGCCGGCCCTGATGTCGCTGAAGCCGCTTTACGGCCGGGCCGCGCCGCTGCTCGCCGCCTCGCCGGAAAATCTCGGCCGCCAGGGCGCCCATCACGATCTGCGCGGCGGCATCGAGGTCCGCGACGTGGTGTTCCGCTATCGCGACGGCCCTGCCGTTCTCGACGGCGTGTCGATCAAGGCCAAGCCGGGTGAGTTCGTCGGCATCGTCGGCGCCTCCGGTTCCGGCAAATCCACCTTGATGCGCGTCCTGCTCGGCTTCGAGACGCCGGAAAGCGGATCGGTGTTCTTCGACGACCAGGACCTCGGCAGCCTCGACCCGAGGGCGTTGCGCCGCCAGATGGGCGTCGTCCTGCAATCGAGCCGCGCAACGAGCGGCACCCTGCTCGACAACATCCTCAACGGCGCCGCGCTGACCGAGGCCGATGCCTGGGAGGCTGCGCGCCTCGCCGGGCTGGAGGCCGACATCCGCGCCATGCCGATGCGGATGTACACCTTCGTCGGCGAGGACGGGACGCTTCTCTCGGGCGGCCAGCGCCAGCGCCTGATGATCGCCCGCGCGGTGGTGCGCCGGCCGCGGATCCTGCTCTTCGACGAAGCGACCAGCGCCCTCGACAACCGCACCCAGCAGATCGTCTCCGAAGGGCTGGAATGGCTCGACGCCACCCGCGTCGTCATCGCGCATCGCCTGTCCACCATCCAGCACGCCGACCGCATCTATGTGCTGCAGGGCGGGCGGGTCGCCGAGGAGGGAACCTATCGCGAGCTGCTCAAGCGCGGCGGATTGTTCGCTCAACTGGCGCTCAGGCAGGTCGCGTGAACCCGGCATCCGCCGGACGGACAGGCGGCACGACGGTGCCGATATTACGCTCGACGACGATGCTCTCGAAGCTGTTGCCGGGGGCCGGTCGGGAGGCCGTTGCCGGTTTCAGGGCGGCAGTGCGTCGAGACCACCGTTGAGCACTCCTCCGGCGGGGAGTGGCACGAGAACCGGGGTACTTCGTCGACTCATACCCTCGCGCCTTGGCATCGACACGTCGATGCCAAGGCGTCCGGCGCATCGGCGCCGACGCCCGTTCGGGCTTAGCCAGCGCCTTCGACCGGGTCCGTTCGAAGGCGCGGCGGTATCATACGATTTCCGGCTGATCGCTTCGCGATGCGGAGATCGGCTTCGCTCAGGCGCCGCGCGGGCTGGCGATCCGATTTCCGGAAGGAATCTTCCGGAAAACGGATCAGAGGCTGTTTGACCTCATCGACCGTCTTCACACCCTCCTCGTCATTCCGGGCTCCGCTGCGCGGCCCCGGAACGACACCGTGGGCAAGAAATCCGTCAAGACCAATCAAACAGGCCCTGGGAGACCCCGACCGTCGCCGGCAACATCCGGCGGGCGAACGCCGTCAGACGGCACGCGGGGAGCGGGTTGCCACGAAAGCCTCTTTCCAGGGTTGCCGCGTCCCGGCTGCCGAAAATCCGATTCCCTTTGGATCATCCGGATCGCGTCCCAGAGCATGAAACGGCAGCTTTCGCCGTATAGCCGCGCTCAATTTTACTCAATTCGAGCGATAAAAACTGCGGTTCATTAACTGTCTCCCGGCGCAGATGGGCAATGTTCTTGGCTCGGCGCCGGAAGTAACATTTACGAAATGAAAGACCGCTAATTGTCTTTTCAGGCGCTGATCGCTGCTTGGTGAATACAGGGGCGATTGATGTCTGACAAAGCGAAGGAAAGGACCTGACATGACTGACAGCAACCGCAAGCTCGACGATGCCGAACTCGACCACGTGTACGGCGCAGGGGCCGACGGGCATTGGGACCATAGCGGCAAGGCTTCGATGTGGGTGACGAGCGTGCCGGGAGACGCCCACGGTCTCTTCAAGCCGGCCGAGAACAGAAGCTCCGTCCGCCCGGACGGCCATGGCGGCTACATCCGCTGGGACCGGATCAACAATTGCGAAGCCCCGGCCGTCCGCAGGAGCTGAGTCGGTGGCGCCGATCGCTCGATAGAGACGGTCGTGGATACCGAGAAGGCCAGGATCGACGAACAGCGCAAGGATATGACGCTGTCCGACGACGTTCCGGAGGCGGCGGTGAGGGCGCCGGTCAGGCGCGCAGATACGCCGTACGTGATCCGCTCCATCGCTCTTCCAATGCCAAACTTGCAACCGAGGTCGGCAATGACTGAATCTGTCGATAAATTCCAGGACCATATCCGCTCGATCGCCGGCGATCAGCCGAAGCTGGAAGCTTTTTTCACGCGGGTGAAAACAGCCGATGATCTCGTCATCTATGCCGCGGACGCAGGCTGTCCGCTCGAGAAGGGCGAGGCCGAGGCCCTGTTCGAGAAAGGGCAGGCCGCCTATAGCCAAATGCAAAGCCAACTGAGTGACGATGATTTGGACATGGTGGTCGGTGGCATCAGCTTCGCCGCCATCGGCGCCGGCATCGGGGCGGCGATCGGCATCGCGGCCATCACGGTTCTGACGGCAGGCGTCGGGACCGCGGCGATGGCCACGGCGGTGGCTTACGGTGTCACGACGTGGGGTGGCGCGATTGCCGGCGTGGCAACGTCAGCCGTTGCGACGGCAGCGTCCGGTGCCGTGGTCTGCGGTGGCGCCGGCTTCGTTGTCGACAAGGTCGTCGACGCCGTCAGGGCGTGAGCCGCTCGCCTTGAGATCTCGAAAGACATGATGTCGTACCGTCGCTGTGCGTCAAGCGACTGATGTCGGGTTCTTGGTATGTCGACGAGAGTTCGCCGCCAGGACATCGGCTGCTCATATGAAAGACTAATCTAACATGACGATCCAGCAAGAAAATACCAACAGCGAGCGCTTCGTCCAGTTCCAGGGCGTTCTTTCCAAGCTCGCCTCCGATCCGGAAGAGGCAAAGAAATTTGCGTCAACAGTCAATGATTCAAAGACGTTCGCTTCCTATCTTTCCAACAAGGGAATCGTCGTCAACACCAGCGAAGCAGATACGGTTTATGGAGCACTGCGCGATCTCGCCGCGACGCAGTCGAATCAAGCGCACTCGGAAGAGCGGCCGCTCGGAGACAATGAACTGAACGACGTGGTCGGTGGGGGATGGGGCTGGGTCGCGATCGGCGCGGTCGCGGGGCTTGCCCTCGGGGCGCTGACAGGCGGCGTTGGTCTCGCACTTGCCGGCGCAGCCTTCGAAGTGGTGGCTACCGCCTCGATCGGTGCCATCGGAGGCGGAGTCGTGGGGGCCGGCAGCGGCGCGTTGATTGGCGGCATCGCCGAGACCATCAAGAACGCTCTTTCGTAAGAGCTCGTTCGAGGTCTTGATGTCAGGCGGGAGCGTCGAGGGCGTCAGCCGCGATCAGGCTGGCGCGGCCTGTCGCAAACGCGACCGGCTCTCCACGACCGACCTCCTCCGCGAGCCTCCCCGTCCAGAGCACAGGGAGGCGGCCTGGATGAAGTATCCTCGGGGCCCGTTCGGGGTTCATCCGCACTCTCGGTGTGGAAGGGCGGGACCAGGCGTTGATCCGCGCAGTGGACGAGGGGACGGCCCGGCGCCCGCCACAATCCGCCTAATGCTGGCCCTGCCCGACGGCCAGGATCGTGACACCCAGGGCCACCACCCCGATGCCGACCAGCAGGGTCGCGTTGAGAGGCTCGCCGTACAGCCAGGCCCCGCCGAGCGCGGCGCCCACCATGCCGATGCCGGCCCAGATCGCGTAGACGACGCCGATCGGCAGCATGTTCATGCTGGTCGACATCAGCCACAGGGCGGTGCCGTAGCCGAGGGCCACGATCACGGTCGGAACCGGTCGCGTGAGACCGTCTGCGGCCTTGAGGGCGAGGGTTGCCGTCACCTCGGCGCAGATCGCGAGACCGAGGATGAGGAAAGCGTTCATGACAGCCTGGACTTCCTTGTGGCGCGGGGGCGCCCGGCCGGCGCACGCTTCCCCAGCGGTTTTCCCGCGCAAGTCGTGAACGTTTTCCGTACGGCGGGCCGGGCCCGGATCCCCGGTCCACAGGTTTCGGCCGGTGCCCCGAAGACCTGATCCTGCATCGACGGCGCGTCCGTCCGTCTCCGCATCGGTCGCCGCATCAAGACAATCTTCAGGGTCCGGAGCGACATCAGTTCAGTATGTCTGTGTCGCCCACGATGCCCGAGCCTTCGACCCGCAAGAGCCCCGCTCGTCGGTGGCGCACGCACACCGCGATCGGCGCCGTCCTGGCGGCGGGCTGCGCCTGGGGCGCGACCGCGCTGATCGGCGTTCCCGATCCCGTCACCCTCGCGGCCCTCGCCGTCGTCGAGCCGTCGGCGGTCGGCGCGTGGTTCCCGAGCCGCGTCGTGCCGGCGCCGGCGGAGGCCCGTGCCCTGCCGTTCAAGCCGCGCCGGATCCTCGACCGCGTCGACTGGAAAGGGCAGGAGGTGCCGCTCGCCACGATGCTGGCGGCGACGCACACCAACGCCTTCCTGGTGGTGCAGGACGACGTGCTGGTTCACGAGTGGTACCGCCCCGGAACCGGACCGACGACGCTGTTCCCGTCGTGGTCGGTGGCGAAGTCCGTGGTCTCGCTCATGGCCGGGACCGCCATCGCGCGGGGCAAGCTCTCCGAGACCGACCGGGTCTCGGACCTCCTGCCCGAGCTGCGCTCCGCCGCGGTCTTCGGGAAGATCACCGTGCGCGACCTCCTCGACATGGCGAGCGGGCTCGCCGTGCCGGAGAACTACGATCCGCGTCATCCCCTCACCGGCACGGCCGGGATGTACCTGACCCGGGACATTGCGGCCTTCGTGAAGGATCACGCGCAACTCGCGTTCAAGCCGGGCAGCCGGGGCCGCTACCGCAGCATCGACACCGAGGTGCTCGGCCTGATCCTGGCTCGCGTCGAGGGCAAGCCCCTGGCGGATCTGCTCTCGGAGCGGATTTGGAAGCCGATGGGCGCCGAGGCCGAGGCGACCTGGAACCTCGACCGGTCCGGCGGCCTCGAGAAGGCGTTCTGCTGCATTAACGCGACGGCGCGGGATTTCGCCCGCCTCGGGCTCCTCGTGACCGATCAGGGACGCGCGGGCGGCACCCGGATCATCCCCGCGCGCTGGATCGACCGGATCGGGACGCCGGCCCGCCGCGCGGTGGATGGCTGGCAATACTCCGCCCAATGGTGGCACGCACCCGGCGGCGATGACGGCGACATCTCGGCGATCGGCGTCTACGGGCAGTACGTCTACGTCAATCGCCGCACGGGCACGGTCATCGTGAAGCTCAGCGACCACGGCGCCGAGCAGGACGAAACCGACACCCTCGCGGTGATGCAGGCCATTGCCGCCGATCTCGAAGCCGGGCGGCCCTGAGCCGAACCCCTGGGGCGGCCCCCGCCTTCACGCCTCGGTCGGCCCCGCGCTCGGTGCGGGCCGGCGCCGCACGATCCGGTAGAGATCGGCCATCGGTCCGGCCTGCAGGTTGCGGACGAGGCGGCGACCGACCCCCTTCCAGGCGATTTCCCGCACCGGCGAGACGGGATCCAGGAGGGCGCTCAGGGCGCGGCTGTAGTCGAGGACCAGCCCCGGCGTCCACGTCATCCCGGCGGCGCCGTTCCGCAGCAGGGCCGCGGCCCAGTATTCCGGCGTGGTGAGCGCCCGGGCGAGGCGTCGCCAGGGCCTCCCGGTCCGCGCGAAGGCGCCCTCCACCGCGGCATCGAGCGCGCTCGCCACCGTGGTCGAGCAGTTGCGGCTGATGAAGTTGTAGGTGGCGTCGCGGCGATAGGCATCCCAGAACGCGCGGAGCCCGGCGGCGTCGACGCCGTCGAGCGTGACGGCGACCGTGGCGTCGCACCAATCCGCGGCCTCCTCGGCGTAGGACGGAAGGAACCGCCCCGACACGTCGTTCTCCGGGCCGGCCCGCAGGCTGGAGCGCAAGTTCGCGGTCGAGCGGTCGAGCTCCACGGCGGGATAGTGGCTGATGTAGAGGTCCGTGCCCTGCGCGAGGGCGGCATGCCCGGTGGAGACGATCCCGCGCGCGTTCACGGCGGCGATGTAGCGTCGGATCAGCCGCTGCCGGGCCGGCGTGGTGGCGTGCCCGGTCGGGGTCCAGACGTAGACAGTCAGGCTGTCGGATCCCGTTGAGGCGGGCGCCGAGACCGGCTCCGTCGCCGGATGTTCCGTGGCCATCTGCGGAGTGGCCAATTGATTTGCGGCAATGCGCTTCGCGCGCCGGCCGGCCAGCGCGAACCGCGCGCCGTTGAGGATCAGGAACATGCCGAGGCAGTAGCCCAGCGTTCCGGCGTACCAGGTCGGCCAGGGCTGGAGGTGGAACAGGCCGAACGCGACGCCCAGGGCCCCGAGGGCGGCCGAGCTTCGCCACCCGGAGAACTTGAGCAGGCTCGCGATGACGATCCGGACGGCGCCGTCGACCAGGAAGGCCGTACCGAAGAACATGGCGAGCAGGAAGGTGCTGTGGCGCGTGGCCGCCACGATCAGCACGGCCAGGACCAGCAGCACCCCGCCCTTGAGGAGGCGCAGCCGGCGCGCGGCGCCGAGGGCGGTCACCCCGGCGACGAGCGATGCCGCGCCTTCCGCCAGGAGCAGGAGGCCGAACCAGCGATCCGGGACGTGGACCGCCCCGTCCAGGGAGTCGATCACGATCAGGACGCCGAGCGCCGCGGAGACGAGGCCCGCGACGAGAAACAGATGGGCGCGCCGGCCCACCTCGGCACGTCCCACGAGCAGCAGCCAGAGCGAGGTGTTCCGCGCGCCGCTCACTCCGCGGGGAGTTCGGACGGCCGCCCCGGGGAGGGGAGGGCCGGGCAGGGACGGCGGCAGTTCGGACATGACCGGGCGTCTTCGAGCTGATGGTGAGCGGAGCGCACGATTCACCACTTGCGTGATGACTTTGTTAACGGGTGCCGGTCGCTCCCCAGCCGCTCGGACAGGAGGAGAGAATCCGTCCGCACAACCCGGAGATCGCGACAATTGTCGCGATCGGGTACGTGTCTTCTTCGTGCGCCGGAGAGATGCTGGCGCGGTGCGAGGAGCGAGGCATCCCGGTTCCAACCACCGCCATCCGCCGGCATCGGCAGCCGCCGCGTAACGGGACGACGGCGTCTCACCCATCCACGGGCGGGCGCCCGAGGGCGGCTCCGATGGTGGGGGCCGTGACCGGGCTCGATCCGCCTCGCCGCCGATCGTCATGAGGAGAAGCCGCCATGGAAGCCGCCACGTCAGACCGCGTCGGAACCGGCCCGCAGCATCCGAGCCGGATCATCTTCGTGACCACCGTGGTCGTCGCCGGCGCGGTCGGGCTCGTGACCGGAAAGTTCCTGTCCTTCGTGCTGGCCCTCGTCGGCTGCGCTGCCCTGCTCTGCGCGGGCTACGCGCTGGTCAGGCGCCGACTCGGCTGGAAACCGCTCGACGTCGATTACCTGCTCCATCTCATCGGCGTCATGCATCCGTGAGCCGGGCCGCGCCGGATGCAGGTCGGATCTACGGTCCTCACGCGGCCGCCGTGCCGATCGACATCGTCCCCGGATGGCCGCCCCGAGGCCGACGGCAGCACGTCCATGACAATACAAAGCATCGATCGGTAGATTCGTATCGCCTTGGCGGAATACACATCGTCCGACGTTTTATGATAATCGAAGTCGCGATGTTGTGCGTATCCGCGCCGATGTGGAAGCGTCCGATTCGGCGAGATTAAAAAATTATTAACCATATTGTCGGAATTCCAACGGACGAGTTTCGCGATCGTGTCGGGCTGCCGGGCAGCGACACGTTGCGTCCCGGCTCGTCCGCTCGGTGCATGATCGGTGCGCCCGGACGGCTTCCCGCACGCCATGGAACGTCCCCGATGTCGTCCGCTCACGCCTCGCCCGCTGCGAACCGACCCGGCACGATGCGGCGCAGGCGCGCCCTTTCGCTCCTGACCGGTGTCAGCGGCGCGGCGCTGACGATGGGCTCGGCGCTGTCGGGCGCGGCCGCGGCGGAGCGGCCGGTCCCGGTCGTGGTGCGCGGCGACGACGGTCAGAAGGCCGACGATTTTCTCATCGACGTCTTCGGCACGCTGGCTCGCAACAGCACGCCGGGCAAGGATGGCGGCAGCCTCAGCCTGATCGACGTCGATCCGCGGGCCGCGGCGAAGAACCCTGCCGTGTCGATCGCGGTCGGCTCGACCGGCGGGACGGGCGGCGCCGGGTACGAGCGGGGATGGAACTGGCGGCCCGCGAGCGCCGGCGGGCGCGGCGGCACGGTCTTCGTGACGCTGACCGAGACCGTGACGGGAGCGGGCGACCGGTCGGCACAGCTGCCCCGGTTCTGGGTCTATTCCCGCGGCGGCACCGGCGGCGACGGGCAGATGACGCCGGGCGGCGGCGGCGATGCCGGATCCGCCGTCCTGATCCTGGCGTCGCGGGTATCCACGCAGGGCACCGCGTTCCAGGCCGTTCGCGTCACCTCCGCCGGCGGCGATGCCGGCCACGGAGGCCGCAGCGATACCGACGAGCTGGAGCGCCGGCGCGGCGGGCTGGGCGGCGAGGCCTCGCTGCGGCTGCCGCGGACCGGGGAAGTCGAGACCGCCGGCGACCGGGCGACCGGCCTGGTCGTCGAGTCCCTCGGGCGCGCGGGCTCGCGCAAGGGGAACGACGCCTTCAACGGCCACTTCGCCACGCCGGGCGGGCCGGCGGGCAAGGCCGGCCTGGACAATGCCGGCCGGATCGCCACCCGCGGCGACTTCGCCCTCGGGGCGCTGGTCCAGAGCGTCGGCGGCAATGGCGGCATCCAGGACACGACGGGCGGCGGCT
The DNA here is from genome assembly GCF_003058325.1 of Methylobacterium currus. Classification (NCBI taxonomy): domain Bacteria; kingdom Pseudomonadati; phylum Pseudomonadota; class Alphaproteobacteria; order Hyphomicrobiales; family Methylobacteriaceae; genus Methylobacterium; species Methylobacterium currus. The sequence continues at coordinate 4,066,228 of NZ_CP028843.1, forward strand.
ATCCGGGCGCCAGGGGCGGCGATGGCGGCCTGGTGGAGGTGTCCAACGACGGCAGCGTGAGCACGACCGGCGCCTACAGCCTCGGGATCGTGGCGCAGTCGGTCGGTGGGCCGGGCGGCAAGGGCGGCGGCAAGGCCTTCGGCACCGGGGGCACGGGCGGGGAGGCGGCTCCGGGCGGCGACGTCACGGTCACCAACCGGGGCCTCGTGATGACCCGCGGCACGGGCGCGACGGCGATCGTCGCGCAGAGCATCGGCGGCGGGAACGCCCTCTCGGCCCTGCCGCTGGCCGCCCTGGACGTCACCGGGAGCGCGAGCGGCGGCGGCGAGAGCGGGGGATCGTTCGGGCTGTTCTTCGGCAATGGCGGCACCGGCGGGCGGGGGGCCTCGGGCGGGCTCGCCCGTATCGTCAACGACGGTGGAACGGTCCTGACCGAGGGCGCCGACGCCTACGGCCTGCTCGCCCAGAGCGTCGGCGGCAGCGGCGGCGCCGGCGGGGCCACCTCGATCGCGGGCCTCTTCCTGTCGGTCGCCCTCGGGGGGGCGGGCGGTGGCGGCGGCAACGGCGGCAAGGCATCGATCTCCGGCCTGGCGGGCCGGATCGACACGCTCGGGGCCGGCGCGACCGCTGTGCAGGCCCAGAGCATCGGCGGCGGCGGTGGTGTGGGCGGCGAGGCCCGGGGCGTCGCCGGCGGGCTCGGGCTCTCCTTCGTCCTGTCGATCGGCGGCGCCGGCGGCCAGGGCGGCGACGGCGGCGAGGCGCGCGTCGAGAACCGCATGGCCGTGACCACGGCCGGCGTCGCGGCGGCGGGCCTCAGCGCCACGAGCATCGGCGGCGGCGGCGGCATCGGCGGCCAGGGCAACGCCAAGGCCGTCACGATCCCCCTGGTCCTGCCGAACGGCCAGGCGCTGCCGAGCATCGCGATCTCGACGGCGATCGGCGGGAGCGGCGGCCAGGGTGGCAAGGGCGCGGAAGCGATCGCGATCAACGACGGCCGCATCGCGACCTACGGCGACCGGGCCGTCGGCGTGCGGGCGCTCAGCATCGGCGGCGGCGGCGGCATCGGCGGCGATGCGGCGGGCTACGCCCTCGCGGTCGCCCCGCCCGGCCAGCAGGCGGTGGCCGCGGTCTCGGCGCTGGGCGGCACCGGCGGCAGCGGCGGCGACGGCGGCACGGCCACGATCACCAACCGGGGCGCCGTGCGGAGCTCGGGCGAGGCGGCCTACGGCCTCCAGGCGCAGAGCACCGGCGGCGGCGGCGGCGATGGCGGCGGCGCGACGGCGGTCGGCAACGCGCTCAGCCTGCGCCAGAACATCACCCTCACGTCGGCGATCGGCGGCGGCCCGCAGCTCAAGCCGCTCCTCGACAAGGAGGGCCGCATCCAGCTCGACGAGTTCGGCGCCGTCAAGCTGGAGCCGCCGATCGACAACAAGGACCAGGGCGGCGGCAACGGCGGCCGGGTGACGGTCGTCAACGAGGGGCGGGTCGAGACCGGGGGCGCCCTCGCCACCGGCATCCTGGCCCAGAGCATCGGCGGCGGCGGCGGCAATGGCGGCAACGCCACGACGCTGGGCGGCGCGGGCTTCGCCTTCGACAAGACCCTCGATTCCCTGCTCCAAAAGCTGCCGCTCGCCGACAACGCCGCCGTGAGCATGACGGTCGGCGGCCGGGGCGGCCGGGGCGGGGCGGGCGGCGACGTCTCGGTGACGAACGGGGGCACGATCCGCACCGCCGGCACCGCTGCCGCCGGGATCGTGGCCCAGAGCGTCGGCGGCGGCGGCGGCACCGGCGGCGAGGTACAGGGCGCCGCCAAGGGCAAGCTCGACCTGAAGCTCACGCTCGGGGGCTTCGGCGGCGTCGGCAACGGGGGCGGGACGGTCACGGTCGAGACCCTGGCGGGCAGCCGGATCGAGACGTCCGGCGACGGCGCGCACGGCATCGTCGCCCGCAGCATCGGCGGTGGCGGCGGCAGCGGCGGCAGCGTCTCGGCCCGCAAGGACTCCACGCCCGACGCCGTTGGGGCGATCTGGGGCCAGATCAAGCAGTCGATCGGCGTCGCGGCCTACGAGGACTGGGCGAAGGACAAGAAAAACAAGGAAGACAAGGATAATCTCGATCAGTTTATCAAGGACATCAAGGAAAGCGACGCGTACAAGAACCTCGCCGACAAGATCAAGAACTCCGATTTTGGCAAGGCGCTGCAATCCTACGGCAAGAGCGCATCGGACTACCTAAAGGAGCAGAAGGCCGGCAGCGTGAAGCTGCCCGACGTCGCGGCGACCCTGAGCATCGGCGGCGATGGCGGCGCGGGCGGTGTCGGCGGCTCGGTCACGGTCACCAATGCCGGGACCATCGTGACGCACGGGATCCTGTCCCACGGGGTCGACGCCCAGAGCGTCGGCGGCGGCGGTGGCCAGGGCGGCCTCGCCTTCGCGGCGGCCGGCAACAAGACCAACCTCTCCGGCATGGTCGGGGGCACGGGCGGCTCGGGCAACGTCGGCGGCGCGGTCGTGGTCGAGAACAGCGGCACCGTCGTGACGGAGGACGACATGTCCTACGGCCTCTCGGCCCAGAGCGTCGGCGGCGGCGGCGGCCGCGGGGTCGCCGCGACGCTGGCGGGGGGCGCCAAGACCGGCGGTGACGGCAAGGATGGCGGCAAGGACGAGGTGCGCAGCTACTCCCTCACCGTCGGCGGCAATGGCGGCGACGGCGGCGACGGCGGCGACGTCAAGGTCGGGAATACCGGCAGGATCGCGACCGCCGGGGTCGCCGCCCATGCCATCGTCGCCCAGAGCGTCGGCGGCGGCGGCGCCTTCTCGACCCCGGCCGCGAAGGCCGCTCCGGCGAGCGGAGGCGAGGGCAAGAACGAGGGCAAGGGCAAGAACGAGGGCAAGGGCAAGAACGAGGGCAAGGGCGACGGCAGGACGGGGGCCGGTGAGACCTCCGATTCCGCGGCCCTGGTGACGGCGCTGATGTCGGCGCTCGGCATCGAGACGCTCGCGGAGCCCGAGGGGAGCGGCGCGGCACTCAAGACGTCCTACGGCATCACGCTGGGCGGCTCCGGCGGCGCCTCCGGCAAGGGCGGCGACGTGACGGTGACGCAGGGCGGCATCGTCACCACGACCGGCTTCGGCGCCCTCGGCCTGTTCGCGCAGAGCATCGGCGGTGGCGGCGGAACCGTGGATGCCGCGGCCAGTTCCGGTGGGTCCAAGTACACGTTCGGCTTCGGCGGCGCGGGCGGCACCTCCGGCGACGGCGGCGCGGTCACGGTGACCCTGAAGCAGGGCGCGCAGGTGACGACCTCCGGCGACGCCGCGACGGCGGTGATGCTGCAATCGATCGGCGGCGGCGGCGGCTATGCCGGCGCCCACCAGGTGATGGGCTACACGGTCCCGTTCCTGCTGCGGGAGGGGTCGAGCGGCAATGGCGGCGCGATCACCGCGACCGTGGAGCAGGGCGCCGCGATCCGCACCACCGGCGCGAAGGCGCACGGCATTTACGCGCAGAGCCTCGGCGGCGGCGGCGGGGTCGTCGTCGACCTCTCGGGCCTGACTTCCGCGGCGCCGGAGCCGCCGAAGGGCCGGACCCGGTCGAAGGGCGAGGGCGGGGGCATCACCATCACGGCCACGGGCGCGATCGAGGCGCTGGGCAAGGATGCCTACGCGATCTTCGCGCAGAGCGGCGTCCAGCGCAGCGACGGCAGCCTGGATCCCACCCGGTCGGGCAGGACGATCGCCGTCACGGCCAAGGGCCTCGTCACCGGCGGCAGCGGCACCGGGGCGGCGATCCGCATCGATGGCGGCGCCGGCAACGTGATCACCCTCGACGAGCGGGCGGTGGTCGCCGCGGCCTCGGGCCGGGCGATCGTCGGCTCCTTCGCCGACGATCGGGTCGTCAACCGGGGCACGATTCTGGGCGACATCGATCTCCAGGGGGGCACGGCGCTGGCGGGCGACCGGATCGAGAACGGCGCGAGTGACCGGCACGGCGCTATCCTCCGCACGCGTCCGGACGGCATCATCAACGTCGGGGCGAATGGCGGGGTCTTCAACCATGCCATCCTCGACATCGGCGGCGTCGGCACCGTCGCCCGCGCCACCATCACTGGCGACTTCCAGCAGCTCGCCGGCGGTCGCCTGCTGGTCGATGTCGCGCCGACGGCAAGGGACGGTGCCTTGCGCAGCGACCTCCTCGTCGTCAGCGGCGCCGCCGCGCTCGGCGGCACGGTCCAGCCGAACGTGATCGGCGGGCTGCTGCCGGGTCAGTACACCTTCCTGACGGCGGGACGCCTCGGCGAGACCAGTGCGGCGGCCTCCGGCACGGTGATCCAGCCCGGATCGATCCCGATCAGCTGGACGATCGTGCAGGCCGGCAACAGCCTCGCCCTGAGCCCGCAGGCCAACTTCACCGCCCCCCGTGACATGCTCCTGACCAGCGATCAGCGGGCGGTCGCCCAGTCGCTGCAGAACGACTGGGCGATCAGCGCGGCCGGGGCCCAGGGGCGGTTCGCCCAGTTCCTCAAGGTCGGCAGCACGGCGAGCTACGCCGACGCGCTCGACGAGATCACCCCGGAAGCGAACCAGTACGTGCTGACCGACCGCACGCTCGACACGCGCGCCGGGCTGAAGCGGGCGATGAGCTGCCCGGCCTTCGTCGGCACCGGCACGCTGCTGCGCGAGGGCGAGTGCGTGTGGGGCCGGATCACCGGCACCCGCACCAGCCTGTTCTCGTCCGCCGAGGAGAGCGGCTACCGCCAGACCGCCCTGAGCTACCAGGGCGGCCTCCAGACCGAGTTCAGCCCGGACTGGTTCTTCGGCCTCTCGGGTGCCTATACCCGCGCCGGCCAGAGCGGGTCGGACCGCATCACCGGCAATGTGAGCGATGCCGGCGACCTCTCGCTGGCGCTCAAGCATCAGGTCGGACCCTGGCTCCTCGCGGCCTCGGCCAACCTCGGATATTCCTGGCAGAGCAACGTGCGGGCGATCGGCATCGGCGGCGACACCTGGCTGACCCGCAGCAAGTCCGAGGTCCTGACCGCCGGCGGCCGCCTGCGGGCGAGCTACCAGTTCCTCTTCGACGGCTGGTACGTCAAACCCTACGCCGACCTCGACGTGCTCTACACCCACAGCCCGGCCTATTCCGAGACCGGCGCCCCGGCCTTCGACCTCGACGTCCGCAAGCTCGACAAGACGCTGATCGCGTTCAGCCCGACCGTCGAGATCGGCGGGCGCATCGACCTCGATGCCGGCCGCTGGATCCGGCCCTACGCCACGCTCGGGGTGATGCTGTTGTCGGACGACCACTTCACCGGGGTCGCCAGCTTCCGGGGCGACGGCGGCCTCGGCGCCTTCGCGACGACCTCCCGCATCCCCGACCGGCTCGGCGAGGCCGGACTGGGGTTCCAGATCGGTCTCGGCAACGGCATCGAGCTGACCGGCGAGTACCAGGCCAATGTCGGCGACCGCTACCTGTCGCAAACCGGCACCGCCCGGATGCAGGTGCGGTTCTGAGGAGGTGCGGGGGGGCAACACCCCCCCCGCACCTTCGTCAGCGCGACCCCGGGGGCAGCTCGCGGACGAGGGACGGACCGTCGGCGCGATCAGAGGGCGCCCGCCGCCACCACGCTGCGCGCCAGCCGCAAGGGTTCCGGTTTCAGGGCCATCGGTCCGTCGAAGGGCCTCTCGTGCAGGGCGATCACGCCCAAGGTGGTGACCATCGCGGCGGCGAAGAGCAGCAGGGTGACGGCCTGGGCGATCGGCCGCTCCCAGTGCACCAGGCCGATCGAGACCATCGTCAAGCCCGCCAGCACCATCAGTGTCAGCCACTTCGTCTCGTCTTGCTCCGACGCGACCAGCGCGAGCCGCTCTCCGCGCGCCGAGCGCAGCCCCATCACCGCGGCCAGGAGCGCCGACTGCGCGGGCTGGCCCGCTTCCGCGCCGGTCCGCGGGTCGGCCGCTGCCTGGAGAAGGCGGGCCAGCGCCTCGCCGGCCTGCGGAACGCCGCGGCCGGTCTCGGCCATGGCCGGCCATTCGGCGTCGATCACCGCGTCCAGGTAGCCGGTGAGCGCCTTGCGCAGGTCGCTCATGTCCGGAGCCGCGGCATGGCTGAGATCGTAGACGGCCAGCGCGTGCGCACGCTCGGCCTGGACCACGCGCGAGGCCGCCCGCTGGCGCTCCCAGGCGTCGTTGGCGACGAACCCGGTCAGGAGCGCGAGCAGCACCGCGAGGACGCCGATATAGGTCGGCGCGATCCCGATGCCGATCCTGCCGATCCAGGGCCGGGTCCAGGGCAGGTTCGTCACGAGGCTGATGACCGCGCAGACCCCGAAGACGTAGGCCGCGAGCAGGGAGAACACCAGCCAGACTGGCAGGTCGAGCCAGAAACCGAGGATCATGGGAGCACCTGGGACGCGATCGTGCCGGGACGTTAGCCAGGCAAACCCTCCGGATCGGTGAATCGGAATGCACGGAACCGTGTCGAGCGACCCCCGCGGAGCCCGCGCGACCGGCCCGACGCCGTCGATTCCGCAGCGTGCCTGCCGGCATCGGTGTTCCGGCAGATTTTCGCGAATGCTGGAGGCAGAGCGAGGACGATTCGTCCGCGGGAGAGCCGACGTCGATCGCGAATGATGCACGCATTCCCAAGCGACGTCCGGCTAACGTGTCGCTCTTGAACGACCGCAAAGGCATAGCCTGTCAATTTGTGCTTGCGCCAGACAGTCGGTGTCGACGACCATCTATCGTCGGGAAGCGCTGGCCGGCGTGGCGGACCCACGATCGCCTCGGCGAGATGGTGCAGGTCACCTCGCCGCACGGATGGGCCGCCCGATGATCCCGATCCAGATTACTCCCGCCTCATGTTCCGTTGCGCATCGCCCGGTGTCGAGGGGCAACGCGAGCACGCGCTCACCGCCGGTCTCGACGAGGTCGGCGAGCGCGGCAGGGTCGCGCGCCGTTGCGCAGAGCCGCTCACCCGGCGTGACGAGCCCGTGACGAACCAGGTCCTATCCATCTCCACCACCGCTTGGTCATGCCTCGACGAGGCCGAGATCGATGGCCGAACGACCGCCCTCAAGCGTCACGGGACGAAGCTCTCCATTGTCGAAAGCGGAATAAAAGGCGGGATCCCCGTCCATTATCATCCTGGCCGAGACGTGGTCGGTGGCGCATCCGCGCGACGACATCCCGACTTCGCAGGAGGTGGATCATGAGCACGATCTCGCTCGCCGCCGGTTCAAGCCACCCTTTCGTTCACCGACTGAGAGAGGTCGCGGCAAACACGCCAGCCGCTTACTGGCGGACGGGTGGGCTGTGGCAGGGAGTGCGGAGCCCTGCCGCGACGACGGCGGTTCTATACCTCCCGACCGTCGCGGGAAGCTTCGTCTCGGCGGCCGGTGCAGCGACACTGGGCTACCAGGACTGGGGTCAGCTCGCGTTCGGCGCCGGCCTGTTCTCCTGGCTCGCCATGGAATCGGTATTGCTTCACCGCCTGCTGACGGGGGCCGAGACGCCCGTCGCGCTGCGGCCAACCCTGGGCATCCAGTTGGCCCCCGCGCCGGTCGGGGCAATGGCGGACCTCTCGGTCGGCAGTGGGGCGCCGGACCTCCTCGTGCACGCCCTGATCGGCTACGGCCTGCTCCAGGTTCTGGTCCTGGTCCGGCTCTCATCCTGGATCACGAAGGCGGGCGCCGTGCCGGGACTGTGGGCGTTCAGCTTCGGGGCGACGGCCATAGCCACGGCCCCGGTTCGCCTGGTCGCCCACGGCGATGCCGGCGCGCTCGCCGTCCTCGCCCCGGCGTTGTTCGTCGCCGCGAACGGCCTCGTTCTTGGTCTCGCGATCATGACCGCCGCATTCCTCGCGCAGGGCAGGATGTTTGCGGCACCGGCGGCAGCCAGCCAGTTGCGGACGTGATCGCAGCCGGTCGCGACGGAGCGTCTGTCCACGAGTACCTCTGACGGCCGTTCGTTGTTGAGGATCTTGTGGCCTCCCGGCTTGACCATTTCCTGCAGTGGTAGCTTGCGGCAGGAAAGCGGTCATTCCAGCGGCTATGGCTGAAGGTCCGAAAGTGGCGCACTACTGAATAGGCGGCATGTAGGCTGATAGAACTGTCAAGATTTCGGTCATTGCCGTCCACATGTCCGCAAGCGGTGCATGATTCTGGTCCGCGGAGACACCGTCATGCTGTTCCATTTGATTGCGGGCCTACCTCCAGTGCGGAAGGGGAGGGGCCTGGGCTGTCGGTTGAAGGCGGCGAGAGTGCAGCCGCCTTCATCGGCGCGCCATCGGGTCTGAGGCACCGGATCAGCCTCCGCGACCCTCATGCCGGCTTTCGCAGAAGCGAACCGCCATCCAAGTTTGGCTCAACGCTCCCTCAGCCGGTCCTCCGTGGGGCAGCCGGAGAGGCTGCGTCCGCCTTCCGGGAGGCGCAGCGCGCCTCACGCACGAGCTGGGCCCGCGGTTCCGTTGGGCCGTTCGTCGTGCGCGCCACGGCATTCAGGGTGTCCGGCCTGGCGGGACGACGCCCGGGACCGATCGGCGATGGCAGCCAGGCCCGGCTTGCGCCGATCGCGTCGGTGCGTGATCGTCGTCGTAAGCGATCCGGATGCGTGCTCGCCGCCGCACATCTCGCTCACCACCTCACGACTGTTCGGCGATGGCCAGTTTGAGTTGATCGATGAAGGCGCGGACCAGCCGCTTCGGAGCACGCGACTTCTGATAGATTGCATAGGCATCGACACTGACGCTGGGTCGCAGCGGCCGGACTTCGATCTTGTACCGGCTGCCATGGATGCTCGTGAACGAGTCGACCAACGCGACTCCAAGCCCGGCCTCCGCGAGCAGGCAAGCCGTATACGAGTATTGAACCTCGATCGAGCCCTCTGAAGGAGGCTTGTTGAAAAACTCTCTCCGAAGAAGAGAGCCAAATCGGGTGTCCGTCTCGTAGCAGATGAGCGGGTACGCCCTGATCAGGTCCTCGGATATTTCGTGATTTGCTCCGATGGGATGCCCGGGCTGGAAGGCGCAGACCATCTGCCCGGTCCCGATCAGCTCGAATTCCAGGCCGGGCCGCACATAGGGCTCGAGTGAAACCCCGAGATCGGCACGACCGCTCTCGACGCCGTCGATCACCCCCTCGGTGCGATGGACGTCGAACGTCACGCTGACATCCGGGCGCGTGCTCTTGAAGCTTCTCAGCGCCGAAGGAACGACGGCGTTCGCGATCGGAGGCGTCGCCAGCAGGCGCAAGGATCCGACACGAGTATCGCGGACATCGGCAAGTCTTTTGGAGAACGACAGCATCATCTTGAATATCGGCTCGCTGTCCCTGTAGATATCCATCGCCTCCTGCGTCGGAGCCAGCCGGTTGCCGCTCCGCTCGAAAAGCGTGAATCCGAGCTGGCTCTCCATGTGCTTGATCGCATTGCTGACCGTTGGCTGGGATAATCCAAGACTTTGCGCAACGGATACAGTCGTCTGACACTGTATCAACTCACGAAAAATTTGGAGCTGTCGCAGATTGAGCATTTTATTGGCACGTGCCTCAAATTTATCCGACTATAGCCAAGGGCTATAGAAACGCAAGTTTCTTTATAGTGAGGCGGTTGCACGAACTCGGGTCGCGGCTCAATCATCGTGAGAGACAGCACGGAGAGTTGCGATGAGAAGCATGCTGGCGGCCGCCGGTTTCGCGATGCTGGCCGCTCAGGCTGCGGTGGCCCAGACCCCTCTGAGAACGGCCGTCGACGGGACGTTCGCGCCGCATGCGATGCCGAAGCTGTCGGGCGGGATCGAGGGCTTCAACGTCGATCTGGCGGAGGCCCTGGGCAAGAAGCTGGGACGGCCGGTCACGGTCGACACCGCCCAGTTTTCCGGTCTCATCCCGGCGCTCCAGGCCGGGACCTACGACTTTCTCGTCGCCCCCGTCACGGTGAACAAGGAACGTGCCGAGAATCTCCTGTTCACCGAAGGCTACCTGAACAGCGATTTCCAGTTCGTGACGAAGAAGGGCGCGCCCCTGATCACGAAGCTCGAGGACCTTCGCGGCAAGGTCGTCGCGGTGAACAAGGGATCGTCGTACGATAGCTGGGCCCGCGAGATGGCCGACAAGATCGGCTGGAAGGTCGAATCGTACGGAACCCAGACGGATGCCGTCCAGGCCGTGCTGGCGAACCGGGCATTCGCCAACGTCGCCGGCAGCACCGTCCTGCAATGGGCCGCGAAGAACAACCCTCAGATCCAGCTCTCGTTGCTTCATTCGACCGGTTTCGTCTGGGCGATCGCCTTGCGGAAGGACGCAGTCGCACTTCGCAAGGATCTCGACCAGGCCATCGAGTGCCTGAAGGCGGACGGCACCATCGCGGCGCTTCACGAGAAGTGGTTCGGCGTCAAGCCTGCGGCGGGCGCGGTGTCCGTCACGGTCGACACGGGCTACGGCGTTCCGGGCATGCCGAACTACGATCCGACTCCCCACGCTGCGGCGTGCCGAGGCTGACATGCCGAGCGTCGAGCTGTTCCGTCCGATCCGCGATCCCGGTACTGCAGCCGAGCTTTCGCGCGTCGAGCCTCTCCTGCAGATTCGCGACGTGTCGAAGAAGTTCGGGAGCCTCGAGGTTCTCAGGAGCATCAATGTCGACGTGTCTCCGGGCGAGCTCGTTTTCTTGATCGGCCCGTCCGGCTCCGGCAAGAGCACGCTGCTGCGCTGCTGCAATCGCCTCGAGGAGGCGACGAGCGGCTCGATCCGGTTCGACGGGGCGGAGGTGCTGGACCGCACGCTCGACGTGAACGCCCTGAGGCGGCGCATCGGGATGGTGTTCCAGTCCTTCAATCTCTACCCCCACATGACCGCGCTTTCGAACGTGACGCTCGCCCTGCGCAAGGTGCTGGGAAAGTCGCGGCTGGAATCGAAGGCGATCGCGATGGCGGCGCTCGAGCGGGTGGGTCTGGCGCACAAGGCTGACGCCTATCCCGCCGAGCTCTCCGGCGGGCAGCAGCAGCGCGTCGCGATCGCGCGGGGGTTGGCGCTGGAGCCGAAGATGATGCTCTTCGACGAGCCGACCTCCGCGCTCGATCCGGAGCTGGTGGGCAGCGTGCTGGCGACGATGCGCAGCATGCGGGAAGCGGGAATGACCATGCTGGTCGTGAGCCACGAGATGCGGTTCGCCCGGGAGGCGGCCGATCGGGTGGTCTTCATGGAGGGCGGGGTCGTCGTCGAGCAGGGTCCTCCGGCGCAGATCTTCGGGCCGGACGCCCAGCCGCGGACGCGCGCGTTCGTCTCGAACGAAGATCGCTGAAAGATCGCCGATGGATCATTTCATCGACACCTTCTTCAACCCCCAGCAGATCCTGGCGACGTGGCCTGCGGTTCTCATGGGCGCGGTGGTCACGCTGGAGATCGCGGCGCTCGTCGTCCTCACGGGGATCACCGCGGGGATCGGGCTCGCGGTCCTCCGCTGGATCTTCGGCCGGTGGCTGAAATGGCCGCTGCTGTTCTTCGTTGACATCGCCCGGGCCGTGCCGCCCCTCGTCCTCGTCCTGCTGGTCTATTTCGGCCTGCCGAGTGTCGGCATCGACATACCGGGCTTCGCCGTCATTTGGCTCGTGCTGTCCGCGGTGCTGGCAGCCTTCGTCGAGGAGATCGTCTGGGCCGGCCTCATCTCCGTCAAGAAGGGACAACGCGAGGCCGCCCGATCAACCGGGCTGACTGAAATCCAGGCTCTGGTCTACGTGGTCCTGCCCCAGGCCTTGCGCCTCGCCATTCCGCCGCTGACCAACAGAACCATATCGATCACCAAGAACACCGCACTCGGAACCGTCATCGGCGTACCCGAGATCATCAATCAGGCCACGACGGCCGTCTCGTTCTCGGGGAACGCGACGCCGCTTATGATGGGCGCCTTCGCTTATCTTGTCCTCTTCATCCCGATCATCGGCTTCGGCCGGTGGGTCGAGGGGCGGTTCGCCTGGAGGCGTCACTGATGGACATCCTCTCGCAGCAATTCTTCAACCTCGACATCATGTCGAAGGCCCTGCCCCTGATCCTGGAGGGCTTGAAGACTACGCTGCTGATCTGCGTGCTGGTCATCCCGCTCGGGATCCTGGGCGGGATCCTGGTCGCGGCCGGCAGCATGGCCAGGAGCGCCATCCTGCGCCGTGGGCTAGCGCTCCTCGTCGACCTCATGCGTGCGCTTCCGCCCCTCGTTCTGCTGATCCTGATCTACTCCGGCTTGCCGTTCCTCGGGCTCCGGTTGTCACCCCTGGTTGCCGTCTCGATCGCGTTCTTCCTCAACAATGCCGCGTATTACGGCGAGGTCATCAGGGCCGGGATCGAGAGCGTCCCCAACGCGCAGTGGGAGGCGGCGAGATCGACCGGGCTTCGCGCCGATCAGACGTTCGCTTGGGTCGTTCTTCCGCAGGCGTTGAGAAACGTCCTGCCGGACTTGATCTCCAACACGGTCGAGGTCGTGAAGTTGACATCGCTCGCGAGCGTTGTTTCCTTGCAGGAAACGCTCTACTCGGCCGACATGGCGAGATCCCTGACGTTCAACAATTCTCCCCTCGTCCTGGCCGCCATCATTTACTTCGTCATGCTGTGGCCGGTCGTGCGGATCGTGAGCCGTCTGGAGAATGCGTCGGCAAGATGACCGTCGCAATCCACGCGCGGCCTGCCGGTTTCGAGAGGCGCAGGCGAGCGGCGCCGGTGAAGGAAGGCCGGGAGGCGGCGTCATCGGCCGCGAACACGCCCTGTCCGCGCAGCCATCCTTCGTCGGCGCGGTCACGGCCGAGACGTCGACTTCGCGCCGTTCGCAACGATGGGTCGGAGCGCTCCGGCCGCAACCTGGAATTCGTGATGCTACCCACCCGATCATCGATTCCCCGGGCTGCCCCTGCCGAATCGGACCTCATCGCTGCGGTCCAGGCGCAGAGAGGGCTCGTCGGAGATTTCTTCAAGGCCCTCGCCTTGGCCACCAACGGCAATCCCGGGATCACGCGCGACACGTACGGTCCCGGCGAGGACTTCGCCCATCGCCTGCTGGCCGAGCATGGTCGTGCCCGTGGCCTCCTGGTGGAGCGGGACGCCGCCGCGAACACCTACGTCACGCTGCCGGGTCGCGACCGAACGGCACCGCGCCTGGTGATCGGCTCCCATCTCGACAGCGTCCCGCACGGCGGGAACTACGACGGGGCTGCCGGGGTCGTGGCGGGTCTCGTCGCCATCGAAGCCTTGTGCCGGCTGGGCGTCACGCCGCGCTGCGACGTCACCGTGATGGGCATCCGGGCGGAAGAGAGCGTCTGGTTCCAGGTCTCCTACATCGGCAGCCGCTCGGCCCTCGGCACGCTTCCGGCCGCAGCGCTCGAGGCGCGGCGCATCGACGGCGACCGGACCCTCGCCGCTCACATCGCGGAGGCGGGAGGCGATCCGGAGGCGATCCGAGCCGGTGCACGCCATCTCGATCCCGCAACCCTCCGGGCCTTCCTCGAGGTCCATATCGAGCAGGCCGCCACCCTGGTCGAATCCGGTGTTCCGGTCGCCGTCTGCACCGGCGTGCCGGGCAACGTCCGCTACCCCGACGCGCGCGTCGTGGGCCGCCACGATCACGTCGGTACGCCCCGCCGCTTCAGGCGCGATGCGTCCATGGCGGCCGTCGACCTCGCCGCGGCGCTCGACGACCTTTGGGCGCGCGAGGAGGCAGCCGGCATCCCGATGGCGATCACCTTCGGTCGCTTTCACACCGACCCGACCATGCACGGGCTCACCACCGTGCCCGGCAGCTTCTGCTTCAGCCTCGACATGCGCGCATACGATCCCGGAATCCTCGCGCGGCTCGAGGCGGCCATGCTGGCCCGGATCGGCGAGATCGAGGCGCGTCGGACCGTGCGCTTCGAACTGGGGACGCGGGCGAGCGCGGCCGTCGGAGCGGTCGATCCCGCCATCTCCTCGGCCCTCGCGGCCGGTGCCGAGCGCCTCGGGATCCGCACGATACCCCTCGGCAGCCCGGCATCGCACGATGCCGCGGCCTTCGCGGCGGCCGGCGTCCCGATCGCAATGCTGTTCGTGCGCAACGAGCACGGCAGCCACAATCCGAACGAGGCCATGGAGACCGACGACTTCCTCGCGGCCTGCACGATCCTCGCGGACTGGGTGTCCCGCGAGATCGGCTGATTGCCCGCTTCCTCCATCCCTGAACGCATTTCACTCAAGGGAGTGACGATGTCCAGCCGTCGCAGGATCCTGGTGATCAACCCGAATTCCAACGAGGTCGTGACCGAGGGGCTCCGTCAGGCCCTGCTGCCGCTGTCCTTCGCGGAAGGACCGGAGATCGTGTGCGAGAGCCTCCCGGAGGGCCCGCCCGGAATCGAGACGCAAGCGCATGTCGACGGCGTCGCACTGCCGTTACGCCGCCGGATCGAGGCCGCCACCGACGCCGATGCCTTCGTGATCGCGTGCTACTCCGATCCCGGATTGCATGTGGCGCGCGAGGGAACGGCCAAGCCCGTCTTCGGCATCGCCGAATGCGGCGTGCTGACCGCCTTGACCCGCGCCGATCGGTTCGGCGTGATCGCGATCAAGTCGGCCTCGATCCCGCGCCACATCCGCTACTTGCGCCAGATGGGTCTGCTCGAACGCCTGGCCGGAGAACGTCCGCTCGAGATGTCGGTCGCGGAGAGCGCGTCCGGCGAGGGGACGCTGGCTCGGATGATCGAGGTCGGCGCCCAGCTGAAGGCGCTCGATGGCGCTGGCGTCATCGTCATGGGGTGCGCCGGAATGGCCCGCCACCGCCGTCCGCTGGAGGACGCGCTCGGCGTGCCGGTGATCGACCCGACCCAGGCCGCCGTCGCCATGGCCGTCGGTACCGTGTCGGTCTCCTGACGAGGGGGGAACAACGATGTCCGATTACGACCTTGTCATTCGCGGCGGGACCGTCGGTACCGCGACCGCCTCCTTCCCGGCCGACGTCGCCGTCAAGGACGGCAGGATCGCGGCGGTCGGCCTCGGGTTGCCGGCCGGAGCGCGCGAGATCGACGCCACCGGCAAGTTCGTCCTGCCCGGCGGCATCGATACCCATGCCCATGTCGAGCAGGTCTCCGCCAACGGCTTGATGAATGCGGACACCTTCGAGAGCGCCACGACCTCGGCCGCCTTCGGCGGCAACACGACGCTGATCGCGTTCGCCGCGCAGCACCGGGGCCTCGACCTGCGCAAGGTCGTCGACGACTACGCGGCGTTGGGACGGCGCGGCGCCCTGATCGACTACGCATTCCACCTGATCGTCGCCAATCCCGACCGCAAGACCATCGAGACCGACCTGCCGGCCCTGATCCGGGAGGGGCATGCGTCGATCAAGGTTTTCATGACCTACGATCTCATCAAGGTCGACGACGAGCCGTTGCTCGACCTACTTCTCACCGCGCGGCAGAACCGTGCCCTGGTCTGCGTCCACGCCGAGAACCACGGGATGATCGCCTGGATGGGGAAACGGCTGGTCGAGAAGGGTTATTCCGCACCGAAGTACCATGCGATCAGCCATCCTCGCGGATCGGAGGCGGAGGCCATCAACCGGCTCATTACCGCGGCCGAGCTGCTCGATCAGCCGATCATGGTCTTCCACGTCTCGACGGCGGAAGGAGCCGCCGTCATACGCCAGGCCCGCGGGCGCGGGTTGAAGGTCTTCGCCGAGACCTGCCCGCAATACCTGTTCATGACAAAGGACGATCTCGACCGGCCCGGCGTCGAGGGGGCGAAGTGGATGTGCTCGCCGCCGACGCGCGAGGTGGCCGACCAGACCGCGCTCTGGCAGGCGCTGGCGCTTGGCGACCTTCAGACCGTCACCTCCGACCATGCGCCCTACCGCCTCGACGAGACCGGAAAGCTCGCGGCAGGCCCCAATCCGACCTTCAAGCAGATCGCGAACGGGATGCCCGGGCTCGAGACGCGCCTGCCGCTGCTCTTCGATGCACTCGTGTCCCGCGGCCGGCCCGAATTCGAGGGGAGGGGGCTCGAAAGCTTCGTCCGGCTGACCGCCACCGCGCCGGCGGCCATCTACAACCTGCCGGGAAAGGGCGCCCTGCTCCCGGGCTACGATGCGGATATCGCCATCTGGGATCCGGAGCGGACCGTCACGATCAGCGATGACCTCATGCACGACCGCACGGGGTTCACCCCCTTCGCCGGCACGGTCGTTCGCGGCTGGCCGGAGCGGGTCCTGCGCCGTGGCGAGGAGATCATCGCCGACGGCGCATGCAAGGCCATCCCCGGATCCGGACGATGGCTCGGTCGCCAGGGCGGCTGGGCGGCCGAGCCGACCGGCAGGCTCGTCGCCGACATGGACCCTCGTCGAAATTTCGGTGCCGAGCTGCTGTGACAGCCCTCGTACATCGTGAGACTTAAGAAGTATCGCTAAAATTAATGCCGGATCCGCGTTAAAAAATCTTCGGTACAGTCAGAATTTCGGCGAAATCATTGTTGGTCCGCCAACGCAAATCCACCGAGCGGCTCGCCCGGGATGTTCGGCGAGTTTGCGCCTTGGTCGAGACCGATCTCGTACTGCACCTGAGTCGATGCCCGGCTCGAGATAAAATTCGTCTGACGGAGCGACATTGCACGCAGGGACGGCTGACGGCAGAATTGCCTTCGTCTTCCTGTGTCTGCTGTCGCGAAACATAGTTCAAGGGAGACAATCCGTGAGCGATGTGATCGCACAACTCGCTGCCATCGTCGGCGAGCACAACGTCATACTCGGGGAGGAGCAGACACCTTTCCTGACCGATTGGCTCGGCAAGTATCGGGGGCGCGCCCTCGCCGTCGTGCGGCCGGGATCCGTCGACGAGGTGTCGGCCGTCATGGCACTGTGCGCCGAATGGAATGTCCCGGTCGTACCCCAGGGGGGCAACACCAGCCTCTCGGGAGGCGCGACCCCGGACCGGACGGGCGAGGCCGTGCTGCTGTCCCTGGCCCGGATGAACCGCGTGAGGGCGGTCGATCCCGTCGGAAACACCATCACTGTCGATGCAGGCGTCGTCCTTGCCAACGTTCACACCGCCGCGAGCACCGCAGACCGCTTCTTTCCCCTCAGCCTCGGCGCCGAGGGGAGCTGCACGATCGGCGGCAACCTGGCTGCCAATGCCGGTGGCGTCGCCGTCCTGCGCTACGGGACCATGCGCGAGCTGACGCTGGGGCTGGAGGTAGTGCTGTCCGACGGACGAGTTTGGGACGGATTGACGGCTCTGCGCAAGGACAACACGGGCTACGCGTTGCGCGACCTTTTTATCGGGTCGGAAGGCACCCTCGGCGTCATCACGGGCGCCGTGCTGAAGCTGTTTCCGGTGCCGCGCGCGCGCGCGACCGCCTTCGTCGCGGTGCAGGACGTCAATGCCGCTCTCGCCCTTCTCTCCATCGTGAGAGCCAGAGGCGGCGACCGCCTAACGGCGTTCGAGTTCATGACCGGGGACACGATCGCCCTGATCCTCAAGCACGTGTCGGGCACACGCCTTCCGCTCGAAACCCTGCCACCCGCAGCCGTCCTGATGGAACTGTCCGACACCGACGACGAGGTGGCCTTGATCGGGCGCCTGGAAGAGGTTCTCGCGAGTACGATCGAGTCGGGCCTCGTACTGGATGGCGCCCTCGCGCAGGACGGCACGCAGTCCAAAGCTTTCTGGCGGATCCGCGAAGGCGTGTCCGAGGCCCTCGTCCGGGAGGGGATGGCCGCGAAACACGATGTGTCGGTGCCGACCGCGGCCTTGGGCGCGTTCGTGGCGCTCGCCGATGCTGGGGTGAAGGCCGCGCTGCCCGGGGTGCGCCCGATCGTGTTCGGGCATCTCGGCGACGGCAACCTTCACTACAATCTGCTGCCCCCCGTCGGCCTCGATCAGGGACGGTGGACGGCCGAGATGCCGGCCCTCACCCGGCTAGGGCCTGTCGTCACTTGATCCAGAGGAGCGTAGCGGCGAGGCAGAGGACGCCCATGAAGCTGACGGCAGTCTTCTCGTAGCGTGTGGCAACGGCCCGCCATTCCTTGAGGCGCGCCCACAGTCGCTCGACGATGTTGCGATTGGTGTAGATCCAGTCAGGACAGGCGAGCGGGGCCTCGTTGCTCTTGGTCGGGATCGCGGGCCGGGCCCCGGCGGTCCAGATCGCCTCGCGAAAGCCGTGGCTGGAGAAGCCACGGTCGGCCACCACCCACTTCGGCACCCCGGGCAGTTGATCGAGCAGCGGAAGGGCGTGGGGCAGTTCATGCGCCTGACCGGGCGCGAGGCGGAAACCGACGGGGCGGCCCCGTCCATCGGCGATCACGCAGGCCTTGGTGCCATAGCCGCCACGCGAGCGGCCAAGAGCTTCACGATGGTCTCGCTCGGCTCCAGATCCCCCCTTTTGGCCGCGCCCGCCGCCTTCTGGTGGGCTCGAATGTTCGTGCCGTCGAGAAACACCATGCCCAGCGCGACGCCGCGGCTCTGCACGAGGTCGAGCAGCCGCTCCCAGACGCCGGCGCGCGCCCAGCGGATGAAGATCTGGGCGGCCTGCCACCAGGGACCCAACTCGGCTGGAATGGCCCTCCAAGAGGCGCCGTTGTGATGCCGCCAGAGGATGGCTGAGATCGTGCGGCGCAGCTCTTGGGGCGGCGTCTTGCCTTTGGGCCGGCAGGCTTCCACCAGCGGTTCCAGTTCGGCCCACTGAGCGTCCGTCAGCATCGTGTCTCCTCGCTCAAAGCGGGGAAACGCTCATCCTCGCAGAGAGTTCAAGCGACAACAGGCCCTAGTCCATGACGAGACACGCCGCCAGCGCGGCTCGATCAGCGCGGAGCACGGCATCGGTCAGCTTCGCGTCTCCGAGATGGAGCGCTGCAAATCCCCGGTCGAGCTCGACCTCATGACGTCGATCAAGGCCCTGCTCGACCCGCGCGGACGATTGAATCCCGGCAAATTGCTGCCAGGCAGCCGCACGACCAACGATCTTGCAAGAGGAGCAAACTGATGTCGCTTCTGACCGAAGCCGCCAAGGGCGTCTATGTCATCGCGGTGACCCCGTTCAAGGACAACGGCGAACTCGACTTGTCCAGCACCGATCGGATGGTGGACTTCTATCTCGAGAAGGGGGCGTCGGGGCTGACCATCCTCGGGATGATGGGTGAGGCGCCGAAGTTGACGGCGGAGGAATCGCGCACCTTCGTCCGCAGGGTGCTGGCCCGCGTCGACGGCCGCGTGCCGGTCGTCGTCGGTGTCTCCGCCCCGGGATTTGCCGCGATGAGGGAGCTGAGTGCGAGCGTCATGGGCGACGGCGCGTCCGGCGTGATGGTGGCCCCCCCGTCGACGGTGCGGACGGACGATCAGATCGTCTCCTATTACGGCATGGTCGCGGACACGCTCGGACCCGACACACCGTTCGTTCTCCAGGACTTTCCTCTCTCAACCACGGTGCAGATCTCGCCCGACGTCATTCTGAGGATCGTCGAGAATCACCCCACCTGTGTGATGCTGAAGCACGAGGATTGGCCGGGGCTCGCGAAGATCACGGCCTTGCGCAAGGCGAGCGCAGCCGGATCCCGCCGCATCTCGATCCTCGTCGGGAACGGCGGCCTCTTCCTCACGGAAGAACTCGCGCGAGGCGCCGACGGCGCGATGACGGGCTTCGGTTATCCGGAGATGATGATCGAGGTCTGCAGGAATTTCGCGGCGGGTGATGCGGAAAGGGCACGAGACATCTTCGATGCGTATCTCCCTCTTGCCAGGTACGAGCAGCAACCGGGGCACGGTCTGGCAATCAGGAAGCATATCTTGGCCAAGCGGGGCGCCATCGCGTCTGCTGCCGCCCGGAAGCCAGCTTCCGCGCTGTCGAATGCCGACATCGCCGAGATCGATGCGCTGATCTCACGTCAGGAGCGCCGATTGAGCGAGATCAATCAGGGTATTTAGGTACCGACTGAAATCTCAGTCGTCCTTCAAAATAAAGGCCGCTCGCCCAGCGCCTAGCAGTCTCTAATTCGATCAGGCAGTCGGTCATGAAGCGAGCTTGCGGCTTGATCGAATCCACAGCGCCATCGAACGGACCCGTTCGATGGCGCTACCTCAACCCAGTCCACCACACGGCCGCACCTTAAGCATTTTTTATACTGTACTGCATTAATTAATAAGAGATAATGGTTCAATCTCACCTATTATCAGATAAAAACACTTATCAAAATCCGTTTATAAAGATTTGTGCCCCGAAAATTCAAATAAATCAGATTGTAACAATTCATTGGCGCGATTTTAATCGAATTGTCTCCATCATCGATTGCTGTGGTGCATCGAATGGGTTGAACGAGGCGTGCGTCAGAGGCGCTTCGTCCTCTCGCCTGAGGAGAGCTGAGCTCTCGGTGTCGACCTGCGCCTGCGAGTCGGCAGCACATTGAACGTCGTCGTGTTAACGCCACGCTGCAGCCTCCGTCGCCTGCCGCTCGGCTTGTTCTTGGATCCTTGAAAGCCGCCCCGCATCGATCCGTGTGGTCAGCTCGCACTCGACCGCAGGCTCCGCATCACGGTCGCTGTTCGAGGGCTGGAGCCGCGACGCGTCTGCTATCATGAGGTCGGATGCTGAATGAGAAGCGGTCACTCCGCCAGCGCTCGTCGAACGTCCGGAAGCGGCGCAAAGCAGAGACTCGCAACTCTAGCATAACTCCGCTTGTCGAGCGTATGGTTCGCCGACGAGCGGCCTTCTGCACTGAGCGGTGCTGTGACAGCGATATCGCTTCGGTCAGCCGCACGCCCTGCCGGCCAGCCTCGGTCATGAACCCGGATTGCAGGTCGTGTGGCGGAGACCAGCACCGGCTCGAGCCCAGCCCGGGCGCAGCGCGCCTTCAGGATTGCCGTCACGCTCCGGGAATCAAGTGCCGCCGAATTGAGGCGGCAGCAACGGCCGATGCGCCGGACCACGGGCGCTATCACCGACCCCCTCGCCAGCGCCTCGCGCCGGGGGTCACGACCGCGCGATGCTGGCGCGCGGGCCCAGCGGACCTGTTCGTGGACGTCAAGAGCCACGACGATCGACTATAGCGTGGAACACTCGATTTCACGCTCGATGCGCGATGAGCGAGCAACGACCGGATGGTCAGCCTTCTCGGGCACGAATCGACGGTCCATCGCGACAGGCCGACTTCGAGGTGGCTCACCGCCGAATGGCGAGCGCAATGCCCTGACCGCCACCGATGCACATGGTCACGAGCGCCAAGCCGCCGCCGAGACGCTTGAGCTCGTAGGCTGCTTTCACGGCGAGGATCGCTCCTGTCGCCCCGACCGGGTGGCCGAGCGCGACGGCGCCCCCGTTCGGGTTCAGCTTCGCCGCGTCGAAGCCGAGCGCCCGCGACACCGCGCAGGCCTGGGCGGCGAAGGCTTCATTGGACTCGATGACGTCGAAATCGGCCATCGAGAGGCCCGTCCGGTCGAGGAGGCGCTGCACGGCCGGAACCGGCCCCATTCCCATCTCGGACGGATCGACGCCGGCATGCGCGTAGCCGACGATCCGCGCGAGGATCGGCAGGCCGTCGGCCTCGGCTCTCGCCTCCTCGACCAGAACGAGCGCTGCCGCCCCGTCGTTGATGCCGGAGGAATTGCCGGCCGTGACTGTGCCGTCCCGCTTGAATGTCGGACGCAGGGCCGCCAGGCCTTCCGCCGTCGCGTCGCGCTTGGGATGCTCGTCGGTCCGGAACGCGATGGTCTCGCGGCCCTTGCGGACCTCGATGGGCAGGATCTGCTCGTCGAAGCGTCCCGCCGCGATGGCGGCCTGGGCGCGGCGCTGGCTCTCGAGGGCGAGCGCGTCCTGGTCGGTCCGGCTCACGCCGTAGCGTTCCGCCACGTTCTCGGCGGTGATCCCCATGATGCCGTGGCCGAAGGGGTCGGTCAGGATGCCGGTCAGGTGGTCGGTCGCCGCGACGTCGCCCATCTTCTGGCCGAAGCGCGCGGCCTGGATCAGGTGGGGAGCGCGGCTCATGCTCTCGGCCCCGCCCGCGACGGCCACATCCGTGTCGCCCAGCATGATCGACTGCGCGGCCGACACGATGGCCTGGACGCCGCTGCCGCAGAGGCGGTTCAGCGTCATGCACGGCACCTCCTGCGGGATGCCGCCGTTCAGGGCCGCGACGCGGGCGAGGTAGGCATCCTTCGACTCCGTCAGGACGACGTTGCCGAAGACGACGTGCCCGACGGCCTCACCGCCGATCCCGGACCGCTTCAGTGCCTCTGCGACGACCAGAGCGCCGAGTTCGCCCGGCGTGTGCCCCGCCAGGGAGCCGCCGAAGCCTCCGATCGCCGTACGGACGCCCGCCGCGATCGCCACCGTTCTCGTCATGGTCTCGTGTCCGTTCTGGCTCTGTCGGGTGAAGGTTTGCCTGAGTGCGCGTCGGCTCAGCGGTCGGGCAGGCGGTCCCAGATCAGCTTGTAGACCTGCGGCTTGCCGTCCCGCATCAGCGGGACGCTCTCGAGGTGGAGCGTGTCCCCGTCGCGCCGGAAGAAGCGGACCTGCTCCGACCCGACGTCGTTCTGGTAGGCCGAGGCCTCGACGTGGTGGATGACCTTGTCGCCCTCGACGCGGAACGTCCCCGCATAGGCCAGGAAGCTCGCATAGGCTTCCGCCTTCTCGGACTCCGCCGCCTTGAGCCGGTCGCCCCTCATCGGCCTGCGCCCGTCGTAGGAGATTACCGCTGCCATGCGGCCGCCCGGGAGGTAGTGGATGAAGCCTGTCGGGTGCTGACCGTAGGCGGCCGGATTGACCTCGCGGCCGTCGACCCAGGCGGAGACCGAGCGCAGCTTCCAGGTCCCGTGAAAGTCGGCCGGCTCGGCCGCCCGCGCCTCGACCGCAACGATCATGCTGCCCGCCGCCGTGATCGCGACCAGACCGTTCCGAACATTGTTCATCGTTCGTCCTCCCATCACTCAGTCTCTGTTCTTGTTTTTCGGGGATCGCGCGCTGAGCCCATTGAGGAAGACATCGAGATAGACGTCGATGTGCTTCTCGGCGAGCGGGTGGATGTCGGTGCCGCCGCTGCGGGCGAAGAGCCTGAGCAGGTAGGAGCGCGCGCCGGTGAGCAGCGCGGCGACGACCTCGATCTCCTCGTCCGAGAAGCCTCGCAGCTCGCCCGCCTTGCGGCTCCGGATCAGGGAGCGCCGGTAGCGCTCCTGGATCTGCTGCATGAAGCGGGTGAACGCCTCGGGCGCGACCACCTCCGCTTCGTTCATCACCCGGTCGATCTCCGGGCGCTGCGCCAGGTAGGCGAAGTTGGCCGTGATGCCCCGGCGCTCGATCTCCTCGAGCGAGAGGCTGTCGCGGATGGCGGCGCTGATCGCGTCGAGCATGTCGTTGCCGATCTCGAGCAGCAGGACGTCGAACAGGGCCTGCCGGCTCGCGAAGTGAAGGTAGAAGGCGCCGTGCGCAATCCCCGCTTCGGCGGTGATCCGGGCGATGGAGGCCCCCGCATAGCCATGCTGGCCGACGACCCGGCCGGCCGCCTCGATGAGGGCCGCCCGCGTCGCCTCGTTCTTGGCGAGCTGGCGGCGCGTGCTCGGCCGCTTGCGCGCGCCGGAAGCCTTGCCGTCCGGAACCTCCGCCGGACCGTCCTCGGCGACACCCTTCCCGGCACCATGGTCCTCGCTCACGCGGGCACGGCCCGCTTGGAGACGACGTCCGCGATCATGCCGCGCAGGGTGTCCTTCTTGATCTTGCCCGAGGCCGTCCGCGGCAACGCCTCGACGATCTCGAGGTGTTCGGGGATCTTCTGCCGGGCGAGGCCGGCCCGCTCCAGGTGCCGCGCCAGCTCGGCCAGGTCCGGTGCGCCGGATTGCGCCGGGACGACGAAGGCGCAGACCGTCTCGACGAGCCGTGGATGCGGCATCGCCACGATGGCGACCTCCCGCACGCCGGGGTGCCGATGCAGGGCATCCTCGATCTCCTTGGCCGAGATGTTCTCGCCGCCGCGGATGATCAGGTCCTTCTTGCGCCCGGTGACGACGACGGCCCCCTCCGGCGAGACGAAGCCGATGTCGCCCATCCGGAACCAGCCGTCCGCCGTGAAGGCGGCCTCGGTCTCCCGCGCATCGGCGTAGCCGGCGAACAGCGCCGGGCCGCGGACCTGGAACTCGCCCTCCCGCCCGGGCGCGACGGCTGCGCCCGCCTCGTCGACGACCCGCGTGTCGTAATCCACGATTTTGCCGTCGGACTCGGCCGCGAGGTCCGCCGTCCCGTCCCCGACCCAGCCGAGCGTCACCATCGGGGCCTCGGTCGAGCCGTAGACGCGGCAGGCACGCCCGTTCGCGAAGCACGCATTAGCGCGCCGCACGAGGCCCGGCGGGACCGCAGCGCCGCCGCAGGCGAAGACCTTGAGCGAGGGCAGGCGGGAGCCCGCACGCTCCGCCGCCTCCACGAGTTCGGCGAGGAACGGCGTCGCCCCGACCGTGACCGCCGCGCCGTGGCGATCGATGAGGGCGACGGCCTCGTCGCCCTGCCAGCGCTCCATCAGGACCGTGCCCACGCCGTGGTAGAACGGCATCTCCAGACCCCAGCTGAACCCCGTGATGTGGGTCACGGGCGAGGGCATCAGCGAGACATCGCCGGGCCGCAGGCCCCAATGGTCGAGGCAGCGCTCCAGCGAGCGCGGCATCGTCTCGTGGGTGTGGAGCACGCCCTTCGCCCGGCCGGTCGTGCCCGACGTGTACAGGATCATCTTGACGGCCTCGGCCCGCTGCGCCGGCCACGGGACGGCGGCGCCCCCCTCCCGCATCAGGTCGTCGAGCGCGATCTCGCCCGCCCTGGCCTCGCCGCGCGCGACGATCCGGTGCTTCAGGTCGGGCAGCGACGGGGCGAGGCCGCGCAGCATCGCCGCGTAGTCGAAGTTTCGGAAGCGCTCGGGCACGATCATCGCCTTGGCCCGGCAATCGGCGAGCGCCTGCGCGACCTCCGCGCCGCGGTAGATCGGCACGATCGGGACCACCACCACCCCGATCAGCGCGCAGGCGAGATCGACCGCGACGGCCTCGAGCCAGTTCGGCAGCTGGAAGCCGAGCACGTCGCCGGGGCGCAGACCGAGGCCCCACAGGCCGGCCGCGAGCCGCTCGGCCCGCACGAGGGCCTCGCCGTAGGTGAGAGCGTCGTCGGCCGTCCGGGCGCAGATCCGGTCCGGCTCGCGGACCGCCCAGTCGCGGGCGTCCTCGGCGATCGTGCGGGCGCGCCACGCGCCGCTCTCGCGCCAGCGCACGATCTCGCCCTCATCGATCCGCGTCTCCCAGCCCCCGAGATCCTTCATGGTCCGAGATCCTTTATGGTCCTGGTCCTTACAGCGCGAGATACTCGCTCTCGAGCTCCGGCCGTGCGTCGAAGGCGGCCCAATCCCCGGAGAACACGATGGTGCCCGAGTCGATCAGGTAGAGACGGTCGGTGCAGGCGCGGGCAAAGTCGACGTTCTGCTCGGTCACGAGCAGAGCGAGGTTCTCGGCCCGGCGCACCCGCGCGATCTCCCGCGCCAAGTCCTCGACGATCAGCGGCGCCAGCCCTTCGGCCGGCTCGTCGAGCAGCAGCAGCTTCGGCCTGGGCACGAGGCCGCGCCCGACCGCCACCATCTGCTGCTGCCCGCCCGAGAGCCGCGCGCCGCCCCGGTCCAGGATCGGCTGGAGCAGCGGGAACAAGGCAGCGACCTCGGCGACTTTGCGCGGTACGACGCCGGGCCCGCAGGCATGGGCGGCGAGTTCGAGGTTCTCGGCCACCGAGATGTGGCCGAAGATGCGCCGGTCCTCCGGCACCAGCGAAAGGCCGAGCCGTGCGCGGCGGTGCGTCGGCAGGCCGTCCAGCGGTCGGCCCTCGAACCGGACCGGCCCGACCGTGCGGGGTCCGGCATCGAGCAGCGCCTTGAGGAGCGTCGACTTGCCGGCTCCGTTGCGTCCGAGCAGGGCCACGCCCTCGCCGGCCCCGACCGCGAGGGAGACGCCGTGTAGGACGTGGCTGTCGCCGTAGAAGGCGTCCAGCGGACCGACCTCCAGCATCGGCTGCGCGCGATCATCCCATTCGCGTTCAGCCATGACGCCCGCCCCGGCCGAGATAGATGTCGCGCACGAAGGCGTTCGCCCGCACCTCGTCGGGCGTGCCCGAGGCGACGATCTCGCCGTAATGCAGCACGCTGATCCGCGTGCCGATCTGGAAGACCACGTCCATGTCGTGCTCGGTCAGGACGAGGGTGGCGCCGGTCTCCCGGACGATCCGCTCGACGAGCCGGACAGACGCCCTGCGGTCGCCCGATGCCATCCCGGCGGTCGGCTCGTCGAGGAGGAGCAGGCGCGGCCGCAATGCCAGCATCATGGCGAGCTCCAGGCGCTTCTTGTCGCCGTGGCTGAGGATGGTGGCCGGGGATGCCTCGCGCGGGTCGAGGCCGAGATCGGCCAGCATGGCGGCCGCCTCGTCGACGGTCTCGAGCCGCGGGCGGACCCGCAAGCTTGGGCGACCGTGGCTGTTCTCAGGCGCGCGCGCCTCGATCGCCACCACGACGTTCTCGACCGGCGTCATCTCGCCGAAGATCCGCGCCACCTGGAATGACCGTCCGATCCCGGCCCGCACGCGCCGGAAGCCCGCGAGCGCCGTGACGTCCCGCCCCTCGAACAGGATGCGGCCCGCCATGGCCGGCACCTCGCCGCAAAGCGAGCGGAAGAACGTGGTCTTGCCCGCTCCGTTGGGGCCGATCACCACGTGGCGCTCGCCGGTCGCGACCTCCATCGACACGTCCTTGAGGATCGTGGTCCGGCCGTATCCGGCAAACAGCCCCTGGACAGACAGGCTGCTCGTCATGACGCACCTCCGGCCGGCGCCGCTCTCGTGGCGACGGCGGGCGCGGCCGGCTCTCCCCGCTCTGCCGCGCGCGACCGTGCCGGGTCCCGGCGGCGCAGCAGCCTCACCGCGACGCCGAGGATACCGCCGGGCACCGCCAGCACGACGCCCAGGAGCAGCCCGCCGGTGATCAGGTCGGACGCGCCGGCGAGGCTGCGCGTGCCGTACTCGACGGCGGCGTAGACGAGCGCCCCGACGGCCGGTCCCCAGAACGTCCCGGCCCCGCCCAGGAGCGTGAACAGGATCGGCTTCGTCGATTCCGCCCAATGGGCGAGGTCGGGGCTCACGAGCGAGGTGAGCGGCGCTCCGAGGCCCCCGGCGATTCCCGTCGCGGCGCCGGCGATCGCGAAGGCCTGCAGGCGCCGCCGCCGGACGTCGATGCCGAGGAAGGCCGCGCGCATCGGGTCGAGCCGCACGGCCCGCAGCGAGCGCCCGAGGCGAGACTGCGTGATCCACCACAGGACGGCCGTCACGAGCGCTGCCGCCACGACCACGAACGCGTAGTAGCGGTCGCCCGGGCCGAGATCGATCGCCCCGAAGCCGTAGGAGAGCGTGGGGCGCGGGATCCCGGTCAGCCCGTCGTTGCGGCCGAAGAAGCGCGTCTTGGCGATGACGGCGTGGACGAGCTCGCTGAAGGCGAGGGTGAGGATCGCGAAGTAGACGCCCTCGGTGCGGCGCAAAGCGATGACACCGATCAGGACGGCCAGGACTGCCCCGACGAGCGCGGAGATCAGGAGGACGAGCAGGAAGGGCACGGTCGGCGCGTTCAGGAGCAGGAGCGCCGTCGCGTAGGCGCCCGCCGCCGAGAAGGCGGCCTGCCCGAAGGACAGGAGCCCCGCCGTCGAGAACAGGAAGTTGTAGGAGAGCCCGAGGACGACGTTGATCGCCACGATGCCCGCCATGAAGACGACGCCGCGGTTCACGAAGGCCGGGAGCGCCAGCGCGCAGCCGACGAGGAGAGCGAGCGTCAGCAGGAAGGCGGGGGCGGGGGAGCGGTCGCGCGTCATGCCAGCCGCCCGGATCCGAGGAGGCCCTGCGGCCTGACGAGGAGGAGGACGGCGAGGGCGACGAAGAACAGGATTCCTGGCATGTCGGGGAGGAGGGCCGTCCCGAAGCTGTCGACGAGGCCGAGGAGCAGCGAGGCCAGGAAGGCGCCACGGATCGAGCCCATCCCCCCGATGATGACGACGCCGAAGGCCTGGATGATGAAGATGCCCGCGAGGTCCGGCGACAGGCTCTGGTTGGCGACCAGGAACCCGCCCGCGAGCCCCGCGAGGGCGAAGCCGAGCGCGACGGTGGCGGAATAGACGAGCCCGACATTGACGCCGAGCAGCTGCGCCATCCAGGGATCCGCCGCGATGGCGCGGATCAGCTTGCCGGCCGCCGTCAGGTTCAGCAGCCATTCGAGCGCGAGATAGACCACGATCCCGGCCGCAATCACGAACATCGCGTAGTGCGGCATCACGAGGTCGCCGAGGACCGTGACCTCGAACAAAGCCGCCGGCGGCTGGGCGCTCTGCACGTTGAGTCCCCAGATCAGCTTCACCGCGCCGTTGCAGACGAGCAGGAGCGCGTAGGTCGCGACGAGCACGTAGGCCCCGTCGACCTGCGCCAGGCGCCGGAACACGGCGCGGTCGACCACGAGACCCAGGAGACCGACCACGAGGGCGGCGGCGAGGCTCGCCCCCAGGAAGGCGATGAGGCTCGTCGATCCGACGGCCGCGCTGATCGTGAACGCCAGGTAGGCGCCGATCATGAAGAAGCCGCCATGCGAGAAATTCAGGACGTGCAGGATCCCGAAGACGAGCGTCAGCCCGGCCGCGACCAGGAACGTCGCCATCCCCCAGCCGAGGGCGTTGAAGAGGAGAGAGGGCCAATCGGCGAGCATGCGCGCCTCGTCGGTCGAGTGGGGGAGGGGCCGCACGCGGCCCGGTTCGGCGGGTCAGGATGCCGTGCGCAGCGCCATCTTCTGCCCGGGCGTGGCAGGCTCGATCACGGGCGCGCCCGGGATCTGGACGGAGTCCGAGACCTTGAAGCCGATATCCGTGCCCGGGGCGGGTTCGATCTGGATGACCTCGAGGTTCTTGATGGCCTGGTTGTCCTCCGCCCGGATCGTCCGCGGTCCGGTCACCGTGTCCCAGGTCAGGCCCTTGAGGGCCGCGATCACGGCCTTCGTGTCGGTGGAGCCGGCCTTGGCGATCGCGGCGGCGTAGGCCGAGACGGCGGCCTGGGCCTCGCCGGCCCAGCCCATCGGCATCCTGTTTCCGGTCTTGGCGACGTAGGCCTGATAGAAGTCCTGTGAGAGCTGGGACTTGTTGTTGGCGTAGTACCAGTGGCTGCCGGTCCAGTGCTTGGGCACCTGATCCTTCAGGGCGTTCGCCACGATGAACTCGTTGGCGGCGTCCATGAGGATGCGGTCGCGGAATAGGCCGTAAGGGCGCGCCTGCTGAAAGAACGTCGCGGCATCGCCGCCGTAGGTGGCGTTCACGACGCCCTTGGCCGGCGACTTCATCATCTGGGTGATGAAGTTGCGGTAGTCGCCGCTGCCGTAGGGGACGAGGACGGGAGGAACGATGGTGGGCGTCTTGCCGGTGAGGGCCGGGTAGAACTCGAGCAGCCCGTCGACGAACACGGCCCAGACGGTCCGGCCGTATTCGTGGTCCGGGATGATGCCCGTCCAGCTCGTGACCTCGGGATACTTCTCGGCCATGAAACGGGCCTGAGCCCGCATGCGGTAGGTGCCGTCTCCGACGCGGAAGACGTTGGAGGTGTAGTTCTCGTGGTTGAGCTTCTCGGTCCCGGCCCCGCAGGTGAGATTGATGCCGTTCTCCTGCTGCATCAGAGGCCCGTAGGCGAGCGCCACGGTCGAGGAGATCGTCCCGAGCTGGAGGTTGTAGCCGAGCCCGAGCAGCTCGCGGGCGACCGTCGTGGCGGCTGCCGGGTTCGCCTTCTCGTCGCGGAACTCGAGCTGGAGCGGCCGGCCCTTCACGCCGCCCGCCTTGTTGATCATCTCCGCCGCCACCTCGGCTCCGGATTTCACGAAGGAGCCGATGAATTCCTGCGGGCCGGAGAGCGGCGTGACCACGCCGATCTTGATCGGCTCGTTCGTCTGGCCGACCACGATGCGTGGGTTGACCGAGAGCGCGAGCGCCGAGCCGGCGCCCCCGGCGAGCAAGGCGCGACGTGAGATCATCGTTTCCCCCTTTCGTTCGTCTTCGTTGCCGTTCGTCTTGAGACCCCGGGACGGCTGCCCGGGTCGTTGACCGGCGTCAGCGCCCGGTGAAGACGGGCTTGCGCTTCTCCCGGAAGGCGTTCACCGCCTCCTGGTGGTCGGCGGTCAGGTTCGAGGCGCATTCCCAGGCGACGCCGGCGTCGAAATGCGAGTGGAAGAGAGCCTTGAGGGGAAGGTTGGCCGTCACCTTCGTCCACTTGATCGCCTTGAGCGGGCCCGAGGCGAGCCGCTCGGCGAGGCCGTAGACCTTGGCGTCGAGCTCGCCCTCGGCCGCGACCCCCGTCACGAGGCCGATCCGCTCGGCCTCGTGGGCCGTCATCAGGTCGCCGGTGAACAGATAGTGCTTGGCCTTGGCATAGCCGACGAGCTGGGGCCAGATCAGCGCGCCGCCGTCGCCGGCCACGAGCCCGACCGAGACGTGCGGATCGCCGATCTTCGCCTTCTCCGCCATGATGACGACATCGCACAGGAGTGCGAGCGAGGCGCCCAGGCCGGTGGCGTGCCCGTTGACGCGGGCGATGACCGGCTTGTCGAGATCGAGCTGGCCGAACACGATCTCCTTGGCCTCGCGCGCCGTCTCCTCGAAATCGGCGGGGCGGTCGATCGAGCTCTGCATCCAGTCGATGTCCCCGCCGGCGCAGAAGGCCCGCCCCGCCCCGGTGAGCACGATGACGTCGGCCTCGGGATCGCGCCGCGCATCGACGAAGACGCGCGACAGCTCGGTGTGCAGCTTCGCGTTGACGGCGTTCAGCTGCTCGGGGCGGTTCAGCGTCAGCGTGAGGATGCGGCCGCGCCGCTCCGCCACGATGGTCTCGTAGCCGTCATAGAGTCCCACGGTCGATCCTCCCGCCTTGTTCTTGTCGTTATACCAACGGCCTAAGATGCTTGCGCGTCAGGCCGAAGATTCATCTCGAATTTCCGATGCCAGGCCAGAGTCTTGCATCGGAAAGTCGCGAATGGAACCAAGGGTCGTTTTCAACGACCTTTGGTATTACGCCGCTGCGGCGTCCTGGAACCGGCGCAGGTAGTAGTCGCGATCGCCGTAGAGGCTCTCCGCGACGACGAGCCGCCGGAAGAGATGGCTGACGCGCAGCTCTTCGGTGATGCCGATGCCGCCATGCAGCTGCACGGCCTCCCGGCTGATCCGGCGGGCCGCACGTGCGCCCACGACCTTGGCGGTCGCGACGGCCCGGCGACGCTCCGCGGGATCGCCCGCATCGGCCTCGGCCGCGAGGTCCACGACCGCGCGCGCTTCCTCGAGGGCGATCTGCATGTCGACGGCGCGGTGCTGCAGCACCTGGAACTTGCCGATCGGCTGCCCGAATTGCCGGCGCGTCTTGAGGTAGGCGACGGTGTCGGTGACCAGGACCTCCATCGCGCCGACAGCCTCCGCCATCGTGAGCAGGGCGCCGCGCTCCAGCGCCGCGTCGATCGTGGCCTCGGGCTCGGCGACCGGCAGGAGCGCGTCGGCGGGAAGCCTCGCGCCCTCGAAGCGCAGATCGGCCAGGGCGCGTCCGTCGAGGGAGCGGAACGGCGTCACCGTCACGCCCGGGGCCCCTGGCTCGACGCGAAAGAGAGCGATCCCGGCCTCGATTCGGGCGCTCACCAGCAGCAGGTCCGCCTGCGCCCCGCCCTCGACGGCGCTCTTCTCCCCGTCGAGCCGCCAGGACGCACCGTCCCGGACCGCGCGGGTCGTCACGACGCTGCGGTCGAAGCCGCTCGCGGGTTCCGCATGGGCCAGGACGACGATCCGCTCGCCGGCGAGAAGTCCGTTCAGGTCGCCGACGAGGGTGGACGTGCCGGGTTCTCTGGCGGCCCGCACGAGGAGCGGCGCCGCGACGCCCGCCACGGCGGCGACGGGTTCCGGCAGGTTCGCGGCCCCGATCGTCCGCATGAGAGCCGCCAAGTCGCCGAGCCCGAGCCCTGAGCCACCCAGCTCCTCCGGCACGGCGATGCTGAACCAGCCGAAGGCCGCCATCTCCCGCCAGGCGTCGCGGTCGAAGCCGGACCCCGCGAGGGTCCGGCGGCGGCGTTCGAGCCCGTAGGCCTCCGCCAGCCAGCCGGTCGCGGAGTCCACGAGGGCCTGCCGCAGGTCGTCGTCGGCCGCCGCGCTCACAGGCCGAGCCCCTGCTTGGCGATGATGCCGCGCTGGATCTCGTTCGAGCCGCCGTAGATCGTGGCCGCGCGCAGGTGGAGGAATTCGCCCGCGAGGCCGATCGCGCCGGCCGGGCCGATCTCCGCGCCGTTCCAGTCCGGGCGGAACGCTGCCGGGTCGAAGGGAAGCCCCCTGCGGGAGGTCACCCGGATCATGAGTTCCGTCACGTCCTGCTCGATCTCTGTGCCGCGGATCTTCAGGAGGTTCGCCTCCACGCCGGTCGGAGCGCTCCCGTCCGCGCGGCCGAGCAGGCGCAGGCAGACGGCCTCCAGGGCGCGGATGTCGATCTCGGCCTCGGCCATCTGCCGTCGCAAGGTGCTGTCCTCGGACAGGGGCCGTCCGCCCTCGCAGGTCTCGTCGGCGGACCTACGCAGGCGCTCGAGGAGATGGCGCGCCTTGCCGGTCTCGGCCGCGATCAGCCGCTCCTGGACGAGGAGGAACTTGGCGTAAGCCCAGGCCTTGCCCTCCTCGCCGACGAGGTTCTCAGCCGGAACGCGGACCTCGTCGAAGAAGACCTCGTTGACGTGGTGCTTGCCGTCCATCGTCGGGATGGCCCGGACCGTCACGCCCGGCGCCTTCATGTCCACGAGGAGGAAGGACACCCCGTCCTGCGGCCGATCCCCGGTTTGCGTCCGGGCGAGGCAGAACATCCAGTCCGCCCAATGGGCGTAGGTCGTCCAGGTCTTCTGGCCGTTGAGGATGTAGGCATCCCCGTCGCGAACGGCGCGCGTCCTGAGCCCGGCGAGGTCCGATCCCGCATTCGGCTCCGAGTAGCCTTGAGCCCAGAAGTCGTCGGCGGACAGGATGCGGGGCAGGAAGCGCCTCTTCTGAGCCTCGTTGCCGAACGTGTAGAGGACGGGCCCGACATAGGCGACGCCGAGCGGGATGAGCCAGGGCGCCCCCTCCTCGGCGAGGGTCTGCTCGAACAGCCAGCGCTGCGCCGGGCCCCAGCCCCGGCCGCCCCATTCGACGGGCCAGTGCCCCCCCATCCATCCCCGTTCGTGCAGGATCTTCTGCCACCGCGCGTGGTCGTCCCGCGTGAGCGAGAGATTGCGGTCGACCTTGTGACGGATGTCGGCTGGCAACATGCCGCGGCAGAACGCCCGCACCTCCGCACGAAACGCCCGCAATTCCGAGGGCAGCAGCATTTCCATCCCATAATTTTTGACTTGCCAGTCAGAAAATGCCGATCGGCTCGCCGTGTCAAGCCCGTTTGCACGAGGAGGGACACCAAGGGGGAAAGACCGTGACAGTGGACCGCCGATGAGGCCGGGAAACGGTGAGATCTGGGCCAAGCTTCTGAAAGCATGCGCGAAAGGAGCGCTGGCCCAGGACATTGGAGCGGTGGGGCTCGGGGTCGGGCCGCCCGGCACCCCGACGAACAGACGAAGAGATGAGGCGTGGCTCTCCCCGCCGGCGGGGCGGTGCGATGCCGTGACGGGCTCCGCGATCCGGTCGCCTATGGGG
Source organism: Methylobacterium currus (assembly GCF_003058325.1). NCBI lineage: Bacteria > Pseudomonadati > Pseudomonadota > Alphaproteobacteria > Hyphomicrobiales > Methylobacteriaceae > Methylobacterium > Methylobacterium currus. The sequence goes on from NZ_CP028843.1 coordinate 4,099,915, forward strand.
TGCCGGTCGCGGAGACGTCGACCGCACTCGCACGCCTGTGATCGGTCGCGCGAGACCAGCGGATCGCTGCGTGCACGCAGGTCACGCGGTCATTCCAAATCCGAACTTGTCTCGCGCTGCCGAAACGCCCCCCATCGCGCCAAGCCCGGACCGCGCTGCCCTCACTCGCGAGATGCGAGCTCCCCGGCACGCGGACGACGCGGGCCGTTCCTTTCGGGAGATGTGATCATCATGCGGAGCTGCGCGCTGGCGGCCCTCGTCGCCCTGGCACTGGCCGGACCGGCCCGCGCCGCCATGTCCGACGGCGTCGTGCGGATCGGGGTCCTCACCGACATGGGAGGTCCCTACTCGGACAATGTCGGGGCCGGGGCCGTCCTGGCGGCCCGGATGGCGGTCGAGGATTTCGGCGGCACCGTCGCCGGCGTGCCGGTCGAGGTCGTCTCGGCCGATCACCAGAACAAGACCGACATCGGCTCGGCCATCGCCCGCCGGTGGTACGACGTCGACAAGGTCGACGCGATCACCGAGGTCGTGTCCTCGGCGGTCGCCCTGTCGGTCCAGCAGATTTCCCGCGACAAGGATCGCATCTTCCTGGCGACCGGCCCGGGCACGCCGGACCTGACCGGCAAGGCCTGTTCGCCCGTCGGCCTGCACTGGGCCTACGACAATTACGCCCTCGGCAATGTGGTGGCCGGCGCTGTGGTGCGGCGCGGCCTGAAGAAGTGGTTCTTCCTCACCGCCGATTACAGCTTCGGCCACGCCCTCGAGTCGCAGGCCGCCCGGGTGGTGAAGGCCAATGGCGGCACGGTGATCGGATCGGCCCGCCATCCCCTCGGCTCGTCCGATTTCTCCTCCTTCCTGCTCCAGGCGCAGGCCTCGGGAGCCGACGTGATCGGGCTTGCCAATGCGGGCACCGACATGATCAACGCGCAGAAGCAGGCGGCCGAGTTCGGGCTGACGAGCGGCCGGCAGAGCCTGGCGGCCCTGCTCGTCAACCTGCCCGACATCCGCGCCCTCGGTCTCGACAGCGCCAAGGGGCTGCTTCTCGCCGACAGCTTCTACTGGGACATGACCGACGCAACCCGGGCCTGGTCGAAGCGATTCATGGCGCGGTTCGACGGCCGCGCCCCCGGCAGTCTCCAGGCCGGCGTCTACGGCGCGGTGACCCACTACCTCAAGGCGATCCAGGCGGCCGGAACCGACGACGCCAAGGCGGTGATGGCGAAGATGCGCGAGATCCCGATCGACGACTTCTACACCAAGAACGCCCACCTGCGCGCCGACGGCCGCGTCGTGCGCGACATGTACCTGTTCCAGGTCAAGACGCCGGCCGAATCGAAGTACCCGTGGGACTACTACACGCTGCTCGAGACCGTTCCGGGCGAGCAGGCCTTCCGGCCCCTGGCCGAGGGCGGCTGCCCCCTCGTCACGACGCAGTAGCCGCCCGGGCTCTCCCGATGGGTGCGCGCCGGCTCAGCCGGCCGCGCCTGCGGGCTCGGCGGAGGCGGCGTGGCCGGCCTCCGCCTCGAGCCAGGCGAGGAAGAGGTCGAGCTTGCGCGAGGGCGGCCGGTCGAGCGGCCAGACCGCGTAGAGGCCGAGGTCGCGCCGCACCGGGCGGTCGAACAGCGTCACCAGCCGACCGGACGCGATCTCGTCCTTCAGGAGCAGGACCTGCCCGATGGCGATGCCGAGCCCCTCGGCCGCCGCCTGGTAGGTGAGGACCGAACTCTCGAACACCATGCCGCGCCCGACATCGACGTCGCGCACGTCGACGGCCGCGAGCCAGTCCGGCCAGTCCCGCCGCCGGTAGTACGAGTGGAGGAGCTGGCGCGTTCGCAGGAGCGCCGGGTCGCCCCCGGCGAGGCCGGCCGCGAGGGCCGGGCTGCAGACCGGCTGGATCACGTCGGGCAGGAGCAGTGCCGAGCGCGTCCCCGGCCATTGCCCGTTGCCGAGCTGGATCGCGACGTCCACCGTCTCGCGGGTGAAGTCGACCGGCCGCACAATGTTGCTCAGCCGGATGTCGAGGCGCGGGTAGCGGGCCTTGAACGAGGGCAGCCGCGGGATCAGCCACCGGGTCGCGAAGGTGGCGTAGGCGCGCACGTGCAGCGTCTCGGCCACCTTCTCGTCGCTCAGGCGCGCGGTCGCGGCGGCGATCCGGGCGAAAGGCTCGTTGATCTCAGCGGCGTAGAGCCGGCCGGCCTCGGTCAGGGTTGCGCCGTGCCGCTCGCGGTGGAACAGCCGCACGCCGAGGAATCCCTCCAGCACCGCGATCTGGCGACTGACCGCCGACTGCGTGACGTTCAGCTCGCCCGCTGCGCGGCCGAAGCCGCCGAGGCGAGCCGCGACCTCGAAGACGTGCAGCGGGTTGAGGGGCGGCATGCGGCGCGACATCGCGGCTTTTGAGCCTCAGGCCTCGGGGCGGCGGGGATGCCTGCGTAAAACTCATGCCAGGTTAACGCCTGCTCAATTGCGGAGCAAACCGGTCCGGCGATGATGCGGCCTGCCATTCGCCACTGCGCCGAGCCATCGGCCGCCCGCCTGCCGGGCCGACGCGAGGATTCCATGGATTTCGCCCTGACCGAAGAGCAGTCGCTCTTCGCCGACTCCGTCCGGCGCTTCGCCGAGCAGCATTTGCGGGACGGGGCGCTCGCCCGTGCCCACGACCCGCGCTTCCCGTTCGAAGTCGCGCAACTCCTCGCCGGCCAGGGGCTCCTCGGGATCACGATGGACCCGGAGGATGGCGGCCAGGGCGGAACGCTCATGGATGCGGTGATCGCGATCGAGCAGGTCGCCGCGGTGTGCCCGCGCAGTGCCGACGTGATCCAGGCCGGCAATTTCGGGCCGATCCGCACCTTCGTCGAGTACGCCACGCCGGAGCAGAAGGCGCGCTTCCTGCCCGACCTGCTGGCCGGGCGCAGCGTGATCAGCCTCGGCATGTCGGAGCCGGGCGCCGGCTCGGCGGCGACCGACCTCGAGACCCGCGCCCGCCAGGACGGCGACGACTACGTGATCGACGGCGCCAAGGTCTTCTCGACCCACAGCCCGGACGCGGCGGTCTTCCTGGTCTACGTCCGGTTCGGGCCGGGGATCGGCGGGATCGGCTCGGTCCTGGTCGAGCGCGGCACGCCGGGCTTCACCATCGGCAAGCCTTCCGCCTTCATGAGCGGAGAGGAATGGTCGCAGCTCTACTTCGAGAACTGCCGCATCCCGGCCGCGAACGTGCTGCTCGGGCCCGGCGGCTTCAAGCGCCAAATTGCCGGCTTCAACGTCGAGCGGCTCGGCAACTCGTCCCGGGCGCTGGCGCTCGGCCGCTACGCCTTCACGCTGGCGCGCGACCACGCCCTGGAGCGGCGCCAGTTCGGCCGGCCGCTCTGCGAGTTCCAGGGCCTTCAGTGGAAATTCGCCGAACTCGCGGTGAAGCTCGAGGCGGCGCAGCTCCTGCTCTACCGGGCCGCCTCGAACCGCGAGGGCGAGCTACCCTCGGCTGCCGACACCGCCATGGCGAAGCTCGCCTGCAACCAGGCCGGCTTCGAGGCGGCGAACGAGGCCGTGCAGGTGATGGGCGGCCTCGGCTACTCGACCGAGGCGCTGGCCGAGTACTGCATGCGGCGCACCCGCGGCTGGATGATCGCCGGCGGCTCGATCGAGATGCTGAAGAACCGCATCGCCGAGCACGTCTTCGACCGCCGCTTCGACCAGCGCGCGCCCCGCCCGGGACCCGCCGCGCAGGCGGCCGAGTAGGGGGCGACGCATGAGCCCAAGTCTCGGCCGGTCCCTGCTGCATCCGCGCAGCGTGGCGCTCATCGGCGCCTCGGACGATGCCACGAAGACCGGCGGGCGTCCGCTCGCCTACCTGCGCCGGGCGGGGTTCTCCGGCGCGGTCTATCCGGTCAATCCCCGCCGCGAGACCGTGCAGGGATTGCGCGCCTATCCCTCCCTCGACGCCCTGCCGGAGGTACCCGACCACGCCTTCATCCTGACGCCGACAGAGGGCGCGCTGGAGGCGGTGGCGGCCTGCGTGGCGCGCGGCGTGCCGCTCGCCACCGTGCTGGCCGGGGGCTTTGCCGAGGAGGGCGAGGCGGGTCGGGCCCGCGAGACGGAGTTGCGCCGCATCCTGGCCGGCGGGTCGACACGCCTCCTCGGCCCCAACAGCATCGGCATCGTCAACGTCGCGACGGGACTGAGCCTGACGGCCAACGGCGCCTTCGCCGAGCCCGAGATCCGGCGCGGCGGCGTGTTCGTCGCCTCGCATTCGGGCAGCATGATCGGCGCGATCCTGTCGCGGGGCCTCGCCAAGGGCCTCGGCTTCGCGGGGTTCGTATCGACGGGCTCGGAGGTCGATCTCAGTCTCGGCGAGATCTGTGCGGCGACGCTCGACGATCCGGCGATCGACGTCTACGCGCTGTTTCTCGAATCGATCGCCCACGGCTCCGACCTTCGGCGTTTCGCGGCCGCGGCGGCTTCGCAGGGTAAGCCGGTCATCGCCTACAAGCTCGGCCGCTCGGCGCAGGGCGCCGAGCTGTCGCAATCCCATACCGGCGCCATCGCGGGGGAGGACGGGATCGCCGACGCCTTCCTGCGCGATTGCGGCATCGCCCGGGTCGAGACGCTCGAGGGCCTGATCGAGGGAGTCCCACTGATCCGCCGGGTGGGTATCCCGAGCCGGCCGCTCCGGCCGAGGGTGGCGGTGGTCACGACCACGGGCGGCGGCGCCGCCATGGTGGTCGACCAGCTCGGCCTGCGCGACATCGAGGCCGCCGTCCCGAGCGAGGCCACCATGGCGCGCCTGACTGACCGCGGCGTCGTGGCGCCGCGCGGCCGGATCCTCGACCTCACCCTCGCCGGCACCCGCCCGGCCGTGATGTCGGCGGCGCTGGAGACCCTACTGGAGGCACCGGAATTCGATCTCGTGGTTGCGGTTGCGGGCTCCTCCGCCCGGTTCCAGCCCGACTTGCTGGTGCCGGCGATCACGAGCGCGGCGAGGAACGCCGGCCGCCCGCTCGTCGCCTTCGCGGCACCGGAGGCGCCGCAGGCGCTGGCGCACCTCGCCGAGGCCGGGATCCCGTGCTTTCGCACGCCCGAGGCCTGCGGCGACGCGATCGCGGCAGTGTTCGGGCGGCGACCCGCGAAGGCCCTGCCGCCGCAGGTCACGACGCGGGCAGGCGGGACCTCGCGCCTCCTCGACGAGGCCGAGGGCTACGCGGTGCTCGCCCGCCTCGGCCTCCCGGTCGCCTCCCATGCGGTGGTGGAGGCCGGGGCGACGGCCTCGCCGATCGGCTACCCGGTGGCGGTCAAGCTGCTCTCGGCCCAGGTGCTGCACAAGACCGAGCTCGGCGGCGTCGCCCTCGGCATCGGCGACGATGCGGCCTTCCGGGTGGCGGCCGCGGGCATCGCCGAGCGGGTGCCCCGGGCGCAACCCGGCCTCGCGGTCGAGCGGCTGCTGGTCCAGGCGATGGCTTCCGGGCTCGGCGAAGTGCTGCTGAGCATCCACCGCGACGCGGATGCGGGCCTCGTCGTGATGCTGGCGGCCGGCGGAATCCTGGCGGAAATCCATCGCGACCGCAGCCTGCGCCTCGGTCCCGTCGACCGAAGCGAGGCCCGGGCGATGATGGACGAGGTCAAGGCATTGCGGGCGCTGGCCGGCTATCGCGGCCGGGAGCGGGGCGACCTCGATGCCCTCGCGGACGCCATCGTGGCCCTGTCGGCCTGCGGCGCCGACATCGTCGAGGCCGAGATCAACCCGCTCGTCGTCCGACGGGCGGGAGAGGGCGTCGTCGCGGTCGACGCCGTCGTTCGGGTTCGCGAGAACTTCATGATTGGAGAAGCGATGACCGGGGAGACACCATGATCGACCACCTCGCCGAGCGGGTGAACGCGGATGCGCTCCTCGTGCATCGTGGCCGCTTCGTCGACACGACCTTCCTGATCGGGATCGGGGAGGAGAGCTGGCTCGTGCGCATCCGCGACGGGCGCGTCGACGAGGTCCGCAAGGGCCCCTTCGTCATGGCGCGCTGGACCTTCGCCCTGCGCGCCTCGGCCGAGAGCTGGCGGACCTTCTGGTCGCCGGCGCCGCCGCCCGGCTTCCACGACCTCTTCGCGATGATCCGGTTCGGCCGCCTCTCCGTCGAGGGCGACATGCACCCCTTCATGGCCAACCTGTTCTACTTCAAGGGCGTGCTCGCCGCGCCGAGGAGCCCCGCATGAGCGCGCCCGCCTACGAGCCGATCACCGGCCGCTACCTGCGCGTCGACCTCCTCGGCAAGCCGCACCGGGTCTATGTCGAGGAGGCCGGCGAGGGCGTGCCGCTCCTCTGCCTCCACACGGCCGGGAGCGACAGCCGGCAATGGCGCGGCGTCATGAACGATCCCGGCATCCTGTCGCGGTTCCGGGTCATCGCCTTCGACCTGCCCTGGCACGGCAAGTCCTCGCCGCCGGCGGGCTGGCACGAGGACACGGAGTACCGCCTCACCTCGCGCGACTATGCCGACGTCATCCTGGGCGTCGCCGACGCCCTCGGTCTCGACCGGCCGGTGGCGATGGGCTGCTCGATCGGCGGCCGCATCGTGCTCCACCTCGCCCTCGATCACCCCGAGCGGTTCGGGGCGGTGATCGGCCTGCAATCCGGCGGCCACGTCGCGCCCTACTACGACACGCAGTGGCTCCACCGTCCCGACGTCCACGGCGAGGTCTCGGCCGCCGTGGTCTCGGGTCTGATCGGGCCGGCCGCGAGCGACGAGGACCGCTGGGAGACGCTCTGGCACTACATGCAGGGGGGCCCGGGGGTCTTCAAGGGCGACCTCTACTTCTACAAGGTCGACGGCGACATCCGGGGACGCCTGTCGGAGATCGACACCGCCCGGTGCCCGGTCCACCTCCTGACCGGGGAGTACGATTACAGCTGCACCCCCGACGACACCCGGGCCGCCGCCGCCAGCATCCGGGGCTCGGAAGCGGTGATCATGCCGGGGATCGGCCATTTCCCGATGAGCGAGGATCCGGAGGGCTTCCTCCGGCACCTGCGTCCGGTGCTCGAGCGCATCCTGTCGGAGCGCCGGCCGTGACCGGGGCGCCGGGTCCGGGCGCACGCCGCGACGCCGAGGCGGCCTATCCGGCCCTCGCCCTCGTCGTCGGGGACCGCTGGATCGGGGCGGAGGAGCGCCCGACCGTCCCGGTCGTCGATCCGAGCACAGAGCGCGGACTCGGACACCTGCCCCTGGCGGACGAAGCCGACCTCGACCGTGCCATCCAGGCCGCGCACGACGCCTTCCCGGGCTGGCGCGACACGCCGGCCCTCGCGCGTGGCCGCATCCTGCGCGCCGCCGCCGCCTGGCTGCGGGCGCACAGGCGGGACTGGGCCGTGCTGATCGCACTTGAACTCGGCAAGCCGCTCGCCCAGGCGGAAGCGGAGGCCGAGACGGCCTGCGAGATGATCGAGTGGGCTGCCGAGGAGGGCCGCCGCCTCTATGGCCGCGACATCCCGCCGAGAACGTCCGGCCTGCGCCTGACCGCGTTCTCCGAGCCGGTCGGACCGGTCGGCGCCATCGCGGGCTGGAACGCGCCGGCGATCACCCCGGCGCGCAAGATCGCCGGTGCGCTCGGCGCGGGTTGCTCGATCGTCATCAAGCCGTCGGAGGCAACTCCCGCCTCGGGCCTCATGCTCGCCCGCGCCTTCGCGGAGGCCGGCCTGCCGCCGGGCGTCCTCAACCTGGTGTTCGGGGACCCGCCCGCCATCGGGCGGACGCTCGCCACCGATCCCCGCCTGCGGATGCTCACCTTCACCGGGGGCACTTCGGTCGGCAAGGAGCTCGCCGCCTGTTGCGTCGCGACGATGAAGCGGATGGTGATGGAGCTCGGCGGCCACGCACCCGTGATCGTGTTGGCCGATTGCGACGTCGAGGCGGTCGCCCGGGCCGGCGCGGCGGCGAAGTACCGCAATGCCGGCCAGGTCTGCACCTCCCCGACCCGCTTCCTCGTCGAGGCGCCCGCCTATCGTCGCTTCGCCGACGCCTTCACGGCCGCGGCGCAGGCGCTGAGGGTCGGCGACCCGTTCGCGGCGGGCACGCAGATGGGCCCGCTCCAGAATGCCCGCCGCGCCGCCGCGATCCGGGCCATCCTGCGAGAGGCCCGGCCGCGAGCGACCGTGATCGAGGGATGCGCGCCGGAGGGGCCGGGCTTCTGGCAGGCGCCCGCCGTGCTGACGGATCTCGGATCGGACGCGCGAGCCTGGCACGAGGAGCCCTTCGGCCCCCTGGCGGTCCTCGCGCCCTGCGCCAGTCTCGACGCGGCGATCGCCGAGGCGAACCGTCTGAGCCTGGGACTTGCCGCCTACGCGTTCACCGGCAGCCTCGCGGCGGCCGAGCGCCTGGGCCGCGAGGTCCAGGCGGGAACCCTGGCGGTCAACCACTGGTCGGCGTCGTTCCCGGAGACGCCGTTCGGCGGCGTGAAGGACAGCGGCTTCGGTCTGGAGGGCGGCCCGGAGGGCGTGATGGCGTTCCGCCAGCAGCGCTTCGTCTCAGTCGCGTCGTGAGGCGGAGCGGGAATTTGGGAGGAGGTCGCCTCCGCGGCTTGGTCAAGCGCTCAACCCGGTCGCTGCGGCGACCGGCATCCGGTCTCGACGAGCACGCACCCGTCTCGGGCGAGAGGCTTCCCGTCTCGGGCGAGAGGCTTCCCGTCTCGGGCGAGAGGCTTCCCGTCTCGGGCGAGAGGCTTGGCGGCGGCCTTCAGGTCTCCGGGCGTCCCGGCGTAGCAGCTGGCATGGACCGATGGTCAGGCGGCAGCCCGTAGAAGCGGGCCGGGTTCCCGACCAGGATCGAGGTGCGTTCGATGCCCGACACACGACCGCCCTATCCGGCTGAGACCCGTCGTCAGATCGTCGGACTGGTCCGCGCTGGACGCGATTCCACACATCTCGCCCGTGATACCGCCGCGCCTTCGAACGGACTCGTTCGAAGGCGCTGGCCAAGCCCGAACGGGCGCCGGCGCTGATGCGCCGGACGCTTTCGCATCGACGTGTCGATGCGAAAGCGCGATCGTATGAGTTAGTTTGGTGGGTCAGGACCAACCGTCACCGTCCCGGAGCATTCGATCTGACAGATCCTTTCGATTGGTTCGATCGACAATTCAGAATGATCGGGTCGGGACGAGCGCAATCGCTCGAATTTATTGAGTTTCGAGAGGGGTGTTGACAGCCGGAGTCTGAATCGTCGCCCGCGATCCCTGCTGAGGCTCAAGGCCGCGGCCGGCTCGTCTTCAGGCTGGCAGGAGCGGTGTTCGCCAGAGGCCGTACGGTCGAAATCCCGGGCGTCGCCGCGCCGGTCAAGGTCTCGGTGTCGCCCGGAGACACCGCAGCGGCGGCGAACAGGCCGCCCGGACCCTCGTTCGGCACCTCGATCCGCGCACCCCACACGTCGATCATGTGCGTCCGTTGCGCGAAGGCACTGCCGTCGGTTGCGGCAAGGATAGTCACGGCGAAAATCAGGCGGTACAACATCTGCGTATCTCCTAAATCGCGCCATCCTTGAAGCGTGACGCCTGCATTTAAATATAAGTCATGAAGTGATCCATACTATCGCTTCAAGGTATATACGATGGTATTCATTCATTTGGAAGAGTCATACGAAGATATGAGTTCGGTGGATTCGATGCTGATTGCATGGCAGGATGGCCGTCCCGAACTATCGGGACGGCGACATCCGTGGGACGCGCCGTCCTTCGGTGCCATGGTGGCGGACCGCTCCACGATCACGCCGAAAGCCGATCCTCGACCGTAGCGGGATTGCACGCTGACCGGATGGCCGAGGGCCTGGGCGGTCTGGCGCACGATGTGGAGACCGAGGCCGAGCCCGGCTCCGTCGCGGCGGCCGGCCCGATCGAAGGCCTCGAAGATGCCGGTCAGGCGCTCCGGCGGAATGCCAGGCCCGTCGTCGTGGACCTCGATCGCGATCCGACCGCCCTGCCGCCGGCACCCGATGACAACCCGTCCGCCCCGGCCCGCATACTTGACGGCGTTGCCGACGAGGTTGCGCAGGATCGTCGCGAGCATCGCGGCTTCGCTCTCAACGCATACATCCGAGCCGCGCACGTGCAGCCGGACCCCGGCCGCCTCGGCATAGGGCTGCCATTCGGCCGCGACCACGGCGAGGAGGCGGCCGAGCGGCACCGGGCCTAGGCGCGGCGGCGCCCCGCCGACCTGTGACGTGCGGGCGATGTCGTCGAGTTCGCGGCCGAGGCGCACCAGGGCGTCGCTGGCGAGGCCGAGCCGTGCGGCGGCACGCGGCCCGACGCCCTCGGAGACCGCACGCTCGATGGCCATGAGGGCGACCTGGAGCGGCTGCTTGAGATCATGACCGGCGACGGCAAGCAGCCGGGACATGGCATTGCGGGCGGCTTCGGCACGGGTCAGAGCATCGCCGCCGGCCGGCATCGCCACCATCATTCCCATTGCTGCCTCCTCGATCGGTCCCAAGCCGGGACGGCGCATCCATGGGCCGGACCATGCATCTTGGCCGTGAAGCGTGAAATCATACGGAGGTTTGCCCCGGACGACCCGCGATGCCACCCCTGATCGCGGAGGCCCGCCCGCGGACCTATACTGCGGTATGAGGTCGTCATCTGTCGTCGCGATGCCGGCGGAGAGGCCGACGCCCTGATTCCGGAGTGAGGCCAGGTGACGGGTCCGCCGGGCATCGGTCCGGCGCCCCCGTCCGAGGGGCGTCGGGAGGCCCGATGCCCCGGACCGGATCCGGGACGCGCGGGCTCGACGCCGCCGGCCGGCGCATTTGCGCGGCCTTGCGGCGCGTCCCGCTGACGGGCCCGCGGTCAGGACCCGACCGTGTCCTCGAGGCAGCGGATCAGCGCATCGGACGCGAGGGGCTTGCGCAGGAGGTCCCGCGCCCCGCCCGCGAGGGCGCGCCGGCGGATCGCATCGTCGTAGAACCCCGTCATCATGATGATTGGCAGGTGCGGCCGGATGCGCCTCACGGGCTCCTGCGGTTCCAGGCCGTTGATGCCCGGCATGTCCACGTCCGTCAGGAGGCAGGCCGGCTTTGCCGGCGCTTGCCCCGGCGCCTCACAGGCCAGGAACGTGTCGGAGGTCCGGGTCGACATGCGCCACGTGGTCGAGCGCAAGCGGGCGATGGTGGCCGGCCTCGTCGCGATGCACCTCGACACGTACCGCGACAGCGGCGCCGAGCTGGTTATGGGCAGCGCGCGGTTCACGGGCCCGAAGACGATCGCGGTCGACCTGAACGCGGGCGGGGAGCCGGTGCTCACCGCCGACACCATCGTGCTGAACCTCGGCACGCGTCCGGCGATTCCGGACGTTCCCGGCCTGCGCGAGGCGGAGCCGCTGACCAACATCGAGGCGCTCGAACTCGACGCCCTGCCCGACCACCTGATCGTGCTGGGCGGCGGCTATGTCGGCCTCGAACTGGCGCAGGCCTATCGCCGGTTCGGCAGCGCCGTCACGGTGATCGAGCGCGGGGAGCGGATCGCCAGCCGCGAGGACGCGGACGTGGCGGACGAACTGGCGCGGCTCCTCGCGGCCGAGGGGATCGCCCCGTCCAAGGCGTCGACCGAGCCGCGCATCTTGCGACAGCGGCGCGAGCGCTTCCTCTTCCCGCGCGGCTCCACGACGGCGAAGCAATCCTCGACGCCTGCTGCACTGCCCGAACGGCACTCACGCCAGACCCGGACCGCATCCGCTCCCTGGCGAACGTCCCATCCATCGGATGCGTCAAAAGCTCAGGCGCAACGGTCCAAATGCCCCGGCTCGGCCTCGCGCCGAGGAACGCCAGCACGACCGGCACGGCCGAATTGGACTTGACGGCAATCCGTGCGGCCGGCGGCTGGACTCGGCGCGGAAAATCCAGGCGCTTCGCGTGCCGCTGCGGATCGAGGGACAACGTTTCCGCGGCTTCGAAAGAACTGCCACGCGACATCGCCAACAAGGTTGTATCATCGAATTCTTCCATCGCCGTATCTCCCCTGCATTGACCGCAGAGCAGATAAAATCCTCCAAAAATCTCACGTTTTAAAGCGGATGTATTGTGTCGGTGTCGGCGGTAGACGGCCCGCATCCAATCGTCAGCACCTCAGCCCCACGTTCTCCTGGTTCCTGCCACGGGCTCCAAGGGGTATTTGAAGGTATCCAGATTGCGGCAGGTGCGGCTCTGGACTATCGTGACTTGTTAGCTTCGTCCGCGATCGAGCATCCGGCCATGCTGCAGGTCCGTCTATTAGGGTGCTTTGCCCTCGAGCAGTCCCAACGGGACCAGTCGGCGGTGCTCGGCCGAAACGGGCGGCGGCTCGCAGCCTACCTGTTCGCCTATCCCAACCGCAGCCATCGGCGCGACAAGCTGATCGACCTGTTCTGGACCGAAAGCGCGCCGGACCAGGGGCGTACCGCCTTCAGCACGGCGCTCTGGAAGATCAAGCGCACCATCGGCGCCTCCGGCCGGCAGATGGCGCTGCACGCGGTCGGGCAGAACGTGGTGCTGGAGATCGCCAAGCCGGCGATCGTGGACGCGCACCGCTTCGCCTCCGATATCGAGGTCGCGCTCTCGGCGAGCTGCGCAGACTCGATCCGACCGGCGATCGAGCTCTATAGCGGCGCATTTCTCGAGGAATTCGACGGGGACTGGGTGCTGGAGGAGCGCGAGCGCCTCGAAGTCCTCTATGTCCGCGCGCTGACGCTGATGATGCGGCAGGCCGCGAACCAGTCCCGCTACGAGGACGCGCTATGCTGCGCGCGCCGGATCCTCGCGACGGACCCGATGCGCGAGAGCGCGCAACGCGCGACCATGCTGCTCTACACGCTGAATGGACAGCGCGGCCAGGCCATCAGGCAGTTCGAACGGTGCCGGGCGACCTTACGCGAGGAATGCGGCGTCGACCCGATGCCGGAGACCCGCTCGCTCGACCTGATGATCCGCAGCGGCGCGGTCTTCGAGCGGATCCCGACACTCCTCAACGAGACGTTCGGAACCGGCGGCTGAGCCGCGGCGAAACCCGGCATACGCTCGTTCCGGGTCGAACCACCCCGTCACGCTTGCGCGTTCGCCAGGGCAGCCACGACCTGGGCGTCGCTCTCGGCGTGCCCGGAAATTGGTGGACTTCCGGTGCCGTCGAGCGCGAAGGCGGCGAGCGAACCCTATCCCCGAACGCCCAGCATCACTCTCCGCGCGGTCGGCTCCCGGCCGCCGGACCGTGATCGGCCCGGCGGCGCGACATCGAGACCAGGCGCGAGAGAGATGGCGGAGAGACGACCGACATCCCCGGCGCCAGCGGCGGAGAGCCGGGCGCATCCGATCCGGAAGCGGCGAGCGACGACCGGACGAGCGCGCGACCTGCGCGCCGCGCCGCCTCGACGAGCCGCGCGCCAGGCCCCGCAGATCCGCATGGGCTCTGCTGGCCTCGGTCAAGGAGGTGAGCTCCGGTGATTGACGCGTGCCATTCCCCCTCTTCCGACGGCGCGGGTCCGTCGGTCTCCGGCGATCGCGTTCTGATCGTGCGGATCTGGCGCGAGCCGAACCGCACGCCGCCGCGGGACGAGGATTGGCGCGGGCACGTCTATCTGAGCGGCGTCGACATCAAGCGCCGCTTCGTCGGCATGGACCGGCTGTTCCGGGCGATACGGACCCTGCTCGGGCAGGCCGTCCGTGAGGACGATGCCGCCGAGACGGCCGTCCGGTCGGGCGAGGGCGAACCGCGATGAACGCCGAGCCGCAGAAATCGGAGCGGCGCTGGGCCGAGCTCGAGAAGGCGCTCGCTCATGTCGAGACCTGGCTCGCCCCCGAGGTCGAGCGCGTCGCGCGGGGCTTCGAGGGCGGCCAGGCGGGCGCGTTTCACGGGTTGGTCATGGGTCCGGACGAAGCGCGGCGCGCACTCTCGGACGAGCGCCGCTCCCGCATCCCGGTCGACCGGGCCGCTGCGGCGAAAGACCTTCCGGAGCAGACGCGCCTGGCGACGCTGTGCGGCGCCGACGCTTTCGACGCCTGCGTGTTGCTGCTGGCGCTCGCGCCGGAGGTTTCGAGCCGCTTCGGCCGGATCTACGCCTTCCTGCAGGACGATCTGGCGAGAACGCGCCCGACGTTCGACCTCGTCCTCAATCTCATCGCGCGCGACCCCGCCGAGCGGCTGGCACTCCGGCGCAGATTCGCGCCCGACGCGCCGCTGATCGCCGAGCGGATGATCCAGACATGGGGCGAGCCCGGCGGACACTGGCTGACGACGCAGATCACGCTCGATGCGCAGATTCTGCGCCTCCTCACCGGGGACAGCGGGATCGACGAGCGGCTCGCCGGCTTCGTGCGCCTCGCGCCAGGGACCGCGCGCGCCGGGACGGATGATGACAGCGCCGCCGCCGCCGGGGCGTCCGCGGCGCTCGTCCGCGCCCGGCGCGTGTGGTTCGACGGACCCGACCCCTTCGCGAAGCGGCGGGCCGCGGCCGAGGCCGCGCGGCTCGCCGGGATGCCGTTGATCGAGATCGACGAGACCGCCATTCCCGCCGACCGCCCGCCGGCGCAGATCGCCGCCCTGCTCGTCCGGGAGGCGGCGCTGCGCGACGCGGCGCTGTTCCTCGACGGGCTCGAGGACGAGGACAGCCGCGAGCCCTGCCCGTTCTGCACGGCCTTTCTGGCGGAGGCCGAGCGGAAGGGGGCGATCGCATTCCTCGCGGGCAAGCAGGCCTGGCTGAGGGACGGCTGGGCCGCGCGCGGCCTTGCCCGGGTCGCCGTCCCGCGACCGGACGCGTCCGCCCGGCAGGCGATCTGGACCACGAGCCTCGCCGCGCACGACCTCGGCCTCACGGCGGATCAGATCCATGTCCTGGCGCGGCGTTACCGCCTGACCGGCCGCCAGATCGAGACCGCCGCGGCGGTCGCGGCCGCGGCGGAGCCGGATGCCCGGCCCGATGCGGCATCGCCGAACGCGGCATATCGGCGGGTCGTCGCCGCGACGCGCGCCCAGACCGGACAGAGGATCGGCGCACTCGCCGCCCGGAGGCCGCCTCGGGCGCGGTGGGAGGACCTGATCCTTCCCGAGGATGCGCTGAGGCAGCTGCGCGAGCTCTGCCGGCGCGTCGAGCTGCGCGACAGCGTGCTGTCGCGATGGGGCGAGCGTCACCGCGCCGGCTCCGCGCGCGGCGTCCACGCGCTCTTCGCCGGCTCCTCCGGCACGGGCAAGACCATGGCGGCGGAAATCGTCGCCGGCGAACTCGGGCTGGATCTGTTCCGGATCAGCCTCCCGAACACCGTCAGCAAGTACATCGGCGAGACCGAGAAGAACCTCGACCGCATCTTCGACGCCGCCGAGGATAGCAACGCCATCCTGTTCTTCGACGAGGCCGACGCCATCCTCGGCAAGCGCTCCGAGGTCAGGGACTCCCACGACCGCTACGCCAATCTCGAGATCAGCTACCTGCTGCAGCGGATGGAGGAGTTCGACGGCGTGTCGATCCTCGCGAGCAATCTGAGAGCGAACATCGACGACGCCTTCACGCGGCGCCTCGCCTTCGTGATCCACTTCCCCTTCCCCGACGCCGCCCACCGCCGGCGGATCTGGGAAGGCGCCTGGCCCGATCCGGACCGGCGGCCACGCGACGTCGACCTCGATCGTCTGGCGTCCCAGTTCAAGCTCAGCGGCGGCAGCATCTCGAATATCGCGGTCGCCGCCTCCTTCCTCGCGGCGGAGCGTGAACAGGACGTCGCGACGGGCGACGTCGTCACGGCGCTCCGGCGTGAATTCCAGAAGCTCGGCAAGCCCGCCGCAGAGCAGGAGCTCCGCGACAGCCTCACTGCGGGAGTCGCGTGATGCTCGATCTGGTGGACAAGGTGGTCGAGGAGATCCTGGACGCCGGCTGGCCGGTGACGCTGGCCAAGCCCGCCTTCTCCTTCGCCGCGCCCGACGACACCTTTCCGGCCTTCGTCGTCAATGCCGGCGGGCCGGTGCTGAACATCTTCATGACGGACGTGCGCGAGAACCGTCACCTGCGGCGGCCCGAATGGGACAAGATCGAACTCGGCGCCGGAGCGTCCTCCTCGCATCCTCCGGTCTATCTCGACATCGTCTACGTCGTATCGGCCTGGAGCCCTGCAAGCGACCAGCAGGCGGCCGACCCGGTCGGCGTCGAGCACCGCTTCCTCGGCGAGGCGCTGCGCATCCTCCTGCGCAACCCGGACGTCGTGCCGCAGGCGATCGGCCTTCCGAGCGGGGGGGCCGTGTTCAACGCCGCGCACGTCTATCTCTCGGCCGCCTATCCCGAAGGCGGCCAGCCGCTCAACGACTTCTGGACCACGATGAAGCAGGGCTGGCGGCTGGCCGTCCAGCTCACGGTGACGGCGCCGCTCGACCTCCTGCTCGACGGCCCGGCCGAACCGCTCGTGATCACCTTCATCCAGCGCTTCCTGCCGGCCGGATCGGCGACGGCCGAGCAGCGCATCCAGATCGGCGGGCGCGTCGTCCGCGCCGCCGGCGGCGCGCCGGTCCAGGGCGCAAGCGTCCGCCTGATGGCGTCCGGACGGGAGATCACGACCGATTCCCGCGGCCGCTACAGCTTCGCCGGGCTCCACCCCGGCCTGCACCGGATCCGGGCGTCGGCGGCCGGGCTGACCCCCCTCGAGCGCGACGTCAGCGTGCCGGACGGCCCGCCGGCGGACCACATCTTCGAGCTGTCGTGAGGAAGCGATCATGGCGACCAGCTATCCCAACACGCCCGGCGTCCAGATCCTCGAGGTTCGGCTCGGCGCGCCGCCCATCGCCGGCGTCGGCACCAGCACCGCGGGCTTCGTCGGCAAGTCGCCGATGACCGGCCGCTTCCTGAAGGTCGCGCGGCTCGTCACGAGCGCCGACCAGTTCGAGGCCGACTACATCACCGGCAAAAACGCCGCCGACCCGCCGGCTGCCGACAGCACCTCGCTCTCCCGGGCGGTGTTCGGCTTCTTCGAGAACGGCGGGACGACCTGCTACGTCGTCAACGTCGATTCCGAGGCCCAGGGAGACGTCGTCGCCGGGATCAAGCTGCTGGAGCCGATCGACGAGGTCGCGATCATCGCCGCTCCCGGCCACGTCCATCCGGACGTCTATGCCGCCCTGGAGGACCAAGCCTTCCGGACCGGCGACCGCTTCGCCCTTCTCGACCCGCCCGCCAAGGTCGACGACCTCGCCAAGCTCAAGGCGGGCGGCTCCAACCGTCCTCCGGCCTCCGACTACGCGGCATTCTACTATCCGAGGATCCAGGTGATGCCGAGGCTCGCCAACGATCCGAAGGACAGCGTCGCCAATCCCATCTTCGCCTCGCCCACCGGACATATCGCGGGCGTCTATGCGCGCGTCGACGCGGCGCGCGGCGTCCACAAGGCCCCGGCGAACGAACGCATCCTCGGCGCGCTCGGGGTCGAGCACCCGCTCGGCAATGCGGAACAGAACACGCTGAACGCCGACGGCGTGAACCTCATCCGCATGTTCGCCGGGCAGGCCACGCTCTGGGGCGCGCGCACGCTGCAGGCCGCCGACGCGGCGGACAAGACCTTCCGCTACATCAACGTCCGCAGGCTGGTGAACTACGTCGAGGAGTCGCTCGAGGACGGCCTGCGCTTCGCGGTGTTTGAGCCGAACAACCTCGCCCTGCGCCAGACGATCACGCGCTCGGTGCGCGGGTTTCTCGACGGGGTCTGGCGCGACGGGGCGCTCTTCGGCGCGACGCCGGACGAGGCCTACTACGTGCGCTTCCCGGATCTCTTCAACCGGGACGAGGACCGTGCGCTCGGCAAGCTCACGATCGAGATCGGCCTCAGGGCCGTCTATCCGGCCGAGTTCATCATCGTGAGGATCGGCCTGATCATGCAGAACGCAGCCGCTGCCTGATCCTGATCCCGAACAAGGAGCCGCCGCCATGCCACAGCCCGGCCAGCAGCCGATCTATTTCAGGGCCTTCCAGTTCATGGTCGAGATCGACGGGATCGACAACGCCCGCTTCCAGGAGGTGGGCGGCATCGATGCCACCATCGACATGATCGAGTACCGCGAGGGCGGAGACATCCTCGGCCCCCGCAAGTTCCCGGGAATGACCAAGCATTCGAACCTGTCGCTCAAGCGCGGATTCACCGACGACAAGCAGTTGTTCAACTGGTTCGAGGACGTCATGACCGGACGAACCGAGAAGATCCGCAAGAATATTTCGATCGTCCAGCTCGACATGGCGGGAAAGGAGACGCTTCGCTGGAATCTCTTCAGCGCCTTCCCGATCAAGTACACGGCGGCGTCCTACAACGCCAAGGGCAATGAGCTTTCGATCGAGTCTCTCGAGATCGCCTACGAGCGGATCGAGAAGGCGTGAGGAGGCCGCGATGCTGCAGACCGAATACGACTTCACGCTCCCGATCGGCTACCAGGACGGGGAGGGGTCGCTGCACCGGGACGGGGTGATGCGCCTCGCGACCGCGGCGGACGAGATCCTGCCGCTGAAGGATTCCCGCGTGCAGGGCAATCCGGCCTATCTCTCGGTCATCGTCCTCTCGCGCGTCGTCTCGCGGCTTGGTTCGGTGCCGCAGATCACCCCGAAGGTGATCGAAGGCCTCTACGCGGCTGACATGGCCTACCTGCAGGCCCTCTACAACAAGCTCAACGACGTCGATGCACAGAGCGAGCAGATGTGCCCGAACTGCAGCCACGTCTTCGCGGCGGAATACGCCGCGGGGGGATCCTCGGCTACCCTCTCGACCAGCTCTACGAGGAGGTAGCCTTCCTGGCCTACCATTTCCACTGGCCGCTCGATCAGCTCGTGGCGCTGGAACACGCCGAGCGGCGGAAATGGGTGAGCGAAGTCTCCCGCATGAACGAACGATCCATCGCCGAGGCGAAAGCGAGCCTGGAGCTGACATGACGCGGCTGGAATTGCGCGACGACATCGGCGGACAGATCGCGGGCCGGCATGGCGGCTTCGCCGCCCGCCTGGCCGGACGCTACGCCTTCTCCCGCGCGTCGGCCTCGGCCGCCGCCATGACGCTTCACGCCGCGGGGCCCTCGTCGCTGATCCTGCACCTCCGGTCGACGCTCAGCGCCGCGCCGCGCTTCAACCTGTCGCTGACCGTCGCGGCCGTTCTGCGGGAGGTGGCACGCCCGGCCGCGGAGACGAGGCCGCCCGCCCGCATCGCAGCGCCGGTTGCGGCGATCCGTGAGCGCGCTACGCCGCCGCGTGCATCGGAAGCGCCGCGCCGCCCGCTGCTCCCGCGGTCCAACGCCCCCCGGACTCCGCCCGTCGCGCGCGAGATGCGCCTCAGCACCGTCCGTGAGACCGTGTTCCGGACGCGAGCGATCGGCGCTCCCGAGCCGGGAGGCCATCCTGCGGGCCCGCCCGACGCCCGCGCCGTGCGCCGTTACGCACCCGCCGCCAGCAGGCGCCGCGAATTCGCCGTCGCAGCGCTGCCGCGCGCGATGGCGCGGCCGGACGCCCGACCGCTCGCGGCGGCGATCGGCCGGCTCGAGGCGGCGGTCGACAAGCTCGCGGGCGGGGCCCGGCAGGAGGTGCTGCGATCCTCCGCCGAGAGCGTCGCGCCGATGCCGCCGATCGATCCGCGGCGGATCGCCGACGAGGTCCTGCGGACCCTCGACCATCGCGTCGTCGCGATGCGCGAGCGGATGGGGCGGAGGTAGCAATGGCGCTCGTCAAGGCCACCATCACCACCGAGCATTCGGGCGCCGTGTTTTCCGTGATGTTCAATCCGGAGGAATACGCGGTCAATCAGGACAACACCTTCGCATCGCAGAGCATTCCTGGCCTCAGCGGTCCGGTCATCCAGTTCGCGCATGGAGGGTCACGCACGCTCGACCTGGAATTGCTGTTCGACACCTACGAGCAGCAGAGGGACGTGCGGCAGGAAACCGAAAGGCTGATCAAGCTGATGCGGATCGACCCGGAGCTGCACGCCCCGCCGATCCTGAGGGTCGAGTGGGCATCGCTGCAGTTCCGCTGCGTGCTGACCCGCGCCAACCAGCGCTTCATCCTGTTCCTCGCCGACGGGCGGCCGGTCCGGGCGCGCGTCACGACGAGCTTCCAGGAATTCATCGACCCCGAGCGCGAAGCCAAGGAGGTCAGCCGCCAGACCGCCGACTACACCAAGCTCCACACGGTGGCGCAGGGCGAGACGCTGAGCGCGATCGCCGGCCGGACATACGGCGATCCGCGCCTGTGGCGGGTGCTGGCCGTGGCCAACGGCATGGACGATCCCTTCGACCTCCGGGCCGGCCGCGCCCTCGTCGTCCCCGCCATCCCCTACGTCGACGCCGAGACCGGGGAGCTCGTCACCTGATGGGCGCCTATCCCCGATACGCCCCGGAATACGCGCTCAGGATCGACGACGCGCCGATCCCGGCGGCCCTGCGCGGCTGCATCTCCAGCCTCACCTACGAGGATGGCATCGACGGCGCCGACAGGGTCGAGATCACGATCGCCAATCCCTCCCTCGTCTGGCTCGACCATCCGCTGCTCGCCGTCGATCAGCCCTTGTCGCTCGCCATCGGCTATGCGGGCGAAACGCTGGAGGAGGTCTTCGCCGGCGAGATCACCGGCGTCGCCCCGAGCTTCCCTTCCGGCGGCATGCCGATGATCACCGTCACCGCGCACGACTTCCTGCAGCGGCTGACGCACGGGACCAAGGACCGCGGCTTCAGGGTCAGCATTCCGAGCATCGGCAACTTCCCCCTGCCGGATCCGCTGGTCGCCGCCATCGTCAGCGGGACCAACGCGCTGATCCCTGACATCGACCCGATCGGCGGGGCGCTCTCGACGCTGGTGTCGCTCGCGACGTTCCTCAGCTTCCCGCAATTCGCCCAGAAATCGGTCAGGCTGCAGACATCGGAGAGCGACTTCGACTTTCTGAAGCGCGTATCGAGGGAGAACGGTTGGGAGATCTTCATCGATCATTCGGCCGAGCCCAAGGGCCGCGTGCTGCGCTTCCAGTTCCTGCTGCAGGATTATTCGGCGAGCGTCGAGCTCGCCTGGGGATCCTCGCTGATCGAGTTCACGCCGCGGCTGACGACCGTCGGCGACATCTTCGGGGTCAGCGCGCGCGTCTGGGTCGACAGCATCGGTGTCGAGTTCGTGATCATCGTCTCCTGGGACTACGACCGCGCCTCGCTCGACGTCCAGATCTACCCGAACCTGGTCGGCCAGATCGACGACCTGATCGGGCCGGCGAACGCCAAGAAGACGCTCACCGTCAAGCCGACCGGCTACGCCACCGCACCGCGCAAGATACTCGGCGAGCTGCTGCCACGCCTCAACGGCCGGCAGACCGGCCGCGGCAGCGCGATCGGCAACCCGCGGATCAAGTCCACCAAGGTGTGCCGGCTCGGCAATCTCGGCGGCCAGTTCGGCGGGCTCTATCGCATCACCTCGGCGAGCCACACCTTCGATTCCAGCGGCTACCGCACCTCCTTCGAGGCCCGCAAGGAGGTCTGGTTCGGCTCGGTGCCCCTGCCTTTCTCCGCTCCAAACTACCGGCCGCTCACCGGCCAGTTCGCACGTTGAAGGAGGTCGCGTCATGAGCCAGTCGGTCAGGCAACTCGCGGGCGTCGCGGACGGACCGCTTCCGGATGAGTTCGCGATCGCGCCGGGCGTCGTCACGAACAACGTCGACATGATCGCCGAGGGCCGCGTGCAGGTGCATATCGCGTCTGCGCCGGGCATCGATCCGTGGGCGCGGCTGTCGAGCGTCGGCGGGGGCTCCGGCCGCGGCTTCTACTGGGTGCCGCAGCTGCACGACGAGGTGCTCGTCGCCTTCGCGCAGAACGATCCGAACTCGGCCTACGTGCTCGGCGGGCTCTGGAGCACGCTGTGCCGGCCGCCCTCGCTCGTGCCGGTCGAGGCGCCGACCAAGCGCGTGATCAAGACCGGCGTCGCCGCCGGCATCGGCCACGAGATCGAGTTCGACGACGCCCTGCAGTCGATCTCGATCACCACCTCGACGATGCAGAAGGTCACGCTCGACCCCCTCGCCATCACGTTGAGCAACCTCGCCGGGACGCTCAAGATCTCGCTCGACAACACGACCCAGTCGATCTCGATCCAGGCCGTCAACAGCATCGACCTCAAGGCGACCGAGATCTCGCTGACCGGTGCGTCGGTCGCGATCAAGGCGGGCAGTGTCTCCGTCACGTCGGCCGGGCCGTGCACGGTCACCGGCCTTCCCATCAAGTTGAATTGAGGAGGCCGGCATGCCCTTCGCTGCGCGCATCGGGGATCCGACCGGCCATCCCGGCGTCATCGTCGGGCCCGGCGTCCTGACGGTTCTGATCGGCGGCATGCCGGCCGCCGTCCAGGGCGACATGCATGGCTGCACCATGCCGCCGCCGGCGGGACCGCATCCGCCGAGCCCGATCGCCAAGGGCAGCCTGACGGTGCTGATCGGCGGGCGAGGCGCTGCGCGCGTCGGCGACGTGTCCGGCTGCGGCTCGCCGATCCTCGCCGGCATGCCGCTCGTCGAGATCGGAGGCTGAGATGCCCGATCCGGCGCGCGCCTTCCTCGGACGCGGATGGGCCTTCCCTCCGGCCGTCGCCGGGCGCGACGTCGCCATGGCGGCGTACGAGGAGGACATCCGCCAGGCGGTGCTGATCATCCTCGGCACCGATCGGGAGGAGCGCGTGATGCGGCCCGACTTCGGCGCCGGCCTCTCCTCCTTCCTGTTCGAGCCGATCGGCATCGGACTCGCCGAGCGGCTGCGCATGCGGGTGCTCGAGGCGCTGGTCGATTGGGAGGCGCGCATCATCGTCGAGCAGGTCTCGGTCGCGCCGATGACCGGGCAGACGCCGGAAGCGGCCGTGCCCGGCGATGTCCGGCCGGACCCGAACGGCGCGGCGCTGGTCGTCTCGATCGAGTATCGCGTGCGGGCAACCAACGCGGTCCGCAACCTCGTCTTCCCCTTCTACCTGGAGGAGGGCCGCTAGCATGACCGCCTGGCCCGCCCCCGTCCCGGACGAGCACGCCTTCGAGCAGGAGCTCGCCGCGCGCGCGGCCGGCTACGTTCCAGGCTGGACTCCCGGCGAGCTGGGACCGGGCCGCGCCATGACGGCGATCCTCGCGCATTACATGCGCGCCGTCGCCGCGCGACTGGAGCAGGCGCCGGAGAAGAATGCGTTCGCCCTGCTGGACCTCGCCGGCCTCGGCCCCGCGCCGCCGCAATCGGCGCGCGCGCCGATGATCTTCCGCCTGTCGAAGGACGCGGTCTCCGGGACGGCGCCGGCGGGCACGCCGGTCTCCGCGCCCCCGCCGCCCGGCCAGTCGAGCCCGATCGTGTTCGAGACCGAGCAGGCGGTCGGCCTCACGGCCGCGCGAGTGGCGCAGGTCGCGAGCCTGTGGCCGGAGCGCGACCAGTATATCGACCACACCGGCGAGCTCGCGGCGGGACGGCCGGCGCGGCTGTTCGCGCGCGATCTGCTCCAGCCGATCCCCCACCGGATCTACATCGCGCACCGGACCCTTCTCGCGCTCTCCGGCGCCGTCGACCTCGCGGTCGAGATCCGCCTGGCCCGGCCGAGCCCGGAGAACCTCGAGATCGACTGGCGCTACTGGGACGGCGAGGTGTGGCGCGGCTTCCTCGACCTCCCGGACGGGACGGGGAACGCCGAGGCGGACGCCCGATCCGATCACCACAGCGTCGACGGCACCGACGGGCTGCGCCGGACCGGGGTCGTCCGGCTGAGGGCGGCCTGCGCCCAGTCGGTCGAGACGGCGGTCGACGGCGTCTCCGGGTTCTGGATCCGCGGCAGCCTCGCCGAGCCCCTGCTGCCCGATCCGGACCTCACGGCCTCGACCGACCGCTCGACCGCGCTGCCGGCGATCGAGACCGTCCGCATCAGCGCGGTCTCCGTACGCCGGTTCGACGCGCAGCTCGACGTAAGGCCGATGGCCGGCCGGATCGGCGGGGCGGGCGTCCTGCTCGCCGCGACGGGCTCGATCTCCGGCATGAGCGGTCGCGTCGTCAACGAGGCCGAGGAGGCTCTGCGCGGGGCGATCGTTTCCCTTCGCCGCGCCGACGCGGACGCCGCCGTCTCGATCTCCCAGCCGACCGGCGACGACGGCTTCTTCCAGCTCGGCCTGCCGGACGCCGTGCAGGCGGGCGGCTATCTGCGCGTCACCTTCTCGGACGTGGTCGCCGAGATCCCGTTGCCGAGCCCGCTGCCCGACGCCTATGCACGCTCCGTGCTGACGGTTTCGCTGAAGGGCGCGACGCCCGACAAGGCCTTCGCCGACGGGACCGCGATCGATCTCTCGAAGCCGTTCCTGCCGTTCGGCGCGCAGCCGCAGCCCGGCTCGACCTTCGCCTTCGCGAGCGCCGAGATCTTCTCGAAGCCCGGCGCCGAGATGCGCATCTATCTGCCCCGCACCAAGGGCCCCCAGGACGTCGCTCCGCCCTCCGGCGCGAGCGCCATGCCGCATCGGCTCGCCTGGGAATACTGGAACGGCCGGGCATGGGCGCCGCTCGGCGTCGCCGGCGCGCAGGTCGGCCAGACGCTCGACTTCGCCCGCTCCGAGATCGTCGACGTCGTCGTGCCCGACGACATGGAGCCGGTCAGCCTGAACGACGTCGTGGCGCGCTGGATGCGCGTGCGGATCGTCAGCGGCGGCTACGGCTACAGGCAGACGATCGTGTGGCTCGGCGTCCACGAGCAGAGCAACGAGATGACGGTGACCGTGACGCAGCCGCCGGCGCTGGCGGCTGTCGCCATGGGCTATGTCTGGCAGCACGGTCCGTTCCGTCCCGAGCGGGTGCTGACCGAGAACGACTTCGCCTTCGCCGACCGGACGGAGGAGACGACCTGGCCGGGCCGGAGCTTCGAGCCCTTCACGCCGAGCGGGGACGCGGCGCCCACGCTCTATGTCGGCCTCGACGCGAGGCCGCCTGCCGACGTGCTCGCGCTGTTCCTCGACCTCGAGGAGGATCGGCGCGACCCGGTCGGCCCCTCGCTCGAATGGGAGTGCTTCGACGGCGGCGGGTGGCTCCGCCTGTCGGCGCGGGACGAGACCGGGAGCCTGCGTGCGCCCGGCATCGTCTCGCTGCTGGGCGCCGAGCGCTCCGTCGCGACGCCGCGCTTCGGCGCGCCGCTGCACTGGGTCCGGGCTCGCCTGCGGCGCAGCGAGGCGCCGGGTGCGCCGAGCCTCGCGGCGATCGCCCCGAACGCGGTCTGGGCGAGCGAGCGCCGCACCCTGCGCGACGTCGCGATCGGATCGAGCGACGGCACGCCGGGCCAGCGCTTCACGATCGCGCAGGTCCCGGTGCTCGCCGACGAATGGATCGAGGTGCGCGAGAGCCTCGGACCGCGGGCGCGCACCGACTGGCGCCTGATCGCGCGCCAGCTCGTGGGCATCGACGACGTCGCGGTCGCGGCGATCGGCGACGCGCTGAACCGCGCCTCGCCCGACCCGGATGTGGTCTACGGTCCGCTCCGGCTCCGGCGCGACGCCCAGCGGCAACCGGTCGAGGTCTGGGTCCGGTGGACCGGCGTCGCGAGCCTGCTCGCGGCCGGCCCCTCGGACCGCGTCTACGCGCTCGATCGGCTCCGGGGCCGGCTGTTCTTCGGCGATGGCCATCGCGGCCGCACGCCACCCGTGGGCGCGGCGATCCTGGCGCGGCGGCTCCAGACCGGCGGCGGCTCGCGGGGCAACCTGCCGGCCAGGGCGATCTCCCAGCTGATCGGCGCGGTCGCCGGCGCCGAGGAGGTCTACAACGTGAAGCCGTCCGAAGGCGGCTCGGACGGCGAATCCCCATCAGCCTTCCGCCGGCGTGGTCCGATGGCGCTCGCCCATCGCGGCCGGGCGGTGACGGCGCGCGACATCGAGGCGCTGGCGCTGGAGGCCTCCGCCGCCGTCGCCCTCGCCCGCGTGCTGCCGCTGCGCGGCGCCAACGGGCGCAGCCAGGCCGGCCGCTTGACCGTCGTGATCGTCCCCGCGAGCGCGGAGGCCCGGCCGTTCCCGACCCGGGACCTGCGCCAGCGCGTGCGCGACTACGTGGCGAGCCGCGCCTCCGCGACGCTCGGCGATCCGGAGGCGCTGACCGTGACCGGTCCCGACTATGCGCCGATCAGCGTCGCCGCGACGCTGGTCCCGCGGCTGTTCTCCGAGGCCGGCGACGTCGAGAGGGCGGCGCGCGCCGCGCTCGCCGCCTTCCTCCATCCACTCACCGGCGGCCCGGACGGACAGGGCTGGGACCTCGGCCGCGGCGTCCATCTCTCCGACATCGCCGCCGTCCTGGAGCGCGTGCCGGGGCTCGACCACGCCCGCGACGTCGCGCTGACGGCGGCCGGCATCCCGCAGGGCGGGTCCGCCGCCGTCGCGGCGGGCCGGATCGTCGCTGCGGGCGAGATCTCCTTCAGGCTCGAAGCGCGGGAGGTTTGAGATGCCGAATGCGCTCCCCAATCTCGACGACCGGCGCTGGGACGACCTCGTCCAGGACGCCGTCGCCCTCGTGCCGGTCCACGCGCCGGACTGGACCGACCACAACGCGCACGATCCCGGCGTCACGCTGATCGAGCTGTTCGCCTTCGTCACGGAACGCCAGATCTACCGCGTCAACCGCGTCCCCGAGGCGCGAAAACGGCGCATGCTCGGCCTCGCCGGGCTCGCGCCCCTGCCGCCGCGTTCCGCGCGCGTCGTCGCAGCGTTCTCGCTGGCCGAGGGGGCCGATCCCGTCGCCCTGCCGCCGACGACCGAGGGGTCGGCCGGCGGCGTTCCCGTCCGGCTGATGCAGGGCCTGACCGTCGCCGGGACCCGGATCGTCTCGCTGAGGCGCTCGGCCGGCGGCATCCTGACCGATCTGGCCGGCGCGCTCGGGCGCGGCGAGCGGCTGCCGCTGTTCGAGGCCGTCCCGGCCGCCGGCGACGCCGTCACGATCGCGCTGGAGAGCCGGGCCCGGCCGGGCGACCGGATCGCGCTCTACCTCCGGCTCCTGTCTCGCAAGTCCTCCCGCGACGAGCGCCGCCGGGCGATCGAGGACCGCCTCCGGCGCCGCGCCGCCTGCGCGCCGCCGCCCGACCCCTGCGGCGCGCGCCCGCGCCGGCCGCGCGGCGGACGGGTTTGCGGCTGCGACGACGCCCCGTCCCTTCGCTGCGAGGCGCTCGGCAAAGACGGCGACTGGCGGATGGTCGACATCGTCGACGGCACCCGCGGCCTGTCGCAGGACGGAGCCATCCTGCTGCGCGCAACCGGGGAGACGGATTCCGGACGCATCACGCTGCGCATCACGGCCACCGGCGGGGAGTGGGACAGTCCTCGGATGGCGATCGCGCTCGTGCCCGACGCGGTCGAGGCGGAGCAGTCGCGATCGATCTGGCACACGTTCCGGATCGCGCCGGGTGCGGAGGTGGCCGGCGTGCCGCCCGCGAGCGGCGAAAGGCGGCGTCTCGCGCTGGCGCTCGACCCGTCCGGCGCGATCGCACGGCTCGACTTCGACGCCGAGGGGCCCATCGCGATCGCCGTCCTCGAGTATGTCGCGCCCGGCCGGGAACCGGGGCGCGTCACGCTCGACATCGCGCCGCTGCGCATGGGCGACGGCGCCCCCTGGCAGGAATTCCGCCTCGTCCCCGACCCCGCCGTCGCGCTCGGGGCGTCCGTCTGGTCCCTCGAGGACGGCGGCTGGCGGAGCTGGCGCCCGCGCCCCGACTTCTTCGGTTCGGGTCCCGGAGACGCCGACTGGACGGAAGACCCCGACGGCCGGGCCCGCTTCGGCGACGGCGCCGAGGGCCGCGTCCTGCCGGACGGCGCCTGGGCCCTCGCGCGCCTGCGCGCGACGCTGGCCGGGGGCGGCGCGATCGCGGAGGGGGCGGCGCTGTCGCTCGCCGCGACCCCGCGCAACGCCGCGCTGCTCGGCGACGTCGCGGCGGTCGCGGCGAGGCTCGGTCCGAGCGCCGTCGCGGCCACGCTGGAAGCCGGGCGCGACCGCGAGCCGCTCGCCGACGCGATCCTGCGGGAGGCGTCCGGGCGCGAGACGACCGGGCGCGCGATCACCGCGCCGGACTTCGCACGGCTGGCGCTGGACGCGCCCGGCCGCGACGTCGCCCGGGCGATCCCGCGGGCCGACCTGCACCCCTCGCTCGTCTCCGCCAAGGCGCCCGGCCTGGTGACGGTGGTCGTCGTGCCGAACCGCCCGGGACCGCGCCCGCGACCGAGCGCCGGCCTGCTCAGCGCGGTGCGCCGGCGCCTCGACGAGCGCCGGCTGCTCGGGACCGGCCTGCGCGTCGTCGGACCGGATTACCGCGAGGTCGCTTGCCGCGCGCGCCTGCGCGCTCGGCCGCAGGCCGCGATCGAGCCGCTGAGGGCCCGCGCCGCGGCCGCGCTGGACCGCTTCCTCGATCCGCTGACCGGTGGTGCGGACGGCGGCGGCTGGCCGCTCGGCCGCGACGTCTACCGGGCCGAGATCATGGCGCTGCTCGACGCGATCGACGGCGTGGACCACGTGCTGGCGCTCGAACTCGACATCGACGGCACGCCGTCCTGCGGCGACGCCTGCATCGGCCCGCTCGCGCTCATCGCGCCGGGCGCTCACCGGATCGAGGCGGTGCGATGACGAGACGTCCCGAACACCTCGAATCCGTCCGCTATCTCGAGGGCGACCTGCTGCGGGCCGGCGGCCTCGACGCCGCGGCCGCGAGCCGGGACGAGTTGCGCTGGTGGCACAATCGCGCCTGCCACAGGCCCTACGGGATCGCGTTCGGGCTCGAGGCGAGCCTCGGGACCACCGCCGACGGACGCGTCGGCGTCACCGCGCAGAAGGGCCTCGCCTACGACGCCTACGGCCGCGAACTCATCCTCGCCGCGCCTGCGACGATCGCCGCTCCGGACGACCTCGCGGAGGCGGAGATCGTCGAGCTCGCGCTGACCGCCCCGGAGGCACGCGACGCCGGCGGCCGGCCGGAGACGCCGTGGCCCTGCGAGGCAGGCGCGCCGGCGCCGAGCGCCGGTCTCGTCTGGATGCGCGGACGCGCCGGCCGGCGGATCGATCCTGTCCTCGCCCGGCTCACGCGGAGCGGCGAGACCGTCCGGCTCGACGAGGATTTCCGGCCGTTCCGCAGCCGCGGGATGCGGCGGCCGCGCATCGCGCGGGGCGAAACCTCGCAGCTCTCGACCAACTGGGAGCGCTGGACCGTCGCGATCACCGACGCCGATGGCGTGCTCCGACTCGTCGTCGCCGGGGTCCAGACCAGGATCGACACGCGCGCGGCGGGCTTTTCGGGTGATCCGGAGGCCGGGGCCGCGCCCGTCTACCTCGCGAGCGCGAACTGGCCGGCGGAGGCGCAGAAAAGCCCGCTCGCCGTCTTCGGACACGTCGCCGACGCGACCGCCGACGGCTTCACCTACCGCCTGCTGCTGTGGGGCATCGCCCGCCGCGACGTCCGCGTCGCGACGGCCTTCGCGCGCGTCCGCTCGATCGGCGAGGACCGGCGCGAGGTCGGGACGAGAGGGGGGGCGGGCTTCCTGGCGAGGGCGGACGCCGTGACGCGGCTGCTTCCCGTCGCGGCCAGGGCGATCCGGGTGGAGGAGGTCTCGGGATCGAGCGTCACGCTCGCGGCGGCGCTGAAGCTCGAGGCGAAGACGACGCTGGGCGCCTTCCGCCGTCCGGGCTTCGCCAGGGCGATGGGGATCAGCGCCGCCCGCGTCAGCCTGGATCTGACGAACGGCGCCGACCTCTCGGCCGGCGACGTCCTCGTGCGGCCGGGCGACCCGCCGCCATTCGCGGTGCCGGTCGAGATCGCCTCGGTCTTCGGCTCGACCGTCACGCTCGCGACGGCCGCGACGGCCTGGCGGCGGAACATGGTGCTCTTTCGCCTCGCCGACGCCGCGCTCGTCGTCTCCGTGGAGGGCGGTACGGTGACCCTCGACCAGCGCGCCTCCGTCGCGGCGGGCGACGTCGTCTACTTCGCCCCGGACGGAGAGGCCGAGCAGGCCGCGCGGCTGGCCTCGGTCGAGGGGGCGACACTGACCCTCGCCGCGGGGAGCGCGACGCCGAAGGTCGGCGCCCGGCTCCGCTTGCCCGAGGGAGAGTTCAGGATCCGCCGTGTCGTCCCGGCCGCGGTGACGCTCGAGGTGGACGACGCCTCGCCGTTCCGCGCCGCCGACGGGATCGCGACGGCGAAGGGCGCATGGGCGCTGGTCACGGCCGTCAACGGGACCGTGCTCTCGCTCTCCCGCCCGCTGGACGGGGTCGACGCGGGCGACGCGGTCGCCCGGATGATGGTCTCGGGCCGCACCTCGGTCGTCGAGATCGCGGCCGACGGCGTCACCATGCGGGTTGGCTCCACGCTCGGCCTCGCGGTCGGACAGCCGGTGGCGGCGCTCGTCGACGACGTCCGCCAGGACCTCGGCGCCGTCGAGCTGATCGTCGGCGACCGGGTGAGGCTGAACCAGCGCCTCCCGATCGCGCCCGGCGCGGTCGTCGTCTCGCTGAGGCCGCCGGCCGCGGGCCGGGCCACCTTCGTCTCGGCGGACGGCCGCGACGTCATGCTCGAAGGAGGGGTGGTCGGTCCGACGGCGCTGCTCTGCGCGGCGGAAGCCGGCAGCACGGCGTGCGCGACCGTCCGGTCCGTCACGGACGGGACGATCAGGCTCGACCGGGAGCTCGGAGTCGGCGTCGGCGACGCGGTCTGCGAGCTCGAGGTGCTGGCGCCGTTCGAGGCGTCCCCGTCCGACTCCGGCGACGAACTCGTGGTCGACGATCCCGGCGACCTGAGGCCGAGCGACGTGGTCGGCGTCGTCGAGCGCTGGGTCTCCCGCGCCGAGGACCGGCCGGTCGCAAGCGCCCGTGACGGGATGCTGTCGCTCCAGGATCCGCTCGACGGTCTCGTCGCGGGCGACATGCTCGGGCTTGCGGACCTGTCGCTCCAGCGGCCGGTGCTGCGCCTGGCCGACGTCGAGGGCGTCGCCGAGGGGGACGCGCTCACGCTGAGCGGCGTCGATGCCCGGACCGGCGAGACCAGGCTCGCCCCCGCCTTCGTCTCCTCGGTCGCGCATGACCTGGGGCTCGTCGCGCTCCGACTCGACGGCCTCGCCGAGGGCGACCGGTTGCGCCCGGAGAGCGTGCGGCTCGGCTTCGACTACAATGCCCGCGTCGCCGACACCTTCCCCGCCGACGCGCGGCGCGACGGCCTGTTCGTGTCGTGGCTCGGCGTCGAGCGCGGCGACGTCGACCTCGCAACCGCTCCGGAGGGCTGAGCATGCAGGACCCCATCGGCCTGTCGATCGCGGGCGAGCGTCTCCGCTTCTTCTCCAGCCAGCGACTGCTCGCCTCGGATCTGGAAAGCCTTGAAGCCAGCGGCCGCGAGCTGCGCTGGCTGCACAACCGCTCGCTCCATCAGCCCGGGGTGGCGAGCGGCTTCGCCATTACGGGCGAGAAGGGCGCACGGGAGGTCACCGTCGGCCCCGGCTACGCGATCGACGCCTTCGGCCGCGAGATCGTCCTGACGGAGACGCGGACGATCGCCGTGCCGCCGGTGGCGGCGGGCGCCGACGGCAAGGCGGTCGCCTTCGACCTCGCCGCCACCTATCCGGGCGACGACCTCGACACCACCGAGACGCGGCGCAGCTTCTGCGGCGGCCCCGAGGCGGTCCGGCAGCGCGAGGTCCCGAGCTTTCAATGGGTCGACGTGCTGCGTCCGAGCGACCTGCTGCGCGAGCTCCTGTCCGCGCAGAGGATCGCGCTCGGCCGCGTCGAGGTGCTGAACTGCAAGCTCGCCTCCCGGGTCTCCCTCGAGCGCCGGAGGGAGGCGAAGCCCTCGGCCTATCCCTTCATCGCGGCGGGCTCGACCGGCGTGGAGGCGTGGACGTATCCGGCCGCGCCGACGGCCTTCGGCATCGAACTGACCGCCGAGGTGGATGCCGGTGCCGCCGGCTTCCACGGGGCGCCCCACTATCTCGTCAGCGTGGTCGGGGACCGCAGGATCGACATCGACGGCGCGTCCTTCCTGCTCGACGGCTTTGCAAGCGTCTCCAAGGCGAAGGCGACGGGCTTCACGCTCTCGGTGCTGCTGCCGACGATGCTGATCGCGGCCTCCGGCGCCGGGGCGGCGGAGATCCTCGGGCGCATCCGCGGCAGGCTGCCATGGCGCATCGAATGGGTGGGGGTCGAGAACTGATGGGCCAGGCTGACTTCCGCCACCTCAACCGCGAGGGCCGATGGCTCGGCTGGCGCTTGAGCAACGTGACGGTCGACGGCGACGGCCGGGCAACGCTGACGCCCCTCGCGGCGGGGCCGGGCGTGACGGCACCCGCCGGGGAAGTGCCGGCGCCGGCGGGCGTTCTCAAGAGCGGGAACGGCGCGCTGTGGTGGAGTTCGCCGGCGACAGGAACGCTGTGCCGGATCGGCCCCTGCGGGGACGACGACGCGTCCCGCGCCGGCCCGGAGCTGGTCGAGCCGCGAGGCCTCGCGGCGGCGCGGGAGAGAGGGCTCGTCTGGCTCGCCGATCCGGGCCTGTCCCGGGTGCTGCTGCTTCGCTCCGACGGCTCGCTGGTGCAGACGGTCGGCGCGCCCGGCGCGCCCGGAGGCCCCGGCGCGCCGCCAGGGACGCTGTCGGGTCCATCCGACGTCGAGACCGACGCGCGCGGCGCGGTCTACGTCCTCGATCCGCCGAACGCGCGGATCCAAAAGTTCTCGCCGACGGGTCAGGTCCGGAGCGCCTTCTGGCGCCGGATGCGCGACGACGGACTGGTTCGCGACCCGCGGGCGATCGCTTCCCGCGACGGACCGGACGGCTTCGAGCTGCTGGTGCTGGACGGCGCTGCGCGCGCGGTCTTTGCCTTCGACGAAGCCGGCGTCCCGGTCGGCGGCGACGGCCGGCCGCTCGACCTCGGCGCGGCGGGTGCTCCGACCGCGATCTGCGCGTCGGGCCGGCTGCTCTACGTCGGCGACGCCGCGCGCAATGCCATCCTCGCCTTCCGGCTCGATGGCGGCGAACCGGCCTTCGCCGGAACCGTCCCCGGCTATGCCGGACCGGTATCGGCGCTTTCGGCCGGTGCGGACGGTGACGTCTGGGCTCTCGGCGCGGGCGGTCAGCCGGTCCGCCTCGCAGCCTCCGGCGGCTTCGGGACCCGCGGCGCGATGTGGACCGGGCCGGTGAGCGCCCGCGAGCCACAGCTGGTCTGGAGCCGGCTGAGGTCGACGATCGACCCGCTCGGGGAGCATTCCGCCTTCCGGATCTACGTCGCGACGAGCCGCGGCGCGGACGCGCCTCCGGTCGATCCGGCCGCGCCCGAACCCTTCGGCCCTCCCTGGCGTGCGTTCGCCCCCAATGTTGCGGCCGGCTATATCGGCGCCGAGCCGGCGCCGAACCTGTGGGTCGGGATCGTGCTGTCCGGCGACGGGCGCGGCTCGCCGCAGCTCTCGCAGCTGCGCGTCGAGTACAACCAGCTCAGCTACCTGCCGCTGCTGCCCCGGATCTACCGGGAGCCGTCGCTGCGGGAAACGGACCGCGACGACTTCCTGCTGCGCTTCCTGTCGCTGGTCGAGAGCTTTGTGGACGACGCGAGCGGGGCGATCGCGTCGCTCGACCGGCTGTTCGCGGCGGATGGCGCCCCGCCCGAGGCTCTGCCCTGGCTCGCCGAACTGCTCGGGCTCGCGCCTGCCGAGGACTGGAGCGTCGCGAAGCTGAGGCGCGCCGTCGCCGGAGCGAGCGCCGCCGACGCCCTGCGCGGCACGGCGGCAGGGCTGGGAAGCTCCCTCATCGAGGCCATCGGCGGCGTCGCGCCCGTCATCGAGGACGGCGCCGGCGCCGGGATCTGGATCGCGCCGGGCGCGGCCTCTTCGGACGACGCCGGTGGCTCCTGCGGCGGTAGCTGCGGGTGTGGCGGGGCCTGTGACGGCGCCGGCGACGGTGAGCGGACATGGATCGACAGCGACGACGCGCGGCTCGGCTTCACGACCTACCTCGCGGCGGTCGAGCCCTACGGCGCCGTGCTCGACGTCTCCGCGACGCTCGACCACACGCATCTCATCGACGAGGACGCGGTGTTCGAGCCGCTATTCGCGGAGACCGCGAGCCGCGTGTCGATCCGGCTGCCGCCCGGCGCGCTGACCGAGGAGCACGAGGCGGCGATCCGGGCCGTGCTGGCGCGGGAGGGCCCGGCGCATGTGAGCTTCGAGATCCGTTCCGCCGCAGCCGGAGGCCGCCTCGGCCTCGCGATGCTCGGCGTCGAGACGGTCCTCGGCGGACCGCCGCCGCCCGCGGCGCTGGGCGGCGCGCCGCGCGGCCGCGTCGGCCAGGGCCTCGAGGTCGGACGGGCGGCGACCTTGTGAACAGGAGCAGGAGGGCGCGATGACCATGCGGCTCAAGGACAACGGCGGAGGAGGCGCGCTCGTGTCCTTCACCCGCACCCGCTTCTTCCACGGACAGCTTCTGGAGGCGCACCACCTCGAGGACGAGCAGTTCTACCTCAACGGCAAGCGGCGGCTGATCAACCGGCTCGTCAACGGCCACGGGGTCGTCGCCGGGCTGAACGTCGCGGTCGACCCGTCCGGCGTCAAGGTCGTGGTCTCGCCCGGCTTCGCGCTGGACAAGGCCGGACGCGAGATCGTCGTGCCGCGCGCGACGCCGTCCGAGGAGATCGCGCCGCGCCCGAACGGCGAGGATGGCCTGCCGAGACCCGAGGAGCATTGCCAGAACGACGAGGACTGGGTGCACGTGGTGCTGTGCTTCCATGAATGCCTGTCCGCGCCGGAAAGGAGTTTCATCGGCGCCTGCGACTGCGAGACCGAGTGCGAGCACGCGGCCGTCCGCGAGCGCTTCGAGATCCGCATCGAGGAGGGCCGCGCCAGGGGGCCGGACCTCGAATGCTCGATCCGCGACGCCGTGATCGGCTCGCGCATCCGCTACGAGGAGCTCGTCAACTGGGTGACGACCCGCGGGCTCGAGATTCCGGCCGACGTTTGCATCCCGCTCGCGAACGTCCTGAGGCCCCCGGCGGGCGGGAGCATCGACAACGGCTCGATCGACATCAACGTCCGCCCGATCGTCTACGGCGCCGACCTGCTGTTCGAGCTGATCTGCGGGCTGGTCAACACGAACGACGAGCAGAGCCGGCCGCGCGGCGGCAAGCGCTGAGGAGGCGGACGATGACCGACATGACCCATTCCGCCACGTCGCTGAAGGGGACGAGCCGCGCGTTCGAGCGCCCGCGCTACTTTCCGCGCCAGCTGATCACGCCGGACGACATGAACCTCGCGCAGGACTACGTCCGCAACCGGATGCGCCGGCACAACCGATTGCTGCACGGCTGGGGCGTCGTCTGCGGTGCGATCGTCCAGCCAGGCAAGGATCCCTGGACCGTGGTCATTGCGCCGGGCTTCGTGCTCGGCCCCTACGGCGACGAGATCAGCATCGACCAGCCGGTCACCTTCGACGTCCGGCTGCGCTGCAAGCCGGTCCCGGAGAGCGGCGGATGCCCGCCCTCCGCCGATCCATGGTGCAACGAGGTGGCGGACCCCGCGCCGACCGAAGGCCAGACGCTGTTCGTCGCCGTCCGCTACGCCGAGTTCCCGGCCCGGCCGGTGCGGTCCTCCGGCTGCGGCTGCGGCGGGGACGAGTGCGAGTACAGCCGCTGGCGCGACGGCTACGAGATCTGCGTGCTGGACGAGTGCCCGCCCTCGCACATCCGCGACGACGGCCAGGGCGAAGGCGGCTCCCGGTCGAACAAGCCTCCGGTCTGCGAATGCCCGACCGACCCGTGGGTCGTGCTCGCGCGCGTCACCGCGGGCCGGGACGGAAGCCTGACGGTCGAGACATGCGCCTGCCGCAGGCACGTCGTCAGCCATGCCGGCGAATGGTGGGCCTGCCAGGAGGCGCAGGACGGCTGAGCCATGCGGACGCCCGCGCCCATCCGGACGGTCAAGCCGGGTCGCGCGCCGGCCGACCGCGCACGGACGTACGGCGTCGGCGCGGAGGGCCCGAAGCCAGACGGACCTGCTGGCCGGCCAGGGAACCGCGCGCTCTACCACGCGCTCCGCTCCGCCCCTCCGGTGCGGGCGCCGTCGGGCGGCCAATCTCACGAGGTCGCGGCTCCGCGTCCGTCCGGTGCGTCGCACCTGCTGGAAGCGGAGGCGCGCCGGGCCTCGCGCGCGGTGCTGGACGGCGCGCGGCCGGTCACCCTCGGGGCGATCGCGCCCGGACCGGCCGCGACCTTGGCCGACGGCGCGCCGCGCGCCGGAGAGCCGATGAGCGCGACGCTCCGGGCCCGGCTGGAACCGGCGCTCGGATCGTCCCTCGCCGCCGCGCGCCTTCACACGGGCCCTCGGGCGGACGCCGTCGCGCGCGCTCACGAGGCCCGGGCTGTGACGGTCGGCTCGGACATCTATTTCGCGGAGGGGCAGTACATGCCGGACGCACCGCAGGGTCTCGCCCTGATCGCCCACGAGGCGGCGCACGTCGTGCAGGCGCGGCGGCTGCCCGCGGGAGCGCCCGCGCCCGCCCTCGCCTCGTCCTGGCGCGATGCAGCGGAGGAATGGGCCGCCGAGAAAAAGGCCCAGGCCTCCGAGTGGTACGACCGCGAGAAATGGGACGTCTACCGCGCCATGATCGCTGCGCTCAGGGGCGCGAAGGGGACCGGGATCGGCCAGGTCCGGGCTCTCCTCGCCGACGTCTCCGCGGAGATGCGGCCTGTCGCCGGGACCCTCGTCGACGTGCTCGATTTCGTTCTCGACATGGTCATCGCGCTCCTGCTCGCGGTGATCGGCATGGTCGTCGGCTTCGTCGAGGGCATCGCCGGCATGATCGCCGGCCTCATCACGCTTGCCTACAAGGCGCTCGCGATGGCCGCGGACTTCATGCTGGCGCTCGCCGGCAGGCCCGACGCCTTCCGGAAGGACGTCGACGGCCTCGTCAGGGCGTTGCGAGCCCTGCCGGGGGCCTTGAAGGCCGCGATCGACGCGTGGCTGGAGAAATGGCGAAAGGCGACGCCCGATGAGCAGGTGGTCATGGGGGGCGAACTCGTCGGCCAGATCGCGGCCTTCATCGCGACCTTCTCCGTCTCGGGCGCGAAGGCCGGCGGCCTGAAGCTGACGGTCCCGGTTCCCAGACTCGCCGCGCTCGCCGACGGATCGGTTCAGCTGGGCGTGGCGACGGCGGCGGTTCCGACGATCGCTCCCCGCCTCGCCGCCGAGGGAGCGGTCATCGGCAGTCAGGCTTTGGCCATGACGGCTCACGGCCCGACGGGGTCCAGTGGCGGCGGATCGTCCGGCGGCGGAGGCGCGCCTCGGGAAACCGGACCGCTGGCCGGGATGACGGACGCAGAGTTCGAGAAGGCCTGGGCCGAATTGAAGCCGGCCGGCGAGCATATCAGCGATCTCCTCGTGCACGAGCAGCAGGCCGAGGCGCTCAGCGAGCTGCGCCGGCTCAAGGGAGATCCGACGCTCAAAGGGCTGCCCGGCAAGACGCCGAAGGGTGAGGCCGTCAACCCGAGCCCCGGCTACCAGTCGGCGCATCTGGCGCCGCAATCGCTCTTCATCACCCGCAACGGGAAGCTGCTGCACGGCTACGACCCGAGCAAGATGGTCACGCGGCTGCTGCCGACCGGAAAAGGGCATTCCCACACGCTGTTCGACCAGTTCTGGCAACGGGAATTCAAGGCGATGTCCGGAACGCACACGACCGTCGCCGAGGCCGAGAAGGTGCTCATGCGCGCCGCGCGCCAATCCGGAGCGTTCTCCCCCGCCGAAGCGGAGTCGATGGCCGCGCTCATCCAGAACGACTTCCGCTTTCAGCTCGGCCTGAAAGACACGGACGTCGTGCGCATTCCGGGAAAGTGAGGGAGCTGGGCCATGGCCTCCGTCACCCCTCAGGGGGCGCAACCCGCGGCCCGCACTCCCGCCAGGGCGCCGGCGAGCCGGACGCCGGACCGCCCGGCGGGTTCCGGTGTCGCCGACAGGGCGCCGCGCGTCGGCAACCGCGCGCTGTTTGCCATGACGTCGTCCGGCGAGGACGCGCCGCTGGTGCAGGCCATGTGCCGTCATCCGGGGTGCCTGCAGCTCGCCGCGGCGGTGCAGCGGCGGGCGATCCGGCGGCAGACCTCGGACCGGTTCGAGATCGAGGCGGACCGCACCGCCGACCTCGTCATGCGCCCGGCTCCGCCCGTCGCGGCCCCGTCGATCCAGCCCGTCGGCCCGTCGGCCGTCGCGGCGATCCAGAGGGCGACCGAGGACGAGCAGGCCGAGGAGGCCGAGGGCCAGGCGGTCGACGCCGAGTTCGGCATCCAGGCCAAGGGCGCCGAGGAGGGCGGCGGCCCCGCGCCGTTCGTGGTCGGCGGCGGGGGCGGCCATCCGCTGCCGGCGCAGCAGCGCGCCTTCCTCGAACCGCGCTTCGGCCGCGACCTCGGCGCCGTGCGCGTCCATACCGGCTCCCAGGCCGACGCCTCGGCACGCTCGCTCGGCGCGCTCGCCTACACGAAGGGCTCCCACGTCGTGTTCCGCTCCGGCGAATACTCGCCGGCGTCGGAGACCGGCGGCTGGCTGCTCGCGCACGAACTGACCCACGTGGCGCAGCAAGGCCACGCGCCGGCGCTGGGGATGGAGGGCGCTGCGGCCTCGCCGGCGGCGGAAGGCGCCGTCCAGCGCTACGCGGATACCAGCCTCCCGGTCAAAAGGCCGATCGACGTGACTTACGCGCGATCCCTGACCGACATGGAGCTCGAGGCCGCGACCCTCACGGCCCAGCAGGCCCTCGACGCCGAAATCGAGAGCAACGCGTACACGCTCGTGATCCAGGCCAATCTCGAGATCCTGCACGCCGAACGCTTCGTCCGGGACAACTCGACGAGGATACCCGACGACCTGAAGCCGCAGCCGCCCGAAGAGACCGACGTCCCGTTCGAGGAGAAGGAGTTCGACGTCGACGCCGAGGACTGGGCCGCGCCGGAGCCCGTTCCGGGCATCACACGCGTGGATCCGGCGCGACTGAGGCCCGCTCCGAGCGAGACGGGCCCGTTCGAGGACATCCCGATCAACACCCGGCTGGTCGTCGTCACCGCACGCAACGGATGGAGCCAGGTGACGCTGGAGGACGGCCGCAAAGGCTGGATCAGCTCGAGCCGCGTCGAAACCAAGCTTCCCGACCCGGATGCACGGCTCTACACCGTCAAGGCGGGCGACACGGCGCAGACCATCGCACGCCGCTTCTACGGCAAGCACTCCACCGAATGGGGCCAGGACGAGCGCTACTTCGTCAACGTGCTGTTCCACGTCAACAGCCTGTTCTCCGCCCAGAAGGACCAAGGTATCACCCGCCCGCCCGGCAAGGAGGACGACTGGGACGCGACGGTCGTCAAGGCCGACCACAAGATCTGGATTCCGGGGGTCGACTACGCGCTCGGCCTGAAGGGGATCGTGCCCTCCGGCTCGTTCACCTACGAGACCTGGCAGACCATCAAGAACATCTTCGTCGGCACCGCGGGTTTCATATCCGGCCTGCTGGTGGGGGCGCTCGAGTCCGTCGTCGACGTCTTCGTCGGCATCTGGGACATGATCAAGATCGCCTGGGACGTCATCAAGAGCATCGTCACCGGCGAGATCATCTCGGACATCAAGAAGCTCTGGGACGACCTCTCCAAGCTGACGCTGGACGACATCGTCAATGCCGGCCTCGAATGGTTCAAGTCGAAGTGGTTCGCCGACGGCACGTGGTCGCGCTGGTACAATCGCGGCTGGATGATCGGCTACATCATCGTCGAGATCCTGCTGCTGATCTTCAGCGACGGTATCGCGACGGCGGTCAAATGGGTCGGGAAGACCGCCAAGTTCGCCAAGCTGCTCGAGAAGCTGCCGACCATCGCCAAGATGATCAAGAAGGCCGAAAAGGTGACCGGCGCCGCCGCCGACGCCCTGCGGCTCGGCTCCAAGGCGCTGTCGAAGGTACATCACTGGGCGCAGACGGCGCTGCGCATCCCGCTGGAGATCATCAAGGACACGTCCGCCGCGGTCCTGGAACGCCTCAAGGGCCTGTCCGCCTGGGCCAAGGAGAAGTTCCGCTTCCTGAACCCCTTCGCGATGAAGCTCGCGCTCGGCTGTGCCTCGCCCTGCAAGGTCAACATCCACGAGATCGAGGAGTTTCTGAAGAACCTCGCTGCCAAGGGCGTCAAGGTCGGCGCCAAGCTCGGCGGTGACATCGAGAAGATCATCGCAGCGCTGCCGGCCGACAAGCTCAATCTCAAGATGATCCGAAAGAAATTGAAGTCCAGACCAGCGCTTGCGAAACTGATTGAATCCGCCGAGCTCACTGCCGACGATTTCGGAAAGATCGCGCATTTCACGACGGCGGGCGATCTCGCCAGCGAGGCGCAGTCGTACCGCACCTTCGTGAGGTACCTCACGGCCGTCGTGCCGGCGAAGGCCGATGGGGACATCACCAAGCTCAACAAGATCATCGCCGCCATGATGAAGACCGATGCGAAGATGTCGGAGAAGGTCAAGACCGCGATCATTCGCCAGGGTTCGGCCATAAAGGGCTCGATGTTCGAGGGATTCGCCAAGCTCAACATTCCGGAACTCGGCGGCAAGGACTTCGCGCGGGTCACCTTCAAGCAGACCGCGACGCTTGCGCTTGAGAAGACCCAGCGCACCGCCGACAACTTCGTTGCCGCGACGGGCGAGATCTGGGAAATCAAGCATACCTGGGACAAGGTTCCGGCGGACCAGATGCGCGACTATCAGAAGATCATAGGCCAAGTGGCGCCGGACGGAACCAAAGTGAGGGGCGT
The DNA here is from genome assembly GCF_003058325.1 of Methylobacterium currus. Classification (NCBI taxonomy): domain Bacteria; kingdom Pseudomonadati; phylum Pseudomonadota; class Alphaproteobacteria; order Hyphomicrobiales; family Methylobacteriaceae; genus Methylobacterium; species Methylobacterium currus. The sequence goes on from NZ_CP028843.1 coordinate 4,140,636, forward strand.
GAACTATCTGTTCCCGGACAAGGCTGCCGCCGAGGCCAACAAGCACCTCAAGGACGCAGGCTTCGGCGTCCGCTACCTTCTCGGCAAGGGCATGGCTGCGCTATGATCGACATCGACCTCCCCGACGCGGTGCAGTGGCGCGTCGCCACGCATGTCCACGACTGGCTCGGCGGAGACGCGTTGCGGGCGCTGCTCGAAGGCTGGGAGAAATACGGCCTGATCGGGCGTCCCGACGAATTCGAGGTCGGCGACGACGACGAGCCGTGGACCGTCGAGGACGGGGAAACGCTCGCCGAAGCGGTCTTGCGCGTTCCGAAGAACAAGGCCGGTGGCGTCAGCGGCCGCATGCGCGGCGATCAGCCGAAGCGGTGGGGCCTCTCCTTCATCCTCGCCGCCTTCGATACGCAAGGCGGCCGTACCCAGGGTTATTCCATCGTCAACCTCAACCTGCCTCGCGGCGAGTGCGAAAGGAACCCCGCCGCGCTGCTGAAGGTGTTCGAGGAACTCTGCCGTCCGGACCGTTGCGAATACGCCTCGATCCACCCGCGCCTGCAAGCCGAGGAGCTTCGCATGCGCGCCTACACGCCGCCGCTCACGATCGCGCCGATGTTCGCCGGCCTGTTCTGGGCGAACTTTCTAGGGCCTGGAACTATCGAGGAGTTCGATGCCAAGGCCATCGACGGCCTCAAGGTCGCGCGGCGGCGCTGGTTCGGCGACCGGGGCGTAGCGATCATCGTAACAGAGGATATCGCTTCGGCCTACACGTCGAAGGGCGAGGAGCGAGTTATCGCATTGACCGACCAACTTCGCGCAGCGGCAACATCGGATTGACCGAGAGCGCGGCGCCTCGGTTAGACGAGGCCCTCGATATGGAACGCTCTGCGCCGCACCGCAGCTTGCGATACGGAGGCAAAGGGACTTCGCTGGCGCCGCATCTCTCCACCCGCATGTCGCGCCGCGCTATCAGGGTCTGATACCCTCGCGCCTTGGCATCGACACGTCGATGCCAAGGCGTCCGGCGCATCAGCGCCGACGCCCGTTCGGGCTTAGCCAGCGCCTTCGAACGGGTCCGTTCGAAGGCGCGGCGGTATAAGAGCCGACTTTGAATACAATGCGATCGTTCGTCCGCTCCCGCGGCGAGAGGGGACCCGCCGCGCGCGGGCGTCGTATTCATCCGTCGCGCCGTACGATAACGAGCGGCGACGATCCCGCCCACGAAGCCGTCCCTCTCGGCGCGATCGTGTTCATCCGTCGGCGGGCGGCTTGATGAACTTGCACTTGCCCCTGGAGGACCAGGGCCCTTGCAGGCCGCGCTCCGCGCAGAACGCGTCGACGGCCCGGCCGACGCCGGGAAACTTGCCTCCCAGACGGTCGTAATCGTCGGCGATGAACAGCCCCCCGGGGCGCAGCACCGGCCACCACGCCCGCAGGTCGGCCGCCACCGAGGCCTCCTCGTGGCCGGCATCGAGGTGGATCACGTCGGCGACGACGCCGCGCAGGCGCATCAGCTCGGCGGCATTCACCGAGTCGAGGGGCAGCGGCACGATCCGGTCGGCCATGCCCTCGCGCAGGACGTTGGCGAGGAAGGTGCGGTAGAGGCTCGGATAGCCGTTCTCGGGGTCCAGCTCCGCGAAGAGGGCCGGGTCGGCCCAGTGGTCGACGGCGCCGAGCCAGGTATCGACGGCGATCACCGTACCGGGAACCCGGCACTCGGCCATCGTCCTCGCGAGGTACAGGGCGCTCGCGCCCTTCCAGGTGCCGACCTCGACGACGACGCCCGGCCGCCACTCGCGCACCGCCTCCTCGAGGTAGGGATGCACGCTGCGCCAGCCCTGGAGGTCGAGGGGGCGCAGGGTCTCGGGTGGATCCGCGAAAGGGTCGCGGCCGTGCCACAGCGCATCGATGATCGTCTGGCGGGTCATGGTTCGGCTCGGGGAGCGGGGGACGGGGAGAGCTGCGCGTAGAGCGCCTCGCAGCGATCGAGCCAGCGGTCGCGGGTGAACAGTCGCAGAACCCGCTCGCGCGGGATTCCGCGCGGGATCGCGAGCGCCTCGGGGATGGCGCCGGCCAGGGCCGCCTCATCCCCGGACGGGACCAGGCATCCGGCCTCCCCGACGACCTCCGCCGCCGCGCCCCGGTCAAAGCCCGCGACGGGCAGGCCGCAGGCCATCGCCTCGATCGCCGCGAGCCCGAACGGCTCGTCCCAGCATGGGGTGAACAGGAAGACGGAGGCGCGGGCCATCTCCGCGGCGAGCGCCGGTCCGGCGAGGTGGCCGCCGTAGCGGATCGTGCCGCCGAGAAGCGGAACGATGTCGTCCCTCCAGTGATCCGGCTCCTCGATCGGGCCGAACAGGGTCAGGGGCAGGCCGGCGCGGCGAGCTGCTGCGATCGCGTGGTGCGCACCCTTCACGCGGGCGATGCGCCCGCTCCACACGCCGCTGCCGTTGCCGTCCTCCCGGCAGGGCCAGGCCTCGGGGTCGATGCCGTTGTGCAGGACGCACGCCTCCGGCGGGGCGCCGTCGGGCCACCACGCCCGCAGATGCGCCGCCGAGGTCGCGGTGATGCGGTGCCCGGGCGACGGGCTGTCGTGCACGAACCAGCGCAGCGCGTCGTAGGGCGGCGCGTGCAGCGAGGTGACGGTGGGGACGATCTCCGTGCGCCGCCGCTCCAGCGGCAGGCGGCTGAGGCTGTTGTTGTGGACGATGTCGAAGCCCCCGGCCGCGATCCGGTCGCAAGCCGCAGCGTAACCGGCATCGACATGGGCCTTGAGGCCGGGATCGCCCCGGTGCTCGAGGCCGGGAAAGCTCCGCTCGTGGTGGACCGGGATCATCGCGTCGAGGGTGAAGCGCGGGTCGCTGTCGCCGGAGGCGAACAGAACCACCTCGTGGCCTCGGGCGGTCAGCCCATCCGCCAGATGCCAGCAATACGCTTCGAGGCCGCCCGCGAAGGGCGGCGCGATCGGGTGGCGCAGATGGGCGAGGAGCGCGATCCTCACGCCGGCACCGCAGCCGGTTCCTGGACCAGAGTCTCCTGGATCTCCGGAGCCCGGGCTTCGGTCTCGCGGGCTTCGATGGCGCGGATGACGGAGGCCGAGTTGGTATAGGGCTGGTGGCCCTGCTGCCCGGTCAGCGCGAGGTCGCCGGCATCGGGGCGGCGCAGGATGCGGATCGGCCGGCCCGGCGTGTCGTCGATCAGCCCCATCACCCGGAACGCGTGGAGCCAGTGCCCCATGGTGCGGTAGCCCCACTTGGCCTCGAACAATTCGGAATTGCGCACCACGCTGTCGAGGTGGTGGACCGGCGGCATGTGGTGGGGGTGGTACTGGTGGTAGGCGAGCCCGCCCTTCATCCAGGCGATCGGCAGGCCGCGCCGGTCGAGGAGCTTGCCGAAGTCGGTGTCCTCGCCGCCATAGCCGGTGTAGCGCTCGTCGAAGCCGCCCGCGGCCAGGAAGGTGGCGCGCCGGATCGCGAAGTTGAGCGACCAGAAGCAGCGGTAATCGTGGCAGATCTCGAGGCCGGAAACCGGGGGGCCGCGGCGGTCGGAATGCCTTTCCGCGAGCCGGCCCAAGCCCTCGTAGGTCCAGTTCCCGAGCGTGGCGTTCTCGGGCAGGTGCAGGACCTCGCCCATCAGCAGGCCGTCGAGGGCGGCGAGCCCCTGCGCGTAGTCGGCGACGAGGTCGGGCGCCGGGATGCAGTCGACGTCGAGGAACACGACCGCGTCCCCGCACGCGGCGGCGACGCCGCGGTTGCGCGCGGCGGCGAGCGGCAGCGCCTCGCCCGTCACCCGGATCTGACGCACCGGGAACGACGCCTCGGGCAGGTCGTAGAGGTCGTCCTGCATCACCGCCACGATGAACTCGACGGGCGGTTTCGTCTGGTGCTCCAGGCCGCGCAGGACATTCGCCAGATGGGCCGGCCGGCCCTTGGCCAGGGTCACGACGGAAACGGTGGGCATGCGGGCTCTCGGCTCCGGCAAGTGGGGGGTCAGGGAGGGTTCAGCCCGCGGCGGCGACGCGCAGCGGGGCGGCGGCGCCGTGCCAGAGCTCGTCGGTCAGCCCTTCGAGCCAGCCGGCGGCGCGGGCGGCGGCATCCGGCGCGTAGAGGCCGCGCAAGGTCTCGCCGTCGAGGGCGCGGGCGCGGGCGAGGAGGTCGCGCCAGCCCTGCAGGTCGCCCGGCCAGACCGGCGCCTGGACGGCGGCGCCGAGGCGCACCAGCGCCTCGGCCTTGCGGGTCTGCTCGCCGAAGTAGCGCCATTCCGGCATCACGATCAGGCGGCCGCCGACCCGGGCGACCTCGTGCACCGTGTTGTCGCCGGCCGAGGCCACCACGATGTCGGCCGCCGCCAGGTAATCGGTGACCGAGGGCACCCAGCCGAGCTCGCGCAGGTTGGAAAAGTCGGTCTCGTGGCCCTCGCGGTGGGTCGGCCCGAGGGTCAGCCACAGGGCGTCGGGTGCGGCGCGGGCCGCGACGGTGAGCGGCGCGTAGGGCGTGCCGCTGCCCCCGCCGCCGGTGACAGCGACGACGATCTCGCGGTCCGGGTCGAGGCCGAGCCGCGCCCGCACCTCGGCCCGGTCCGGCACCCGGTCGATGCTGGTGCACAGCCCGCCGCTGTAGAAGGTCCTGGCGCGCAGACGCGCGGGATAGTCGTCCTGCTCGAGCCGGGGATCGAACGGCGCCAGCATGCCGACGCAGGCCTCGTAGGACCCGATATGGCCGATATCCTGGCGGTCGCCATGCATGCGGATCTGCACCGCCGGCACGCTGGCGATGCGCGACAGCATCGCGATCTCCGCCGAGACGTCGACGACGAAGAGGCCGATCCCGCGCTCGTCGAGGTGGTCGAGGATCTGGCGCATCGTCCGGCGCATCTCGGGAAGCCCGAGGGGCACGCAATGCATCACCTGCGGCGTCGGCTCGGCGTGGAGGCGCGGGGTCGGCACGGCGGCGCCGATCATGTTGGGCAGCGTCACGATCTCGACATCGCGGGAGAAGCCGTCGAACAGCTGCGGCCCGGCGGTCAGCACCGAGACCGGGCGGTCGCGGGCGAACTCGGCCGCCACCGCCATCGTGCGGTTGGCGTGGCCCCGGCCCTGGTGGTGGACGAAGAACGCGATCGGCTTCTTCATGAAATCTCTCAGGAGAACAGGGCGTCGGGCCGTAAGGAGGCGGCGATCTCGGGCCCGGTCGGGCGGCGCAGGAGGCGGATCGCGTCCGACCCCTCGTCCCAGGCGATCAGGCCGGCGTCGCGGAACTGGCCGAGCCAGTAGGTCATGCACCAGCGCCCGTGCCGGGCCCGGAAGCGCGCCGCGTTGGCGAGGATCGGTTCGAAATGCTGCAGCGGCGGCACGTGGACCGGATGGTGCTGATGGTAGGCCCGCGCGCCCGCGACCCAGAAGGTCGGAAGACCGCTCGCGCTCAGGCGAGCGGCGAGGTCGGTCTCCTCGCCGCCATAGCCGGCGAAGGCCTCGTCCATCCCGCCGACCGCGCGCCAGGCCCGCGCGGGCAGGGCGAAGGACAGGCCCCAGAGCTGGCCGGGATCGGGCTCGGGGCGGATCCCGGCCTCCGGCACCGGGGGCCGCGCCGGATGCGCGCGGCCGAGCCGGTCGAGGTCCGCCTCGTCGAGGGCGCCGGGGGGCGGGCAGCCCGGCGGCAGGTACAGGACCTCGCCGAGAAAGAGGCCGTCCACCCCGGCAGCGGCTCGCGCATAGGCGGCGGCGAGGCCGGCGCCCGGAATGCAATCGACGTCGAGGAAGACCAGGAGGTCGCCCCCGGCGGCCTGCGCCGCCCGGTTGCGCGCGGCGGCGAGCGGCATCGGCTCGCCCGGCACGAAGAGATGCTGCACCGGGCAACCGGGATCGGGCAGGTCGCGTGCGGGCTCCGGCTGCATCCAGGCGATCACCAGTTCGCGCGGGCGCGCGCTCTGGCGGGCGAGACCCCGCATCAGGTTGCGCAGGCGCTCGTCGCGCCCGCGCACCAGGGTGAGCACGCTCGCGGCGGAGCCCTCAATGGGCATGCGCGAGCATCCGGCGGAAATGGCCGACGCCCTCGATGATGCCGCGGGCATGCGAGGCGCGGGCGACGTAGGAGTGCTGCAGGGCAGCGTGGCCGGCGAGGCCGTCGGAGTAGTTCGCCACGATGATCGCCTGCGCGCGCGCGCGCAGCATCTCGATGTCGTTGCCGGAATCGCCGGCCACGAACACCGCCCGCTCGGGCAGCCCGTAGAGGGCGCGCACATGGTCGACAGCGGTCCCCTTCGAGGCCCGCTCGGGCAGCACGTCGAGGTAGCGGCCGTGGCTGTGGATCACCGATGCCCGCAAACCCGCTTGGGCAAGGCGGGCGCGGACCTGCGCCGCTGCCGCCGCGTCGCCGAAATAGCTGAGCTTGAATGTGCGCTGCTCCAGCGGTCCCTGGGGCACCAGGTCGGCGAGTCCGGCGAGCGCGGCCAGCACCGCCTCCCGCTCCCAGCCGGCGCAGACCGCCTCGCGCCAGGCGGCATCCGCCGTGTAGGTCACGCCGTTCTGGTCGAGGTGGTAGATCTCGGAGCCGACCGAGGTGATCATCACCTGCGGCCGCGGGCTGTCCTGCTGCTCCAGCACCGCCATCGCGCTATGGAACGAGCGCCCGGTCGCGACCCCGAAAGCGAGAGAGGCTTGCCGGCTGCGCCAGCGCCGGAATATGCCGAGGGCGGCCTCGCAGCCGACGAGCGTGTTGTCGATGTCGCAGATCAGGAGCTGGCGCGGCGCCCGCAAGGACGGCGCCGGCGCACGGAGCGCCCGCAGCAGGGCGTGGTAGCGCGCGGCGTGCCGATCCCAGTCGTAGGCCGCCGCCGCCCGCGCCCCGCCGGCGACGCACCGGGCGTGGAAGGCGGGATCGTCGAGGATGCGCAAGGCCGCCGCCGCGATCGCCTCGGGCCTGCGGGGATCGACCAGGATCCCGTTGCCGCAGGTCTCGACGATATCGTTGGGACCGCCGCTGTCGGTCGCGACGAGGGGCAGGCCGGCGGCCGAGGCCTCGAGCAGGGTCAGGCCGAAGGGCTCGTTGAGCGCCGGGTTGACGAACAGGCCGCCCCGCGCGCGGGCATGGGCGTAGAGCGCCGGGACGTCCTCGGGCCGGTGGGTCTTGGGGTAGGCGACCCGGCCGTAGAGGTCGTAGCGGTCGATGAGCACCAGGAGGTCGCGCAGGGTGTCGGCCATCTCGCCGTCGAGCGCGTCGATGTCCTGGCGCGTACCGGCGATCAGGACGAGGTTCGCCCGCGCCTGCAACCTCGCGCTCTCGCCGTAAGCCCGCACCAGGGCGGCGAGGTTCTTGCGCGCCACCGGGCGGGCGAGGGCCAGCAGCACCGGCTTCCCGGGATCGTGCAGGAAGCGCGCGATCGTCGCGTCGACCCGTGGGTCGGGGCGGCTGTCGGCGAAGCGGGCGAGGTCGCTGCCCGGCGGCAGCACGCGCACCCGGCCCGGATCGTAGGCGCCGTAGCCGGCATACTGGACCTCCGCCTCGTCGCGCGAGGAAGCGATGACGAGGGTGGCACGGGCGAGCGCCCGCTCCTCGGTGGCGATCCTGCCGGCGAGGTCGGGATGCCCTGCCGCGACCTCGCCCAGCATCGACGCCTTGACCCGGCCGAGGGAGTGGGCGGTGAACACGAACGGGATCCCGAGCCTGTCCTCGACGATTTCCGCCACGGCGGCGGCGTCGGCGTAATGGGCGTGGATCAGGTCGGGGGCCCGGCCCTGCGCGGCGATCCAGGCGATCAGGCTCTCGGCGAAGCTCGCGACCTCGGCGTGCATCTCCTCCTTGGTGCGGTAGCCCGGCGACGCGCTCGACAGCCGCACGAGCGTGGCCTTGTCGCCCAGGCACTCTTCGGGCACGGCGTAGTCGGGGCCGGGCGCGCCGGAGAACAGGCGCGTCGCCACGACGATCCGAGCGATCCCGGAATCCTGCGCCGAGGCGGCGACCAGGTCGAGCAGGTAGCGGATATGGCCGCCGGTATCGGCGGTGAGTCCGTACACGACGTCCCGGCCGCGCAGGCAGCCCTGCAGGGCGACGTGAAGGATGAACATCAGGTCGCTGCCGCGGGGCAAGCGCCCGCCGCACAGGACGATTCGAGTGAGGTACAGCCCGTGATCCGCGTCGCCCAAGTCGCCCCGAACATCTTTCCTACCCCCCCTGAGCATCACGGCGGCACGGAGCGGGTCATCCATGACCTCGGCACGGCGCTGCGAAGCTTGGGCGTGGAGGTAACGCTGTTCGCCCCCTCGGACAGTGCGACACACTTACCCCGTATAGGTAGTTACCCGAGCCTCGCGGCCCTGGAGCATCGCTACGGCAGAGTCGCACCCGGGGTGCCGGCCGCCCTCGACGCCCTGCAGCTCGAGGCCCTGCGCCAGCGCCTCGGGGATTTCGACATCGTCCACTGCCACGGCGAGTTCGCCCATGCCGCCCTCCTCGGAGACCGCCGGCGGCACAGCCTGACGACGATCCACTGGCGGGTCGACGAACTCGACCGGGCGCTGTTCTTCGAGGGATTCCCCGATCTTCCGGTGGCGGCGATCTCGGCGGCGCAGGGCGCCGGCATCCCGGCCGCGAACCGGGCCGGGGTGGTGCATCACGGCATCGCCCGCGACCGCTACGACGCGTCGCTCGCGCCGGGAGAGCACCTCGCCTTCGTCGGCCGGATGACCGACCAGAAGCGGCCCGACACCGCGATCCGGGTGGCGCGGGCCGCCGGCCTGCCGATCCGCCTCGGCGGCACGATCGACGTCGGCAACCCGGGCTATTTCCACCGCGAGGTCCGCCCGCTTCTCGCCGGGGACGCGGTCTATCTCGGCCCCGTCGACGACGCGGAGAAGGGCGCGCTCCTGCAGGGCGCCGCCGCGCTCCTGTTCCCGATCGACTGGCCGGAGCCGTTCGGCCTCGTGATGATCGAGGCGATGGCCTGCGGCACGCCGGTGATCGCCTGGAACCGCGGCTCGGTGCCGGAGATCGTCGAGGACGGGGTGACGGGCTTCATCGTCGCCTCCGAGGACGAGGCCGTGGCGGCGCTCGCCCGGATCGGGGCCATCGACCGGGCGGGGGTACGCCGCCGCTTCGAGGAGCGGTTCACCGCCGAGCGCATGGCGCGGGACTACCTCGCCCTCTACCGTCGCCTCCTGTCCGCCTGATGCGCACCGCCCTTCTCGCCTGGGACTACCCGCCGGCGCCGAGCGGCCTTTCGACCGCCGCCCGGGAGATCGCCGAGAGCCTGTCCGAATCCGGCGCCGACGTGACGGTGTTCACGCTCGACCGCGCGGTCACCGAGCGGATCGGCGGGGTGACCGTCGCTGGCATCGCCCTGCCACCGGCGGGCGGCCTCGCCGCCCTGCGTCTCTGGGGCTCGGTCGGCCATCTCGCCGCACCGCTCGCGTTCCGGCGCGCCGTTCTCGCCGCCCATGCCCGTGCTCCCCTTGACGTGATCGAGGCGACGAACTGGTACGCGCCGGCGGTGCTGCTCGCGGGCCGCCGGGACCTGCCCCTCGTGACGCGCTCCTCGACGCCGGCAGCCTTCACCCGCGGGCCGGCCCCGAACCTGCGCGACCGTCTCGACGGCGGGAGCGCCGACGCTCTCGAGCGGCGACAGGCGCGGGGAAGCTCCGGCCTCATCGCCAACACCGCGGCGCACGAGGCGGTGATCGCACGGGCCTACGGCCTGTCGGGCCGCCAGCCCGCGGCGGTGATCGGGCTGAGCCTGCCGCCGGAGATCGCGGCGGGCGCCCGGGATGCGGCCTATCCGGAGGCGGAGGCGCCTGTGCGTCTGCTCTTCGTCGGGCGGGCGGAGGTGCGCAAGGGCTTCGACGCGCTGATGGATGCGCTCGCGATCCTCGCGGCCGAGGCGGAGCGCGGCGCCCTGCCGCCGTTCCGGCTCGACCTCGTCGGGGTGCCGCCGGATGACCTGCCGGCGGACCTGCCCGACGCGGCACGGGCCCGCCTCCAAGCCCGCGGCCGGATCGGCGCCGAAGCGCTGAGCGAGGCTTATGCCGATGCCCACGCGGTTCTCGCCCCGTCGCGCTACGAGAGCTTCGGCCTCGTCTACCAGGAGGCCCTGGCCTATGGGCGGCCGGTGGTGGCTTGCGCCGAGGACGCGAGCGCCCGTGCCTTCGTCGGCACCCCCGAAGCCGGCCCGCTCGCGGCGTCGGCGACCGGCCCGGCGCTCGCCGACGCCCTGCGCCCGCTCCTCCTCGATCCGGCCCTGCGGCGGGCCTACCGCGCCCGGGCCCTGGCAGCGGCCGGGCGCTTCACCCGGGCGAGCCTCGGGCTCGCGACGCTGGATTTGTACCGACGCGCGATCGCGGCGTCGCGGGAGGATCCTCAGGCTCGGTAGGGCCGCAGCAGCGCCTCCTCCTCCTCCGGGCGCCCGCGCCCCGGATCGAGGGTCTCGTAAGTCCTGGAGCGGGAGAGGACGTGGGCGCGGCTCAAGCGGTGCTCGATCGCGCCGTGCAGGGCGATGAAGCTGCGCCGCCAGCCGCCGTCGAGGGCCGGGCGCTCGTGGACGCGGCCGGCATAGCGCACCGAGGTCCGGTTCAGCCGGTACTGCACGTCCGGGTAGACGTCCGACAGGATCCCGTCGACCCGGTTGCGCCGGGGAAGGCCGGCCGAGAGGACGTCGCCGTCCTCGGCGAGCGCCGCGAGGGCCGGCAGGAGGCGCCCGGTCCCGGCGGCGAGCGTCTCGTCGGCGTCGAGCTGCATCATCCAAGTGTGGCGGGCCAGGTCCTGAAGGGCGTTGCGCTGCGCGGCGAAGTCGCCTGCGAGGGGGCGGGACGCCACCCGCACCGCGCCCGCCGCGAAGCCCGGGACCGCGACCGCGCGCGGTCGCTCGACCTCGCCGTCGAGGAGGATGACGACGTCGCCGGTCCAGCCCGCCTGTGACGCGAGGCCGGCGAGCACCGCGTCGCGTTCGGCCGGACGGCACAGGATGCCGAGGGAGACGGGCGGCCCGTCCGCGAGATCGTAGAGCGCGGCTCGCGCCGCGAGGGGGCTGTGCGGCGTCAGGAGCGCCGCGCAGTCCTCGGGGCCGAGCGGGCGGATGCCGCGGCCGAGGCGGGTCGCGGCGATGCGCAGGGTGTAGATGTCGAGGCCGTAAGCGGCGTCCGGGTCGGCGACGAAGGTCGGCCCGGCAAGGCGCCCGGCGAGGTCCCGCCAGCTCTCCTCAGGATCCGCGTCCCGCTCGGTCAGGACGCCGCAGGATTCGCACGCCACCGGAAACGCGCGTTCGCGCCCGTGGCGGTCGATCAGGCGGCGGGCGCTCGGCGCCAGCATGGCGGCGCCGCAGAGGAAGCAGCGGCGGGTGCGTTCGCTCTCGAAGGTCATCGCGATGGTCCCGTTGCGGCGGGGGCTGGTCGCGAGGCCTGAGCGCCATACCTCCACGGCTCGCCCGCCGCCCCCGCCGAGACCTCTGCCTCGCTTGCCCGACGACGTCGACCCCTTCCGCGCGGCCTGGCCCGGCCTGCCCGACCTCGCCTCGGTCGCCCTCGTCGGCAACGCGCCCGGAACCGAGGCCGCCGCGGCGGATGCGGCGGGACACGTCGTGCGCTTCAACAACGCCCCGGGCTTCGGCGGCCGGACCGGTTCGCGGGTCACGCACCTCGCACTGGTCAATCGCGGCGGGCAGATGCGCGAGTGGCTGGCCGATCCGGGCTTCCTCGACCGCCCGGTCGTCCGGCAGGCGCAGGCCTTCGTGCTGCCATTCCCGATGCTGCCGGAGGCGCATAACCGGCCCGAGCCGATCTGCTTCACCCGCGAGGCGCTGGCGATGCTGCGCCCGCTCGGCAAGCCGGTCCACGTCCTGCCCGAGGCGCTTCACAGCAAGGCCCGTCGCGCGCTCGGCGCGCGCACCGAGGGCCGGCCGAACCCGAGCACCGGCTTCCTGGTGGCGTTCGCCCTCCTGACCGGGCGCCCGGCCGGGGCCCGGGCGATCGAGGCCTACGGATTCGGCTTCGCCGGCTGGCCCGGCCACCCCTGGGCGGCCGAGCGCGCCTGGTTCGCCGAGGCGTGCGCAGCCGGGCGGCTGCGGCTGCATCTTCCCCCGACCGACGGATGACCCTCTCGCCATGGCAACCCTGATCACCGTCCTGAAGAGCGGCGGCCGCTACGACGGATCTTGGGTCGCGCGCCTGGCCGCCGGCGTCCGCCGCCATGCCCCGGCCTTCGAACGGGTCCTGTGCCTCACCGACCTCCCGCTCGCGATCGACGGGGTCGAGCGGGTGCCGCTCCGGCACGACTGGCCGGCCTGGTGGGCGAAGATGGAGGCGTTCCGCCCGGGCCTCGTCGACGGGACGGCGCTGCTCTGCGACCTCGATACCGTCCTCACCGGACCGGCCGACATCCTCGCCGAACCCGGCCTCGCCGCGATGGAGGATTACTTTCACAAAGGGCGCGTCTCCAGCGCGCTGCTGCGCTGGCACGGCGACGACCTTAGCTCCCTGTACGCCGCCTTCGCGGCCGAGCCCGAGCGCTGGATGACGCCGGGATCCTGCGGTCCGGTCCCGAACGCCGTCCATGGCGACCAGGTCGTCATCGACCACCTGCTCGGTCGCCAGGACCGGAGGCCGCTTTTCTTCCAGCACCTTTATCCAGCCTTGCTCGACTTCTATGATCCGCGACGCGATACCCATGGCCCGGTCGTGATCTTCATCGGCGATGCGAAGCCGGACACTGCCCGCGGTTCCGTTCTCGAGACTTGGCTCCGAGCCTGAAGGACGATGAGCTCGAAACCTCCGCACCCGCCCTCGGCAGCGGCAGGACGGGGAAGCCTCGGTCCGGATTGCTCTCGATGACGGACCTCTCCTGCAACCGGCATGGACGTCCGCAAGGGTGAACCGCTCCGGGTTTTTCGGAGGCTGATTGGCTTGGGTCAGGCGGCCAAGGCCCGGTCGCACCAGCCCGCTGCCTTGCACAGGGCGACGCTTGTGCAGGGCCTGTTCCAGGGCATCCAGCACGAAGCTCGCGTGAGCGCTGCGTGCACGAACCGGTTGCTTGTCGGGGTCGATGCGTCGGGCAGCGTGCAGGTCGTCGGGGCGATCGGCAGCACCCTGCAGATCGGATTGACCCCGTAGACGGCTCGATGATCGTCGATGACGCTGATCATGGCCGCGACCGGCGGTCGAGCGCCGCCATGGCAAAATATGCGCTCGCCTTGCGCAGGATCTCGTTGGCCTGGCGCAACTCGCGGTTCTCCCGCTCGAGCGCCTTGATCCGTTCGCGCTCGTCCGTGGTCTGGCCAGGGCGCACGCCCTGATCCCGCTCGGACTGGCGCACCCAGTTCTTCAGCATCTCGCCCGAGCAGCCGATCTTGGCCGCGATCGACCGGATCGCTGCCCATTGCGAGCCGTGCTCGCCCTCGTGGCCGCGCACCATCCGCACGGCGCGCTCGCGCACCTCGGGGGAAAACGGGGCTGTTCGCTTCGTCATGGCTCCATCCTCTCGGAAGTTGGAGCCTACGGGAAACCCGGGGCGGTTCACTCCGCCAGCGTCCGGCCTGCTTGGGGGTGCCGGGATAGCCGAGGTCGCGACGCTCGCGCCAAAGCTGCATCGCGTTCTCGCAGCCCTCATCACGGCGGGCCGACAGGTGATCGAGGTAGGGATCCAGGAGGCTCGGCCCTGGTCCGCGCAAGCCGTGGCGCGGGAAGTGTTGGGCGGAGGCATAGTTGCGCACGGTGGCGCGGGCCAGACCGGACTCGCGGTTGATGCGGCGGAGGGACTGTCCGGCCGCGACGCGGCGAACGTCATCGTAGAGAACCTGCCAGCGGTCGGCGGCCGCAGCCCGGGTCAACACCTCGGCGGGAGCACGCGAATACGCCTTCGTCCGGCGGTCCGTCCCTTGCGCAGGGCCCAGTCGTCGACACCCACGATCAGCGGTCGCCCTGCGGGCGCCAGCGGGAGAGCGCGGATCGCGCGCAGCAGGGTCGTTGCGCTGGTCGGCATCGCCAGCTGCGCGGGCAGACGAGCGGCAGGCTGGCCACCGAGCGCGGTCCCGGTTCGCGCCTGGGCCTGAGCTGCGTTCGCCTTCTGCGGCGACGACGAGAGCGTCGCGGCCGTCACGTACCACACGCAGCAGGCGGCATCCGGGAAAATGGCGGAGCAGGGTCATGCCCTGATCTGCGGATCGGCCCCGGCATCCTCGGCCTCGGTGATCGTCCCGGCGCGGGCATCCATGTTCCAGATATGGCTCGGGATGCCGGCGGCACGCGCCATGATCCGCCGCTCGCGGCCATAGGCCATTTCGGCATAAGGCCAGCCGGAGGCCTCGTCGACGATCCGCGGCCCCGTCCGGCCCCGGGTGCCGCCCGTTCGCGACACGTCCAGGCAAATGACACTCGGGCTTGGAGGCGAGAACCGGGATCTTGTCGGCTGCAAACACGTCAAAATACCGACGCTTTCCCCCTCCTGCCTATGGCGGATCCCTATCAAAAGGGATCAATCGCAAGCGCGATCGAATTACCATTTCTATCTTATTGATCGATGCATGCTTTTCTGCCTGCATATAGACATGCGAAAAACAATGATTTGGAACGATTTCAATGGCAAAATGCGGATCTTCTGAAGTTCGTCACCACTCTTTTTCTCGAGTTATGTTCGAGAAAGTCAGGGCACATGGGGGAAAAAATTCCATTCTCACTTGTCGCGCTGTCGGAGCAACCGGCAGCGTCAACTTTATCGACCTGACCGTCGTTCCGTCAGGCGGCGATATCGGCGTGCATACACATGCCGATGACAACGAGGAGATCTACGTCGTCGTCTCCGGCACCGCGACGATGCTGGTCGACGGCCGGCGCATTGCTGTGACGGCCGGGGATGTCATCGTGAACCGCCCCGGAGGGACGCACGGCCTCTGGAACACGGGCGCCGAGGAGGTGCGCCTCGTCGTGGTCGAGGTCCCGCTGGGGGCGTCCGGCCGGGCCGGGCCGTAGCATCCGCGTCGAACCGGCCCGGCCGGAACACGTCTGAGGGCTCCCCAGCCGTCCGCCTGCGCGCCTCCATCCGCGACGGGATCCCGCCCAGGCCGCTGGTCCGGGCTCGACCCGAAGCGCCCACGCGCAGCCGATCCCTTCTCGGAAGAAAGCTCAAACGATGGCCGCTCTCCCCCACGATGTCGGACTGACGCCACCGCGCTCGCATGTCGCCGCGGCGAACCGCCGGACGGCTTACGAGGTCGTGTTCCAGGAAGGCGCGAGCGCCCTCCTGGCGCTCCGGCCCTGGATCGCGGGGCAGGACCATCTGGTCGTCACGACGCCCACCGTCCAGGCCCTCCACGGCGGCGCCGTGGCCGGCCTGGACCCGACGGGCCGGCGGATCCTCGTGCTCGACTGCACGGAGGCAAGCAAGACATTGCAGCAGGTGGAACGCGTCTGCCGTCGGGCGCACGAACTCGGCCTGAGCCGCGGGGGCGTCCTGCTGGCGGTCGGGGGCGGCGTGTGCAGCGACATCACGACGCTCGCCGCCTCCTGGCTGCGGCGCGGCATCCGGCACGTCCGGGTGCCGACCACGCTCGTCGGCCAGGTCGATGCAGGGCTCGGCTACAAGGGAGCGGTCAACTTCGACGGGCACAAGAGCTATCTCGGCTGCTTCCATGCCCCCGCCCATGTGCTGATCGCCCCTGACTTCCTGCGCACGCTGCCGGCCCGGCACCAGCGGGAGGGTTTCGCCGAGATCGTCAAGATCGCCATCGTGTGCGATCCCGACCTCCTGAACCTCGTCGACCGGCACGCCGAGGAACTGGTCCGGACGAGCTTTGCCGCTCCCCGGGCGGCCGGCCGCGCGATCGTGTGGCAGTCGGCCCTGCTCATGCTGCGGGAGCTCGAGCAGAACCCCTACGAGGACCAAGGTTACGAACGTCTCGTGGATTTCGGGCACACCTTCAGCCCGCTTCTCGAGGCCGCCTCCGCCCACCGCCTGTCGCACGGCGAGGCCGTGGCGATCGACATGGCGCTGACCATGGCGCTCTCGGCGGAGCTCGGCCTGGTCGCTCCGGCCTCCCGGGACAGGATCCTCTCCCTTCTCAGACGGCTCGGCCTCCCGACCGATTCGCCGCTGCTCACCCCCGAGCTCTGCCGGCACGCGCTGGAGCAGGCCGCCCTCCATCGCGGGGGCCGGCCCAACCTGGTCCTGCCGACCGATTTCGGTCCGTCCCGCTTCCTGCAGGCGGCCGACGCCGTCGGCCCCGACCTGATCGCCCGGGGCCTGCGGGCCCTGGCGCATCCTGCCGGAACCGTGGGTTCGGGCGCGACCCTGGCCCGCCTGGGTCTTCGGGCCGCCGGCAGCCTCACCATGGCCGGGTCCTGAGCCATGGGAGCGACCGGCATGCAGGCCCTGGTGTTCGACATCGGTGGCACCACGACCCGTGCAGGGCTCTACGATCTCGGCGCAGCCCGGCTCCTGCGCACGGAGCGGGCGCCGACGCCGTCCGTCTCCGCCTGCTCCTCCGAGTCCGGCCGGGGACTGCGCGACCGCCTCTACGATCTCCTGGCGTGTCTCGCCGCGCGCCTCGGGGCCGATGCCCCCGGCTACATCGTCGTCGGCTTCCCCGGTCCGGTCCGCGAGGGCGGCACCGCCCTGCGCGCGCCGACCCTCTGGGGCGCGGAGCGGGATCCCGAGCCGGTGGCGGAGCGCGTGAGGGCGATATGGCCGGGGGCGCGGATCCGCGTCGTCAACGACCTGAGCGCGGCCGGTCACGGCTTCCTCCGCCACGAGCACGACGATGCCTGCATCGTGACGGTCAGTTCCGGGATCGGCCACAAGGTGTTTCTCGACGGGAAACCCGCCGTCGGCCCGTCCGGCCGCGGCGGGGAGATCGGTCACCTGCGGGTCGATTTCTCCGACGAGGCTCCGCTCTGCGAATGCGGCGCGCGAGGTCATCTCGGCGCCCTGGCCTGCGGGCGGGCCGTGCCCGAGCAGGCCGTGCGCCTCGCACGCCGCGATCCGGGCGCCTTCGCGCGCTCGTCCCTCGCGGCCTCGGTCGCCGGCCGGGCCACGCGGGTCGACTCCCATCTCGTCGCGCGCACCTTCAAAATGGGCGATCCCTGGACGGTGGCGCTGGTCGGGGTGCTCGCCGCGCCGCTCGGGCAGGCGCTCGCCGGCATCCACGCCGCCGTGGGCGTCGAGCGCTTCGTGATCATGGGCGGCTTCGCGCAAGCCCTGGGGGCCGCCTACCTCGCGCTGGTCGGGCAGGCCGCCGCGGCGGGCGCCTGGGACCTCGGCCAGGAGTGGGGACGGATGCTGGAATTCGGGGAGATGGGCGACGAGGCCGGGCTGATCGGCGCCGGCCGCCTCGCCGCGCGCGAATGGGGCGGGGCCGCGTGACCGGTCACCTCGCCGTGCTCGGCGGCGGGTCGCCCTACACGGCGGCCCTCGCCGACGCCATCGCCGACCGGGAGCCGGCCGTGCCGCCAGGGTCCCTGGTGCTCGCCGGTCGGGATCCGGACGCCCTCGACGCCGTCGGGCGCTACGTGCGCCGCCGGCTCGCGCCCCTGGGCTGGACCACGACCTGGACGACGCAGGCCCGGGCGGCCCTGCGCGGCGCCGGGATCGTCATCCACCAGATCCGCTACGGCGGGATCGCGGGCCGGCAGCGGGACGAGGATCTGGCGCTCGCCTGCGGTCTCGTGGCGGACGAGACCCTCGGACCCGGTGCGCTCCAGGCCGCCCTGCGCCTGCGCGACCCCCTGGACGAGACCTGCGTCGCCCTGGTGCAGGAATGCCCGACGGCGGCGGTGCTGAATCTGACCAATCCGCTGAGCCTGACGACCGCCCGCATGATCCAGGCCGGCGTCTCGCGCTGCATGGGCCTGTGCGAGCTGCCGCGGGTGACCCTGGAGGCGGCGGCCGCCGTGCTGGGGGAGGATCCGGAACGGGCCTGTTGGGCCTATGCGGGCCTGAACCACCGCGGGTTCATCGTGCGGCTGGAATGGGACGGCGTCGATCGCGTCCCGGACCTCGCGCGAAGGCTCGGCGCCGAGACCCTGAACGGCATCCGGGCCGACGAGATCGCCGCCCTTCAGGCCATCCCCACCAAATACTTCCGACTCATGCGTGCCGAGGCGCCGGCTCACGGACAGGGACGCGCCTCGTTCCTGACGACGCTGCGCGCACGAATCCTGGAGGAGCTGCGCGCCGACTCCGGCCGGTCGCCGCCGAGCCTGCGGGCCCGCGACACGGCCTGGTATCCCCGAGCCGTCGTCCCGGCGATCGAGGCGCTCCGCTCCCGCCGGCCGGTCGATCGCGAAATCAACGTCCTCGCGCCCTCGGGCGTCGTCGAGGAGGGGAGGGCCCGCATCGACACGGCAGGGGCGGGCCCCCTGCTCCCGGCCCGGGCTCCAGCCCCGGTCGAGGTCTGGCTTGCCGCCTTCCGCGACCATGAACGCTGCCTGCTGGAGGCGCTGGAGCGGCCAAGCCTGTCGTCGGTTCGCCGGGCGCTGGAGGCCGACCCGCTGGTCCCGGCCGCCAAGGCCGAGGCGTGCGCACGCCTCGTCTGGGCATGCAGGCAGGACGAGGCGTCGGTCGGGGCCGCGTAAGCTGGCAGGATGCCGCCTCGACCCCGAGCCGGCACCGGCGCTGATGCGCCGGACGCCTTCGCATCGACCTGTCGATGCCAAGGCGCGATGGAATGATGCCGCGGTGCCTTCGAACGGACTCGTTCGAAGGCGCCGGCTAAGCCCGAACGGGCGCCGGCGCTGATGCGCCGGACGCTTTCGCAGCGACACGTCGATGCGAAGGCGCGATCGTATGACAGGCGGCGAACGACGCTCAGGCGGCCTGGGAAATCCGTCCGCGCGGGGAGGCATGGACCTGCTCGAAGAGGTCCTCGATGCGGCCCGCCATGACGCGCGACGTGTATCCGGCCGCGTAGCGCGAGCGTGCGTTCCGCCCGAGGCGCGCGGCCTCGTCGGGCCGCCGGAGAAGCCGCAGCAGCGCATCGGCGAGCAGGCCCGCATCGCTCTGCGGGAGCACGATCCCGGTCTCGCCGTCGAGGACCAACTCGTGGATGCCGCCGATTCGGGTCGTCACGGCCGGCTTGCCCACCGACATGCCCTCGAGGAGCGCGATCGGGGAGGAATCCAGGAGAGTGGGGTGAGCGTGGATGTCGATGAGCGGCCAGACATCGCCGATAGGGCCCGGGTAGGGAGCCAGGCGGACACGGTCGCCCATCCCGGCTGCCGCGATCAGCCTTATGAGCCGGTCGCGGTAATCCAGGCCTTCCTGGTTGTAGGACGGGTAGCCGCACAGCAGGAGGAGCGCGTTCGGCACCTCGGCCATGACCCGGCTCGCGGCTTCCAGCAGGAGTTCCTGTCCCTTGTAGGGCTGGATGCGGGCGATCTGCCCGATCACCGTGGCGCCGGCCGGGACGCCGAGCTCGGCCGCGACGTCCTGGGCGGGACGGGTCGCGAGCGGAGGTTCGATCCCGTTGGGAATGCAGTGGCCCGGAGGTGCGAACAGCATCCACCGGCGCATCGCATCCAGGCAGGTCTGGGAATCGCAGACGACCGCGTCGACCAGCCCGTAGACCCCCCGGAACAGGTGCCAGGCCGGCGAGCGCGGGCCGGCATGCTTGATCTGCGGGAAGTAGTTCGTCGACACGACGGCCCTCGTGCCGGCGAGCCGGGCGGCCAGCGCCGCCACCACGGTGCCCGTATCGCCCCGGCCGTCCACCACGTCGATGTCCCGCTCGCGCAGGAGGCGCGCGGTCCGCCGCACGAACCGGGCGAAGGCCTGCATCTTGCCGAGCTGACGGTCGGCCGCCGAGGCGTCCCGCAGGCTCTCGTAGCCGTAGGGCAGGCCGAGGTCGATCAGGGGCACGTCGAGCGCCGCGAACCGATGCCGGATCGGTCCCCACAGATCGTCCATCTCCCGGGAGGCGCCGCAGCCGCTGATCACGATGTGGTCGAACCGTTCGGCGTTTCGGGCCGCCAGATAGGCCAGCAGACGGTTCTCGTCGCCCCCGATGTGCAGGAACGGGACGATGGTCGCGACTTTCAACCGGCGCGGCATGGGCGCTGCTCCGTTCGGGCGGATGCGGGCAGCTTTCTCCTCGTGCCCCCCGCCCGCAACCACTCCGAATTGCGCCGCACCGGCTGAACGGCTGAGCCTGCCTCCCCCATTCGGGCATCCCCGATCGCCTATCCGCGCGGGATCGCCCTCCGCCCTCGGGACGACACTGCCGCCGGGGCGGCGCCGAAGGGAGGCCGGACATCGTCGCCAGCGCCGGCCTATGATGGCGCACGACCACGGGTCCGCGGCAGGGCCCGGCGGGAAGCGATCGCGGAGGAGCCCATGTCGAGGGAAGCGGCGGGCCTCATCATGGCAGGCGGGGCGGGCGAGCGCATGCGGCGCTCGGGCAGCGGCGTGCCGAAGCCTCTGGTGCCCGTGGCCGGCAAGCCGCTGCTCGAGTGGAACCTGCTCGCGCTCCTGCGGGCGGGCCTGCGCGACATCCACGTCTCGGTCGCGGCGGCGGACGGGCCGGTGCGGGACTTCGCGCGCTCGCGCTGCACGGACCTCGCGCGGCGTCAGGGCGCGGACCTCGCGGTGATCGAGGAGCCGCAGCCCCTCGGATCCATCGGTGCGGCGGCCTGCCTGGCGGGACGCGGCGACGTGGTCGCGGTCAATGCCGACAACCTGACCAGCCTCGACCTGCGCGCCATCCTGGCCTCCCATCGGCTGGACGGCGCCGCGCTCACCCTGGCGGTCCACGACGAGCCGTTCCCGATCCCCTACGGCCAGGTCACCACGGAGCAGGGCCGCGTCGTCGCCTACCGGGAAAAGCCGAGCCTCGCCGTGCGCGTCTGCAGCGCCGTGTCCGTGCTGGGCGCACAGGCCGTGCACGCCATCGAGCCCGGCGAGGCGATCGGGCTGCCCGCCCTCGCGAACCGCCTCCTGCAGGCCGGTGCGGCGGTGCACGCCTTCCACCACGCGGCGCCCTGGATCGACGTGAATGATCTCGCCGCCCGGGAGAGGGCCGAGGCGGTGGTGAGCCGCTTTGCCGACCGGTTCGCGGCCTGAGGATGCCCGAGCCGCGCACCCTGTCCGCGGTGGGCGACGTCCCGCCCCCCGCATCCGCCGTCCCAGAGCGGCGCCGCCCGGGGCTGGATGGCCGCGTCGTGGCGGTGACGGGCGGCGGCGGCTTCATCGGCGCCCGGCTGCTCCGTGCCCTGCACCGGGCGGGGGCCAGCGTCCGCGCGCTCGTCGGGCCCCCGGGCGCCGCGGGGGTGGTGCCGCCACCGGGCATCGCGGCGTGGCACGGCGAGATCGACGATCCGTCCGTTCTGGCGCCCCTGGTCCGCGATGCGACGGTCGTCCTCCACCTCGCCGGGCCCCGGTCCGTCGCGGCATCCTTCGGAGCCGCGGCGGCCTACGCCCGCATCCACGCCGCCGGCACCGCCGCGGTGGCGGATGCCTGCGCGGCGGCCGGGGTGGCCCGGCTGGTCTACGTGTCGTCGGCGGAGGTCTACGGCCAGCCCGACCGGAACCCCGTCGGTGAGGAGGCGCCGCTCGCGCCGCGTTCCCCCTACGCCGCCGCCAAGGCCGGGGGCGAGGCCTTCGTCCGGGCCGGCGCCGCCGCGGGGGGGTTCGAGGCGGTGATCGCCCGCCCATTCAGCGTCTACGGGCCCGGCATGGCGCCCGACACGCTGCTCGGCGCCCTCGTGCGCCGGGTGCGATCCGGTGCTCCGGTCGAGGTCTTCGATCCCCGCCCGGTCCGCGATTATTGCCACGTCGACGACGTCGTGACGGCTTTGGTCGCGAGCTGCACCGCCGCGCTCCCGGAGCCGACGCGGATCTATAACCTCGCCAGCGGCGTCGGCCTTCCGGTCGCGGAACTGGCCCGTCGCGTGCTCGCCCTGGCCGGGCGGACCGACGCACCGCGCCTCGCCCCGACGGCGGACCGTCCGCGCGGTGCCGACATCCTCGCGCTCGTCGGGGACCCCGCGCGGGCCGCCAGCGAGTTGGGCTGGGGCGCGACCATGACCCTCGAGGGCGGCCTCGCCGCGATGCTGCGGGGCGGCCCGTGACGGACCGCATCCTGATCACCGGCGCACAGGGCTTTCTCGGCCGCTACCTGGCCGCGGACTGGCTGGCGGCCGAGCCTGATGCCGTCATTCTCGGCCTCGGCCGTTCTCCTGCCTTGCCGGACACCTTCACGCACGTCGTCCATTGGGGGGACGCCGCGCTGCCGGCGCCCTTGCCCCCGAGACTCGGTCGGGCCCTGGCCACGCCCCGCTACGGATACCGGGTGATCAACATCGCCGATGGCCCGGCCCTGGCCCGGGCGATCCGGGAGGTCCGCCCCGACATCGTGGTGCATCTGGCCGCCGCCCTGCGGGACGATCCGCCGGACCGCCTCGTGAGCACGAATATCGGCGGGGTGGTGTCCCTCCTGGGGGCGCTCCGGGAATCCAGCGTGGTTCCGCGGAAGGTGATCCTCGGCTCGTCCGGCTCCGTCTACGGTGCGGATCCCGGCCGCGAGCCCCCGTTCAGCGAGGAAGCCTGCTGCGCTCCCATGGACCCCTACGCCGCCACCAAGCGGGCGGCGGAGGACTTGGGACGCATCCTGGCGGAGGCGGCTTCCCTGCCGGTGGTGTGGGGCAGGATCTTTAACCCGGTCGGCGCCGGTCAGGACGAGCGCCATCTCTGCGGCTGGCTCGGCCGGCAGATCGCCGAGGCCGGGGCCGGGCTGCGCCCCCCCTCCGTGACGGTCGGAGCGCTCGATACCACGCGGGACTACATCGACGTCAGGGACGTCGCCCGTGCATTGCGCGTTCTGGCCGCCCACGGCCAGCCGGGACGGGCCTACAACGTGGCGTCCGGCCGCGAGACCAGCGGCGAGGACGTCCTCGCGATGCTCGTCGGGCTCGGCGGCCTGGCCGCTCCGGTCGACGTTGTCCGGCGGCCGGCCCGACGGGGAGACGTCGCCCGCAGCTTCGCCGATGTGAGTCGCCTTACCGCGCTGGGATACCGGCCCCGTCATTCCCTGCGTGACAGCCTGACGGCGGTACTGGCCTATTATCGCGCGTGCGTCGCCGCGCGGGTCGTCGGCGCACCGGGAGGATGACGTTGCCCAGATGCGCAGCGCTCCTCCGGCGGAATGCCGTCGGACCGATCCCGATCGCCCGCTCCATCGCGCCTTCTTCACCGAACACCCTTGACGGAGGCTGATCAGCCCAGCCGTCTTCCGTAGCGTTCCCCTTCGCCGTTCAGGATCCGTTCCTCGGCGGCCGGTGCGCGAGCCGCACCTCGGCCGCCCCGGCCCCCGCCCACATCGTCGCGGCGGCGTCGCCGGCTTCGATGCAGGGACGGGTGCCGCCCTCCGACCCGGCAGGGCTCCAGGTGTTCGACGGAATCGTCATGCGGTCGCTACGGACCGGCCGCATCCGGAACCGCTCGGACGGGCCGTCGGCCCGCGGGTCGGCCCGCGGGTCGGCCGAGGCGCAGGACGGGGCGGTCGCTTGCGCTGGATCAAGGCGGCGCCTGCCCGCGCGCCCATCCTCACGGCAAAGCGGGACGGCACCGCCGCATCGTGCAGTTTCCGCCTGCGGCTGCCCGCGTCCGGAGGACTCCGCATGCACGCCCAGATTCTCGCTCGTGAGATCATGGTGCGGCGGATCGCCGGCCTCCGCGCCGACGCGACCATCACCCAGGCCATCGGCCTGACGCTGGACCGGCGCATCGGCGCGCTGCCGGTCGCGGACCGGGAGGGGCGGCTCGTCGGCATCGTCAGCGAGGCCGACCTGCTGCGCCGGGGCGAGCGCGGCACCGAGCGGGAGCGGCCGCGCTCGCTGCAAGACCTGCTCAGCCCCGGACGGCGGCCCGCCGAGTATGCCCGCGCCTGCGGCAGGCGGGTCGACGCGGTCATGACCCGGGGGCTGGTGACGGTCGGCGAGGAGGCCTCCCTCGTCGAGGGCGTCGCCCCGATGGAGCGCCACCGCGTCAAGCGCCTGCCGGTTCGGTGCGCGGCTCGGATGGTCGGCATCGCCGCCTGCACCGACCTCGTGCGGACGCCGGCGGAGGCGGCGCGGGCACGCGCCTCCGCCGCGCGGCGACGCCGCCATGGAATCCGTGTCGGGCGTGAGCGGCCTGCACGACCCCATGATCCGGATCGAGCCGCTCTCGGGCGAGGTCGTCGTCGTTCCGGACGAAGCGGCGCGGCAAGAGGTCCGGTACGGCGAAGCGGCGCGGCCGGCCGATGCGTCCACCCCCTGATCCGTCCTCCGGCGCGGGAGCGCAAGCCGTGATCTCGGCCTCTCTCTCCGCGCCTCCTCCCACCGCGACGACGCCTCTCGCGGAGAGCCCGGAGCTCGCCGGCATCGCTCCGGGGCAGGCGCTCGTTCCCACACCGCCGCCCACACCGCCGCCCGCCCTGCCGGCCGGACGGACGGGCTGGCGGCGCAGCGTCTGGCTCGCGATGCTCGCAGCCCTCCTGGTCGGGGCGGCCGCCGGCTTCGCCTGGTGGCGCTCACGCCCACCCGTGCTGCCGCCGGGCTTCGCGCAGGGAAACGGGCGCCTCGAGGCCGACGAGATCGACATCGACACCAAGTTCGCCGGCCGCGTCGCCCGGCTCCTCGCCGACGAAGGCGACATGGTGCGCAAGGGTCAGGTCGTCGCCGTGATGGACACACGCGACCTCGAGGAGCAGGCGGGCCAGGCCGAAGCCCGGGCCGGCCAGGCCGAGCGCAACCTGGAGGAGGCCGGACAGAGCCTCGCCCAGCAGGAGCGGGCGGTGCTCGCCGCCGAGGCCTTGGTGGCGCAGGCCCGGCGGACGGTGGAGGAGGCGAAGGCCAATCTCGACCAGGCACAGAGCGTGATGCGCCTCGCCCGGCAGGCCTTCGCCCGCACCTCCGCCCTCGTCGCGAAGGGATATGCGACCGGCGAGATGCTCGACATGCGTCAGCAGGCCCTGGACGGCGCGACCGCGGCGCAGGGCGCCGCGGCGGCCAGGGTCGGTGCGGCCGACCAGGCGCTGCTCGCCGCCCGCCACGCCGCCGAGGGTGCCGCTGCCGCCCGCGAGGCGGCCTCCGCCCGGATCGGCGCCGCCCGGCACGCCCGCGACGCCGCACTCCACGGCCTCGACTACATCCGCGTCAACATCGCGGACAATTCCCTGACCGCTCCCCGCGACGGGCCGATCCAGTACCGCGTCGCGAATGCCGGCGAGGTGCTGGCGGCCGGCGGCCGGGTGTTCACGATGCTCGACGCAGGCTACGTCTACATGGACGTTTACCTGCCCACGGCGCAGGCCGGGCGCGTCCGGATCGGGGCCGAGGGGCGCATCGTGCTCGACGCCTACCCGGACCACGTCATCCCGGCCCGGGCCGTGTTCGTGGCGAACGAGGCGCAGTTCACGCCCAAGACGGTCGAGACGAAGGACGAGCGCGACAAGCTGATGTTCCGCATCCGCCTGCGGGTCGATCCCGAGCGGCTGAAGGGACGCGAGGCCCTGGTGCGGACCGGGCTGCCCGGGATCGGCGTCGTGCGCACCGACGAGGCCGCCGCCTGGCCCGCGCGGCTGTCCCCGAGCCCGCCCCCGGCCGCCGTGGCGGGAGCCCGATGATGGCGGTTTCGGTCGATCCCGGCCCGGCGGTCGCCGAGGTCGCCGCCGTCTCGCTGCGCTATGGCAAGCGGGTGGCGCTCGACCGCGTCACCCTCGCGCTGCCGGCCGGGCGGATCGTCGGGCTCATCGGCCCGGACGGCGTCGGCAAGTCCTCGCTCCTGGCGATCCTCGCCGGCACCCGGCGGATCCAGACGGGACGGGCCTGGGTGCTCGGCGGCGAGGTCGCGCAGGCCCGCCACCGCGCGGCGATCCGCGCCCGCATCGCCTACATGCCCCAGGGGCTCGGCCGGAACCTCTACGCCTCCCTGAGCGTGCGGGAGAACATCCTCGCCTTCGCCAGCCTGTTCGGCCAGGGCGGGCCGGAGCGGGAGATGCGCATCCGGCTTCTCCTCGCCGGCACCGGCCTGAGCCCCTTCGCCGACCGGGAGGCCGGCAAGCTCTCGGGCGGAATGAAGCAGAAGCTCGGTCTCTGCTGCGCCCTGATCCACGATCCCGACCTCATGATCCTCGACGAGCCGACGACCGGGATCGATCCGCTCTCGCGGCGGCAGTTCTGGGCCCTGATCGACCGGATCCGCGAGGCCCGACCCGGCCTCTCGATCCTGGTCGCCACCGCAGACCTGCGGGAGGCCGCGGGATTCGACTGGCTCGTCGCCATGAACGACGGCCGGGTCGCCGCCGCCGGCACGCCGGACGAGCTGCGGCGCGCCGCGGGAACCTCCGACCTGGAGGCGGCCTTCGTCTCCCTCGTCGCCGGGGCCGCCCGGCCGCGGCGCCCGGCCCCCGCCCGGAGCGCGGGGCCCGCCGAGCCGATCATCACGGCGCGGGGGCTGACGTGCCGGTTCGGCGACGTGACGGCGGTGGACGACGTGAGCTTCACGATCCGGCGCGGCGAGATCTTCGGCTTCGTCGGCTCGAACGGCTGCGGCAAGACGACGACGATGCGGATGCTGACCGGCCTCACGCCGCCGAGCGCCGGAGACATCCTGCTGTTCGGCCGGCCGCTCGACCCGGCCGACCGAGAGACGCGCGCCCGGGTCGGGTACATGTCGCAAGCCTTCTCGCTCTACGGCGAGCTGAGCGTCCGGCAGAACCTCGTCCTGCACGCGCGGCTGTTCCATCTGCCTCCCGACGCGGCGCGGGCCCGAGTCACCGGGCTGATCGCGTCCTTCGGGCTGGGCGCGCACGCGGACACGCGCGCGCAGGACCTGCCCCTCGGCCTGCGCCAGCGCCTGTCGCTCGCCGTCGCGATCGTGCACGGCCCCGACCTGCTCATCCTCGACGAGCCGACTTCCGGCGTCGACCCGCTCGCCCGCGACCGGTTCTGGGCGCTGCTCTCCGATCTCGCGCGTGGGCAGCGCGTGACGATCTTCGTCTCGACCCACTTCATGAACGAGGCGGAACGCTGCGACCGCATCGCCCTCATGGATGCCGGCCGCGTTCTCGCCACGGACACCCCGGCGGGCCTCGTCGCCGCGAACGGGGCCGCCGACCTCGAGGACGCCTTCGTGGCGGTCCTGGAAAGGGCCGCCGAGGCCCGGGGCGGCGTGCCCCGTGCCGAGGACATCGCCCTGCCACCCCGCGGGCCCTCGGCGTCGCCGCCGCTCTTCAGCTTGCGCCGGCTCCTCGCCTGCAGCCTCCGCGAGACGCTCGAACTCCTGCGCGATCGGGTCCGGCTCGCCTTCGCGGTGCTGGGAACGAGCTTCCTGATGCTCGTCTTCGGCTTCGGCATCTCCACCGACGTCAACAGCCTCACCGTCGCGGTGCTCGACCGCGACCGGAGCCACGCCAGCCGCGCCTATCTCGAGGCCTTGCGCGGCTCGCCGTACTTCGTCGAGCGGGCTCCGCTCGCCGACGCCGCGGACCTCGATCGGCGGCTCGCCGGCGGCGAGATCGCGGCGGCAATGGAGATCCCGCCGCATTTCGGGCGCGACATCGCGCGCGGGCGCCCGACGGAGGTCTCGGTGAGGATCGACGGGGCGCGGCCCTTCGTGGCGCAGACGATCCGCGGCTACCTCGCCGCCCTGCACGAGCGCGCCCTCGCCGACCCGCTCGTCCTGCGGCTGCGGTCGGCCTCCGTCCCGCCGGCGGGCCTCGCCGTGCGGTTCACCTACAACCCGACCTTCGACAGCATCTACGCCATGGTGCCGGCGCAGATCGCGCTCCAGCTCGCCCTGATCCCGGCGATCCTGACGGCGCTCGCGGTCGTCCGCGAGCGGGAGCTCGGCTCGATCGTCAACCTCTACGCGACCCCGCTCACCCGGCTCGAATTCCTGGTCGGCAAGCAGGTGCCCTACGCCGCCGTCGCGATGGTCAACTTCGTCCTGATGGTCGTCCTCGCGCTCACGGTGTTCGGCGTGCCCCTACGGGGCAGTGCCCCGACGCTCGTCCTGGGGACGCTGATCTACGTCTTCGCGACGACGGCCTACGGGATGCTGGTCTCGACCTTCGCGCGCACCCAGATCGCGGCCCTGTTCGGCACCGCGATCATGACCGTCCTGCCGGCCACGATGTTCTCCGGGATGCTGGTGCCGGTCTCGTCCCTCGCCGGCCCCGCGCGGGTCATCGGCGCGCTGTTTCCGATGAGCCATTACCTGCCGGTCAGCGTCGGGACCTTCACCAAGGGCCTCGGCTTCTCCGATCTCGCCGCCACCCTCGGCGTGCTCGCCCTGTTCGTGCCGGCCCTGATCCTGCTGGCCGTCGCGCTGCTGCGCGGGCACGAGGCGTGAGGGGCACGATGCGCAGCCTCGCGACGATCCTCTGGCTCGGCATCAAGGAGCTGCGCAGCGTCCTGACCGACACCGTGCTGATCGGGCTCGTCCTCTACAGCTTCTCCCTCGCGATCCTGGCGCAGGCGCGCAGCGGCTCGCAGGAGGTGCGCAACGCCTCCGTGGCGATCGTCGACGAGGATCGCTCGCCGCTCTCGCGCCGCATCGCCGGGGCCTTCCTGCCGCCCCTGTTCCGGCCGCCCGCTTTCCTCGCCGCGCGCGAGGTCCTGCCGGCCATGAATGCCGGGCGCTACACTCTCGTCCTCGACGTCCCGCCGCATCTCGCGCGCGATCTCCTCGCCCGCCGCCACCCGGTGCTGAAGCTCGACGTCGACGCCACCGCGATGGTCCAGGCCGGCCTCGGGGCGGGCTACGCCCAGCAGATCGTCGCCGGCGAGATCGCCGGCTATCTGGCCCGAGGCCGGGGGACGGGGCCCGCGCCCGTGACCCTCGTGTCGCGGATCGCCTACAACCCCAACGCCGAGACCGCCTGGTTCACCAGCGTCATGGGAATCCTCAACAGCGTCACCATGCTGGCGATCATCCTGGCCGGCGCCGCCATCGTGCGCGAGCGCGAGCGCGGCACCCTCGACCATCTGCTGGTGATGCCCGTCGCTCCCATGGAGATCGCGCTGGCCAAGATCTGGGCCAACGGCGCGGTCATCCTGACGGCGGTGGGCCTGTCGCTGGTGGTGGTCGTGCGCGGCGTGCTGCGGGTGCCCCTCGCCGGGTCGCTGCCGGCGTTCATGGCCGGAACCGCCATCTACCTGTTCTTCGCCACGGCGGTCGGGCTTTATCTCGGTACGGTTTCGCGCTCGATGCCGCAGCTCGGCCTGCTCTTCCTGCTGGTCTACCTGCCGCTCGCCATGCTGTCGGGCAGCAACACGCCCCTCGAGAGCATGCCGCCTTGGCTGTCCGCCGCGCTCCAGGCCTCGCCGACAGTGCATTTCGTGGCCTTCGCCCAGGCCGTCCTGTACCGCGGCGCCGGCCTGGACGTCGTATGGCCGCGGCTCGTCGTCATCGCCGGCATCGGTGGCCTCTTCCTCATCCTGTCGCTTCGTCGGTTCCGCCTCGCGGCCAAAGCGGAGACAGGGGGCTGACGAAGGCCAATGCGATCTGCAGGGCCGGGCGCGGCAGCACGAAGGGGCCGCTCTTCAGCGTCCTGCATGGACCGGGCACGGCGAGAGCAAACGCCCCAGCTTTCCCGGAGCCTCCTCCTTCCCGGAGACTGGCGCCATGACGAAGCGACCAGCCCCGTTTCCATCCGAAATGCGCCAACGCGCGGTGCGCGACCACGGCAGCGAGCATGGCTCGCAGTGGTCAGCGGTCCGATCGATCGCGGCGATGATCGGCTGCTCGGGCGAGCCGCGACGACGTGGCTGTCACGAACAGGACAGCTCTTGCCGCTGTTACCGAATTCGGCACCTGTTCATGCCGTCGCGGCACCGACGGACTTTCGCTCAGGGCCGCTGATGGCCGCTCGACATCCAGCCGCGGCCCTTCGGACGCAACGAGCGCCTGTCCGGCACGTGCGCTGATGCGCAACGGCGGGTGTCCGGAATCAGGTCCGGGCTTGCCACTCACGAGCGGCATGGTCGCATGAGCCCCCGTGCAGGATGACAGCAGCCTGCACAGGCGGGACTGGGCGGACCTGACCTGGACGGAGCCCCCATCGATCAGGCGGTGCCGACGAAACCACCGAGAGCCGTGCCGTCTCAGGTCATGCCGTCTCAGGTGCTGAATACTTGGAAGGCACGTACTCGGAAGGCAAGCAAGAATCGGCAGCCGTGTTGCCGAGCGTGATGGCGCGCCCGTAGCCGAAAGCACGTCGGACGCCGGGAATCCGCATCGAAGAAGACGGCCCCTCAAGCTCAAGCAAAAACAGAGAAAAACATAAATATAACCTCCTTGAAAGGCGCGGCCATGAATGCGCGCGGTGCCAAGACTGGGGGTCAGGGCTCCTGGTCGGTCACGCGCGGCCTACGCCGCACCGCGCGCGTCCGCGCCGATGAGGCGATGGAGCGTCGCAGGGAGTTCGGTCACGAGGTCGGGCTTGAGCAGGAACTCCGCGCCGTCCGGCGGCGACCACGAGGGGTCGTCCGAATGCCCCGACGTGACCACCACGGCGATCTGCGGCAGCGCCGTCCTGACGCGGCGGGCGAGTTCATGGCCGTCGAACGCGCCCGGTTCGTGGGCGTCGACGACCAGCCCCTGCACCGCTGGATGCGCGGTGAGGTAGGCGAGAGCGCTGTCGGTGGTGGGCGCAGACACCACTGCAAAGCCGCTCTCCCTGAGCAGGCGCGAGATCGCCTCACGCTCGTCGGCCTCCTCCTCGACCAGCATGATGAGAGGTGGGGATGCGCGCTTCATCGTAAGACCTCCGATCGCTCGGCTGCCGCCGACGATTGGACCCGGTGTCAGCAGCATATTCAAGCATGGGCGACCAGGCCCGCGTTTGATCCAGCGCAAGCTCTGGACCGTCCCTGCCGCCGCCTTCCCGTCTCAAAGGACTCGTGAGGTCCGATGTCGGGCGACGAAGATGCACGCCTGCGGGCCCGGATTCGTCGGACCATGCTCATCGCGGCCCGTGGCTGCAGCCCTGGTGGGCCAACCGGTTCCGCGGGTGCCCTGACCGGCCTATCGGACCGAGCTGATCGAGAGACGACTGCATGGTGGCGGCCACGGGTCGCCGGAAGGTCAGATCCGGGATGGTGACCGACGCGGTCGTGGATGTTCTGGCAATGCCCGATCACGGTCTGCGCCTCCTTCAACGGGCAGAAGATCTCCCGCCTCGGGCACTCATTCAGCTTCGAGGCCGCGGCCTCGACTGTCCGCCTTGCCTCGATGCGGTGAGCGTGTCCCGCAGAGGAGGAGCGCCAAGTCCGGTCCATTCCTCGAAACCGAACAGCCTAGGATCGCCGGAGGCGCCTCAAGCCGCGTCACGCGGCGTCCGACGATCACGAGGATCGCCTCGGATTGGCACGGTCCGTCGCAACTCGCTCTTTGATCTGGAACAAGGCGGCGCGGCAGGGCGCACGCTACTCTGAGGGAGATTTCGGAGGCAGCGTCGATGATGTCAGGCGAGCCCTCACCGTGGCCGACGCCGGCCGACCCCTATCCGGCTCCGGCCCGGCCGACCGAACCGCGGGAGGTGCCCGTGCCGGCGCCGGCGGGCGTCCCGGTCGCGCCGGATCTGCCGCCCGGGGATGAGCCGCTCGGCGTGCCGCCATGCACGCCTGCCGAGGTCCCGGTCTCACCCACGATGCCGCAGCCCTGGGGCCGGACCCGACGCCACCCGACTCCGTCGCCGGCGAGAGGCGGGCACTTTCGCGACCCCGTTTCCGTTCGAAGCCCGCCGCCCGGGCCGGCGATCCGCCGCCATGCGTGACCCTGCCGGACTCGCCAGGCCGCTCGTCCTGCTGGCGGTCGCGAACTACGCGCCGATCCTGGCGCGGACGCTGCTCGGCGACCGCTTCGCCACGCCCATCGATCTCGACCGGACGCTCGGCGACGGCAGACCCGTCTTCGGGCGCGGGAAGACGTTTCGCGGGCTCGCGGCGTCCTGCGCGGCCACCACGCTCGTCGCTCCCGCGTTGAGGCTGCCGCCCGCGACCGGGCTCGCGCTCGCGGCGGCCTCCCTGACCGGGGATCTCGCATCCAGCTTCGCCAAGCGCCGGCTCGGCCTGCCGGCTCACGCACAGGCCTTCGGCCTGGACCAAGTCCCCGAGGCGCTCCTGCCCCTCCTCGTGCTGCGACGCCGGCTGGCCCTCGGCCCGGCCGACATCGCCGCCACCGTGGCGCTCTTCACGGTCGGGGAGGTCGTCCTGGCGCGGCTGTTCCATCGCCTAGGCCTCCGGGACAGGCCCTATTGAGGCCGAGGGGTCGGAAGGAGGGCCGTCGACACGATCGAACCGGTGCGCCGAGCCCGCGGCGGGCTTTTCCCTGGATCCCGCCTCGGCCGGCTTGCGCGAGGCGCTCGCCTAGGGCGCGACCGCGACCTTGATCACGTTGTCCCGCTGGTTCGCGAAGACGACGACCGCGGCCTTCATCCGGATCGGGCGGGCATGGCGAAGCGCAGCGGATTGCGCGGATCGCGTTTGCGCGACGTCCTGGTTCATCGAGACCTTCCCGGGACGCGAGAGGAGGGAGGCCTGCGGTCGCGGCAGCGGGTGCGGATGAGCCCCGGGCGCCAGGATCATGCCCCCTCAGACGATCGGGACAGGTGCTGATGCCGAGCAGCGAATAGGCCGGACAGGTCCCGATCAGGGCCGTCACCATCAGAACCGCCCCGATCGCGGCGGCCAGCCACACCCAGACCCCCGTCAGGACATCGTAGGCGGAGATCAGCAGAGCCAGTCCGAGGACGATCCGAAGAGAACGATCGATGGTTCCGATGTTCGCAATCATGGCGACACTCCAGCGCGAAGATGACAAGGCGCGCCGCTGCCGCGCCCGCCTGAAGCGAGGTTGGAAAAATTTATCTCGCGTCATCGTCATTCGCCGATCCAGGCGAATAATCCGGATTACGATAGAAGGGCGAGATCGAGCACGCCTTGAGCTGGATCAAATTCGGCTCGTCTTGCCGTCGAACACGGATCTGCGATGGAAGCGATCACGGCCACCCGCCGTCTTTCGGTGCCGGCGGCGAGGGCCTGCGCCTCGCCGATGACGGCCTCATTGGCCGCAGCGTACGCCGTGTCGCCGTCGCCGGCGTCCGGCACCACGAGGTCGCCCGCTGCGCGGGCGGCTCGATGGCGCGGTCGAAGGCCGGCCCCCAATCGCCTGGCCGATCGACCACCGGAATCCCGCGGAAGCGCTCCGGGGCGAAGGGCAGGACGATGCGGCGCCGCAGACCGAGTTGCTCCGCCGCCGCGAGCGCGGCCCAGTCTGCGCCGCACGCCGCAGCACCGTCTCGGCGGGGTTCGCCGGGGAGCCGGTAGCCTCGGCCCGGCGCACGGCCCCGAGCCGCAAGGCGCCGAGGCCCGCGAGGCCGGCCGCGGTCAGGCCGGAGCGCCGGAGGAAGCTCCGGCGGTCGAGGGCGGGCGTCCCGTCCTGCGGCACGGCACGCGGACGCGCCGGTCCCGATCCGCTACCCTCGTGGCTGCCTCGGCGGCTTCCTCGGCGTCGCACCAGCATGCGCCTGCTCCCGAAAGCGCGGTTCTCGCGCATGCGCGGCGGAACACGGCCGCTCATCGGCGGCCGTCTCGGCGCCCGCATCGTTGGCCGCATCGTTGGCCATTGGCAGGGAACCGGAACGCATCGCCTCGCCAGCATCCCAGATCCCGGCGCCGGCGCCGGCGCCGGGATCTGGGATGCTGGCGAGGGGCCGGCCGGACCACGGACGCCGCCGTCCCGCCGCCCGCCGAGGCCGATCGGATTCGTCCCGGCCGCTTCAGGCCTTGCCGGCCCGTCCCAGGGCCGGGACGGGAGGATCCCGGAAGCATGGGGGTCCGCACTCATCCGCCTCATCTCCGGATCGGCCGGCGTCACCCGCCACATCGTGTCGGCGAGGTCGTCCGCGGGTGCGGGTCTCCCCGGGAAGAAAGCCCGTCACCACGTCTCGGGCCTTCGCTCGGCCGCCTCATGTTCATCGATACGGCGGCGGGATCGCACCGTTCCGTGCCGGCCGGGCGAGGGAGCACATCGGCGTCGTTCCGGTCTCCGCACCGAGGCGCGGCTGCCCGCCGCCTTCCGCTGGGGGGAGGTCGGGTTTGAGATGGATCAAGGCCGGGCCGGCGGTCCCTCGCACACTGCCCCGGACGATCATGCCTCCGATCCCGGGATCTCACATGTCCATCGCCAGCATCATGGTGTCTCTCGACCTCGGACGGTCGGCCGCCGACCGCGTCCGCCTCGCGGCCGATCTTGCCGGCCGGTTCGAGGCCGGCCTCACGGGCCTTGCCGCCCGCACGATCGACGCGCCCGCTCCCGTCGGCGACATCGTGACGGCGCAGGAGACCTACGCGAAGGACCGGGCGGCCCTGGTCGACGCGCTGGCGCGGGCGCAGGACGTCTTCGAGCGCAACGGCGGCGCAGCCCTGCGCCGGGAGTGGCGGCAGGCGGAGGCCGACCCCGAGGCGTACCTGATCCAGCAGGCGCGCGGCGCCGACCTCGTCGTGCTCGGGCGCGACCCGCGACAGGACGGTGCGGACGCGATGGGCGCCGCACCCGGCGCCGTGCTGATGGAGGTCGGCCGCCCGGTGCTGGTCGTGCCGCCGGGGGTCGACCGTCTCAAGGCCGCCCGCATCGTCGTCGCCTGGAAGGACGGGCCCGAGGCGCGCCGCGCGGTGACCGCCGCCCTGCCTTTCATCGCGCTCGCCGATCAGGTCTTCGTGGTGAGCGCGGGCCGGGAGGCGCGCCTGGAAGGCGCCGAGGAGGTGTCCGATTTCCTCGCCCGCCATGGCGCGCACGTCACCACGCACCGGCTCGACGCGGCCGCCGGCGATATCGCCGACGCCATCATCCGCTTCGCCGGGCGCCACGACGCCGACCTCGTGGTGATGGGCGCCTACGGCCATTCCCGCCTGCGCGAATGGCTCCTGGGAGGGATGACCCGGAGCATCCTCCAGACCTCGCCCCTCTGCTGCCTGATGAGCCATTGACGGTCGAGCCCGACCTTGCGCCCCGGCGCGGCGCAAGGTCGGCGCGGCGGCGCGAGCGCTCAGGCCGCGGCGACCTGTCAGGTCGCGGCGAGCTGTTCCAGGCGCTCCACGTCGACCAGGCGCACGCCGCCGGGCACGATCAGGATGGTGTGGGCGCGGTCGAGGCGGGTCAGCATGCGGCTGACCGTCTCGATGGTCAGCCCGAGATGATCCGCCATGTCCTGGCGGCCCATCGGCAGCTCGACCGTGACGGAGCTGCGGCCGGTCCGCGCGTAGCGGTCTCGCAGGCCGAGCAGGAAGGCGGCGACCTTCTCCTCCGCGGTGCGGCGCCCGAGAAGCAGCATCTGCTCCTGCGCCAGCGCCAGCTCGTGGCCGGCCCGTTCGTGCAGGCTCCGGAGCAGGTGCGGCTTGGCCTCGACCAGCGCGTCGAAATCCTTCCGGGCGAAGCGGCAGGTCCGCACCGGGCCGAGCGCCTCGGCCGAGACGGAGCGCACGTCCTGCAGGGCGAGACCCAGGAAGTCGCCCGGCAGCGCGAACCCCATGACCTGGCGCCGTCCATCCGGAAGGAGGCGGGAGAGGCGCAAGGTCCCGTCGATCACGTTGTAGACCGCGCCCGCCGGCTCGCCCTGGCCGAACAGGGTCTGTCCCTTGTCGAGGGTGAGGCGCTGGCCGAGCGTTTCCAGCTCGTCGAGCTCGGTGGGCGTCAGCACGGAGCAGACGCTGATCGGGCGCACCTTGCACTCCGCACAGCCGTTCTCCGGCCGCGCCTGGCGGCAGGTCGGTGCCGGCGTCTCGTCGTCCCTCGCGCTCGTCTCGACCAGCATGCCGCCTCCTGAGGGAAGGCGCCGCCTGGCGGCGAGCCCGGCCTGGATGGTCCGGCATGCCCCTCCCGGGCACGAAGGTCGGGGAGCGCCGGGGCCCGCGCATTGATCCAGCGCAAGCGGGATCCGCCGCCCGGCGGGCGACTTGCGTCCCCCCAAGTCCCACATCGCGTTCCCAGGTCCCGGCGCTCCCAGGTCCCGGCGCTCCCAGGTCCCGGCGCGCCCAGGTCCCGGCGCGCCCAGGTCCCGGCGCGCCCAGGTCCCGGCGCTTGCCCGCCCTCGGGTGACGAGTGACGAGTGACGGGTGACGGGGCCATCCTCGGGCCGGGCCGGGGCGGCGGGCGCGACTCGCTTACGGGGAATCCCTTAAGCGCTGGTCCGGAATGTCCCGCTCGCCTCCGGCGCCGTAGCCATGGCCTCGTCACACGCCATCCGACGGGGCCTCTCCCATGCCGCTCGCTCTCGCCACCGCCGGCCTCGGCCCCGCGCTCAATGCCGGCCCCGCTCCGGCCGCCCGGCTCAGGCAGGACGGCGCGCAGGACGGCGCGGCCGCGGGCGCGCGCCGCCGCTTCGAGGCCGAGGAGGAGATCTACGCCGAGGGCGACCGCGTCGTGCACTTCTACAAGGTCGTGTCCGGGGCGGTGCGGACCTACCGCCTCCTGAGCGACGGCCGCCGGCAGATCGACGGCTTCCACCTGCCGGGCGACATCTTCGGCCTCGAGGCCGGCGCCGAGCGCCGCACCGGCGCCGACGCCCTCGTCGACACGACCCTGGTCGCCCATCGCCGCAGCGACCGCGCCGCGCTGACGGGCGAGGCGGGCGCTCTCGCCCACGAGGTGGCGGCGGCGATGCTGCGCGCGCTGGAGCGGGCGCAGGACCACATGCTGCTGCTCGGGCGCAAGTCGGCCAAGGAGCGCGTCGCGAGCTTCCTGCTCGGGCTGGCGCGGCGGTCCGGGACGGAGGGCACGATCGCGCTGCCGATGTCGCGGGCCGACATCGCCGACCATCTCGGCCTGACGATCGAGAGCGTGTCGCGCAGCTTCACGCAGCTGGAGCGGGAGGGCGTCATCGCGCTGGCCAACCACCGGCGCGCCGTCGAGGTGCAGGACAGGGCAGCCCTCCGGCGCCTCGATGCGTGACGGGCGGCATCGGAGACGAGACACCGGGCGTGCCGGAAGCCGGCCTTGTACGCAGGTCTCGTGCACAGGTCTTGGGCGGACACGGGAGGCGGTTCCTGCTACTGATGGACGGTATCCGACCTCGGCGTGAGGCCTCGCCGCCGCTGACCCGCATGACGACGCCCGACCATCCCCATCACCCCGCCCCGAGCGGCCACAGCCCACCGGACGCCCAGGAGCTCGATGGTGCAGCGCTACGGAGCGAGGCGCTTCACGGCGAGGAGCTGCGCTGGACCCTCGAGGAGGTCGGCATCTGCTTCTGGTCGCTCGACGTGCCCACCGGCCGCGTCACCGTCTCGCCGAGCGGCGCCCAGCTGTTCGGCGTCTCGCCGGAGCGCCTGACCACCTTCGAGGCGTCGCAGGACCTGGTCCATCCGGACGACCGCGAGCCCCGGGCCCGGGCCATCCAGCGCGCCCTCGAACGGGGCGGCGCCTACGAGGTCGATTACCGGGTCGTGCGCCCCGACGGCGAGACCGACTGGCTGCGCTCGCGCGGCAGCGTCGAGATCGATCCGGAGGGCGGCCCGGTCCGCCACCGCGGCGTGGTGTTCAGCATCCGCGCGCAGCGCCAGGCCGAGATCGAGCTGCGCTCCCGGGAGGCGCATCTGCGCTCGATCCTGGAGACGGTCCCCGACGCGATGGTGGTCATCGACGAGGCGGCCCGGATCCAGTCCTTCAGCGCCACGGCCGTGCGCCAGTTCGGCTACGCGCCCGAGGAGGTGGTGGGCCGCAACGTCAGCCTGCTGATGCCCGAGCCCTATCGCAGCCGGCACGATTCCTACATGGCTCGCTACCTCGCCACCGGCGAGCGGCGCATCATCGGCATCGGACGTGTCGTGGTCGGCCAGCGCCGGGACGGCTCGACCTTCCCGATGGAGCTCGCCGTCGGCGAGATGCGCTCGTCGGGCGCGCGCTACTTCACGGGCTTCATCCGCGACCTCACCGAGCGCCAGCGCACCGAGACGCGGCTGCAGGAGCTGCAATCCGAGCTGGTCCACATGTCGCGCTTCACTGCGCTCGGCGAGATGGCCTCGACGCTCGCCCACGAGATCAACCAGCCGCTCACCGCCATCGCCAGCTACCTCAAGGGCTGCCGCCGCCTCATCGACCGGATGCAGGGCGCCGACGGGGTGCAGCCCCCCGAGATGGCGATGCTCGCCGACGCGGTGGACCAGGCCGCGGCCCAGGCCCTGCGGGCGGGGCAGGTGATCCGGCACCTGCGCGAGTTCGTCGCCCGCGGCGAGGGCGAGCGCCACATCGAGGAATTGCCGAAGCTCATCGAGGAGGCGAGCGCGCTGGCCCTCGTCGGCGCCAAGGAGCGTGGGGTGCACGTCACCTTCTCCCTCGACCCGCAGGCGCCGCTCGTGCTCGCCGACCGGATCCAGGTCCAGCAGGTCCTGCTCAACCTGATCCGCAATGCCATCGAGGCGATGCAGGACGGGCCCCGGCGCGAGCTGCGCGTGACCACCCGGGCGCTGCCGCGGGACGGCCTCGTCGAGATCGGCGTCGCCGATACGGGCCCGGGCCTCGCGCCCGAGGTGGGGGAGCGCCTGTTCCAGCCCTTCGTGACCACCAAGCCGCACGGGATGGGGGTCGGCCTCTCGATCTGCCGCACCATCGTGGAGGCGCATGGCGGCAAGATCCTGGCCGAGTCGCGGCCGGGCGAGGGGACGCGGTTCCGTTTCACGTTGCGGGCGGTCGACCGGAGGGAGCTGGACGATGTCGGGTGAGATGCTGGTGCATGTGGTCGATGACGATCTCGCGGTCCGGCAATCGCTCGCCTTCCTGCTCGCCTCCGACGGGATCCCGGTGCGCCTGCACGACTCGGCCGGCGCCTTCCTGGAGGCCGTCGCGCAACCGGCGGGCTGCCTCGTCACCGACGTGCGCATGCCGGGCATCGACGGCATCGAGCTCCTGCGCCGCCTCAAGGCACGGGGCGACGCGCTGCCGGTGATCGTGATGACCGGGCACGCCGACGTGCCGCTCGCCGTCGCGGCGATGCGGGAGGGCGCGGTCGATTTCATCGAGAAGCCGTTCGACGACGAGGTCTTCCTGACGGCGGTGCGCGCCGCCCTCGACCGCGGGCGCAAGAGCGCCGGGCGCGACGCCGTGGCCGCCGAGATCCGGCAGCGCGTCGCCGCCCTGTCGGAGCGGGAGCTTCAGGTCCTCGACGAGCTGGTGGCCGGCAAGCCCAACAAGGTCATTGCCCAGGATCTCGGCATCAGCCCGCGCACGGTCGAGATCTACCGGGCCAACGTGATGGCGAAGATGCAGGCCGGCAGCCTGGCCGAGCTGGTCCGCACGGCGCTCATCGTCGATCGGGGCGCGTGACGATCGGCATCGGGGACGCGCCCGGGTTCTGCATGGGTTTGGGCCCGGACCGTCCCTCGGGCGGGCTCGACGCGCCGTCCCGGTTCCGGAATGCGAAGTCGCGACGGCGATGCGCGGGGTGGCCGTGCCTCACCCGGCCCCTGGAGCGTAGCCCGCGGGAGCGAAGCCCGGTCCGTCGCCGAAATGCCTGTCGGTTCGAGGCATCGACCAGCTTCCGACGAGCGGGCGCCGCACGGCTGGCCCTGGGATCGGCCATCGAGCGAAGCCAGGGTAGCCGATTGATCGAGATCAATTCGGGGCTCCGTCGAGGACGCTAGCCTCCCGGCGGAACGTCCGGGACCGAGCATGCCGTACCACCTGATCCGCAAGCTCGGCCGCTATGCGGGTCTCTCCACCGTCGACGAGGAGATGCTGCGGCAGCTCGCCCGTGCGAGCGGCTGGGTCGGCCCCAGGAGCGACCTGCTTCGCGAAGGCGCCGCGCCGCGGGACGTCTGCGTGATTCTGGAGGGCTGGGCCTGCGCCTACAAGCAGCTGGAGGACGGACGCCGGCAGATCATCGCCTATCTCATGCCCGGCGACGTGTGCAGCATGGCGGCCGTCTTTCCGGACGTGATCAATTACACGACCGGCACGCTGACCTCGGTGCGCATGGCCCAGATGTCCGGCCGCGCCCTGCTGACGACGATGGACCGATCCCCGCGGATCCTGCGCGCCTTCTGGCTCGACATGCTCGCGGCATCCGCCATTCAGCGGGAATGGACCGCCAGCCTCGGATTCCTGACCGCCCGCGAGCGCATCGCGCATCTGTTGTGCGAGATCATGACCCGCCTGCGCGCGGTCGGGCTGGCCGACGCGGAGGGCTGCTTCCTGCCGCTCACGCAGGAGGATCTCGGCGAGACGGTCGGGATCTCGACGGTCCACGTGAACCGCACCCTGCAGGATTTGCGCGCCTCCGGCCTCATCACCCTGAAGCGGCAGCAGCTCGCCATCCCGGATTTCGCGGCCTTGCAGGAGGTGGCGCGGTTCGACGGCGCCTATCTGCGTCCTGCGCCGACGGCGCGTGACGCCGATCATCCGGCGAGCCTCCGATCGATCCTGGATCCGGTGCTCGGTTCTGCCGTCTGCCCCTGAGGGGGAACCGTCGTTCGAGGCCTCGCCCACCGTCGCCGCGGTGCGGCGCCTCCCGCGCCGCCGCGTCACGACGGCGACGCGCCGTCGTCCATCTCGGCGAGGACGCGCGCGACGTGGCGCAGCTTGTCGGGGTTGCGGGTGATGTAGATGGCGGTGATCCGGCCGTGCTCGATCGCGAGCGCCGTCGTCTGGACGAGGCCGCCGCGCTCGCGGCTGACATAGCCCGGCAGCCCGTCGATCCAGAGAGGCGCGACCATCGCGGCCCGGCCGGGCCCCCATTTGCGCCGGACGCCGGCGAAGAGGCGCAGCAGGCGCTCGATCCCGGCGATCGGGTTGCGGAAGGCCAGGACCTTGCCGCCTCCGTCCGAGCACAGGACCGCGTTCTGCGCCAGCAGGGTGCGCAGGGCTGCGACGTCCCCGCTCGCGGAGGCGTCGAAGAAGGCGCGGGCGATCCGCTCGCCTTCCTCCCGCGCCACCGGGAAGCGCGGCCGCGCCGCGCGCACGTTGCGGCGCGCCCGCACCGCGAGCTGGCGCACGGCGGCGGCCTCCCGGCCGAGCGTGTCCGCCACGGCGCCGAGCGGCAGGCCGAACACGTCGTGGAGCAGGAAGGCGGCGCGCTCCAGGGGCGACAGGCGTTCGAGCGCCAGCATCAAGGTCAGGGTGAGGTCGTCCTCGTCCACGCCCGGCTCCTCCTCGATCAGCGGCTCCGGCAGCCAGGTGCCGACATAGGTCTCCCGGCGGGCGCGGGCCGACTTCATCTGGTCGAGGCAGAGCCGGGTCACGATACGGGCGAGGAACGGGGAGGGGGCGGCGACCGCGCCCCGGTCGGCCGCGATCCAGCGCAGCCAGGCCTCCTGCACCACGTCCTCGGCCTCGCTGCGGGCGCCGAGCATGCGGTAGGCGAGGCGCAGGAGCCGGGGACGATGGGCCTCGAAGGTGGCGGTCGCCGTGTCCGTCTGCGGCATGGGTCTGTGGGGGCGGAGCGATCCCGTGATGGCGGGATCCTCGCACGCGGGCGACGGGGCCGTCACGGGCGGTCCGGCACCGTCAGCGCCCGGTCCTCCGTGTCGACGACGAAGACCGCGAGCAGCCGCG
Source organism: Methylobacterium currus (assembly GCF_003058325.1). Classification (NCBI taxonomy): domain Bacteria; kingdom Pseudomonadati; phylum Pseudomonadota; class Alphaproteobacteria; order Hyphomicrobiales; family Methylobacteriaceae; genus Methylobacterium; species Methylobacterium currus. The sequence goes on from NZ_CP028843.1 coordinate 4,182,125, forward strand.
ACCGCTCGGTGGCGCTGGCATTGGCGCTGACGGCATGGTGGTCGCCCGGCTGCTCCACGAAGCTCTCGCCGGCCCGGTAGACCCGCTCGGGCCCGTCATTGACGCGGCTGCGGATCGCGCCCTCGATCACCGTCGCGGTGATGAAGGCGGAGGCTGCATGACGGTGGGCGGGGGAGGATCCGCCGGGCCCGTACTCGACGAGGACCCCGCGCAGGCTTTTTCCGGACACGGTCGGCAGGGGATGGTCGAAGATCGGGGTGACCCGGGCCTCGCCCGCCTGCAGGTCGGCGGCGGCGGCCGGAAGACCGGATCCGCCGAGAAGCCCGGCGAGGAGGCCGAACCGAAGGAGCGTCTTGAGAAGGAGCGTCTTGCGAAGGAGCGTCTTGCGCATGGGGGATCTCCGTCGGGTTCAGGCCGTCGCCAGCCAGGTCGCGAACCGCGTCGAGCCGAGGCGCGCCGCGGCCTGGTCCGTGGGGACGAGGGATCCCCGCTCCAGCCGGGCGCCGAAATAGCGCGCCGCCCGGTCGGCCGAGACAGGACGGGCGTCGCCGGAGGCCGCAATGCGGCGGGCGACGAAGGTGCGGAACGGTTCCCTGTCCGGCCCGGCGACCTCGATCGTCCCGTTGGCGGGCGCCCCGACCGCCACGTCGGCGAGGGCCGCCGCAACGTCGGCCGCGGCGATCGGCTGGAAATCGGCATCGGGCACGACGAGCCGATCCCCCGTGACGGCGGCCTCGGCGATCGCGCCGACGAACTCGAAGAACTGCGTCGCGCGCACGATCGTGTAGGGCACGCCGCTTGCCGCGATCAGCCGCTCCTGCGCCACCTTCGCCCGAAAATATCCGTTCTCGTCGAGGCGGTCCGTGCCGACGATCGAGAGAGCGACGTGGTGCCGGATGCCGGCCTGCCGCCCGGCGGCGAGGAGGTTGCGGCTCGACCGCTCGAAGAACGCGAGCACCGAAGCGGGTTCGAAGGAGGGCGCGTTCGCGACGTCGACCACGACCGCGGCCCCGGCCAGCACCCCGGCGAGACCCTCGCCCGTGAGGGCGTTCACGCCCGTGCTCGGCGACGCCGCGATGGCCTCGTGTCCCTTGTCCGCGAGGTCCTTCGTCAGCTGCCTGCCGATCAGCCCGCTGCCCCCGATCACCACGATCTTCATGACGCCCGTCTCCTGTCGTCGAACGGGCGACGGCCCGTTCGACGACAGGACGAGGCAGGGGAGGCGGGATGTGACATGCCGCCCAAAAAATTTTCTTTGCTGGCGCCGTCTCTACGCCGGCAGGACCACCACTTTCGTCTTCACCGGCGTGCGCTCGTAGAGATGGATCATGTCCTGGCTCAGCAGCCCGACGCAGCCGCTGGTGATGCCCGAGCCGATCGATTCCGGGTCGCTGCTGGCATAGATCGTGTAAAGCGTGTAGGCGCCGTTCTGATAGAGATGCAGGGTGCGGGCGCCGAGCGGGTTGTCGAGGCCCCCCGGCATGCCGCGGGCGTATTTGGCCGCTTCCGGCTGGCGCCGGATCATCTCCTTGGGCGGGGTCCAGGTCGCCCATTCGCTCTTGCGCCCGACATAGGCGTCACCGCTCCACCGGAACCCGTCGCGGCCGACATTGGCGCCGTAGCGGGTCGCGAGGCCGCCCTCCTCGATGCGGTAGACGTAGTAGTTCGCTGGATCGACGACGATGGTGCCGGGCGCCTCCTTGGAGGCGTACTGGACCGTGCGGCGATAGTATTTCGGGTTGACCTTGCTGATGTCGGCCGCCGGGATCGGGAACTTTTCCGTCGGCACCGGCCCGTAGAGAGCAGACGCCTCGGCGAGGCTCATCCCGTCGGTGGTCGCGCAGCCAGCGAGCCCGATCCCGCCCAGGCAGGCGGCCGAGCCGAGCAGGAACGATCGGCGGTGCAGATGCCCGGGCGCGACGCCGCTCTGTGTCTCGCCGGCCGCGGCGTTTCCAGTCCTCACGATCATGATTCCGGACTTCCCATTCCCCGGTGCTCGGCGTGACAGTGCCGCGGCACGCGATCGCCGATCGTTGTCATCTCGCCGAGCCTGCCGGTCTACGGCCCAGCTGGCAAGGACGAAGCGTCGCCGGTAGAATCCCGTCGCCCCGGATCGGCCGAGGCTGCCACGGGGGCGCAGGGGCCCGTATGCCGGCGGGCGCCGCTCGATTCCGCCGCACGGGCAAGGGGAGGGGGCCCGGGCCTCGCATCAATCTGCACCGGCCGGCGTCTCCTTCACTCGGCCCTGCGGTTGACAGGCGAGCCGGCTACCCTTAAACGACCGCTCACCGACGGGGCGCCGAGACGAACGGCCCGCCTCGAAGGACTTCCCGAGAGACGACGAAGCAAGGGCCAGGGCAACCCGGCGCTGCTGTCTGTTCTCCAGGGTACGAGATCTGGCCTCGGCTCGATCGGCTCTTTGACAAGTTCATACGAGAAAGAGAAGCGTGGACGGCGTCGTCCCTGCGGATCCTGCCCTTGGGTGGGATCATGAGTAGGATGATGCTGATCTGACGTTTCGGTGCTCACACGATCGTGCGGAAACGCCGGTCGGTCGTGAGCCTCCGTTACTATTGTGATCAGCTATGATCAGCTCTTCAACTTGAGAGTTTGATCCTGGCTCAGAGCGAACGCTGGCGGCAGGCTTAACACATGCAAGTCGAGCGGGCCCTTCGGGGTCAGCGGCAGACGGGTGAGTAACGCGTGGGAACGTGCCCTTCGGTTCGGAATAACTCAGGGAAACTTGAGCTAATACCGGATACGCCCTTTTGGGGAAAGGCTTGACTGCCGAAGGATCGGCCCGCGTCTGATTAGCTAGTTGGTGAGGTTACGGCTCACCAAGGCGACGATCAGTAGCTGGTCTGAGAGGATGATCAGCCACACTGGGACTGAGACACGGCCCAGACTCCTACGGGAGGCAGCAGTGGGGAATATTGGACAATGGGGGCAACCCTGATCCAGCCATGCCGCGTGAGTGATGACGGCCTTAGGGTTGTAAAGCTCTTTTCTCCGGGACGATAATGACGGTACCGGAGGAATAAGCCCCGGCTAACTTCGTGCCAGCAGCCGCGGTAATACGAAGGGGGCTAGCGTTGCTCGGAATCACTGGGCGTAAAGGGCGCGTAGGCGGCTGATTTAGTCGAGGGTGAAAGCCCGTGGCTCAACCACGGAATGGCCTTCGATACTGGTTGGCTTGAGACCGGAAGAGGACAGCGGAACTGCGAGTGTAGAGGTGAAATTCGTAGATATTCGCAAGAACACCAGTGGCGAAGGCGGCTGTCTGGTCCGGTTCTGACGCTGAGGCGCGAAAGCGTGGGGAGCAAACAGGATTAGATACCCTGGTAGTCCACGCTGTAAACGATGAATGCTAGCCGTTGGGGTGCATGCACCTCAGTGGCGCCGCTAACGCATTAAGCATTCCGCCTGGGGAGTACGGTCGCAAGATTAAAACTCAAAGGAATTGACGGGGGCCCGCACAAGCGGTGGAGCATGTGGTTTAATTCGAAGCAACGCGCAGAACCTTACCATCCCTTGACATGGCGTGTTATCCGGAGAGATCCGGGGTCCCCTTCGGGGGCGCGCACACAGGTGCTGCATGGCTGTCGTCAGCTCGTGTCGTGAGATGTTGGGTTAAGTCCCGCAACGAGCGCAACCCACGTCCCTAGTTGCCATCATTTGGTTGGGCACTCTGGGGAGACTGCCGGTGATAAGCCGCGAGGAAGGTGTGGATGACGTCAAGTCCTCATGGCCCTTACGGGATGGGCTACACACGTGCTACAATGGCGGTGACAATGGGCAGCGAAGGGGCGACCTGGAGCGAATCCCCAAAAGCCGTCTCAGTTCGGATTGCACTCTGCAACTCGGGTGCATGAAGGCGGAATCGCTAGTAATCGTGGATCAGCACGCCACGGTGAATACGTTCCCGGGCCTTGTACACACCGCCCGTCACACCATGGGAGTTGGTCTTACCCGACGGCGCTGCGCCAACCGCAAGGAGGCAGGCGACCACGGTAGGGTCAGCGACTGGGGTGAAGTCGTAACAAGGTAGCCGTAGGGGAACCTGCGGCTGGATCACCTCCTTTCTAAGGATGCTGTCCGATGGTCGGCGCAAGCCCACCTCTCACGGCGTCGTTGGGATCAGGGCTCAGTCAGAGCCCATTTGGCGGGACGCGCCGTCTTCGTTTCTCTTTCTCATCATCCGGACACGCTGGGCTTATGGCTCATGCGACGGGCCTGTAGCTCAGGTGGTTAGAGCGCACCCCTGATAAGGGTGAGGTCGGACGTTCGAGTCGTCCCAGGCCCACCAGGATCAGGTGACGGTTCTTCCCGCCGAGCGGCGCCCCACGGGGCTGTAGCTCAGTCGGGAGAGCGCGTGCTTTGCAAGCATGAGGTCGTCGGTTCGATCCCGTCCAGCTCCACCACCCTCCCCTGCCATCTGGCAGTGCGGTCGAGGGTCGTCCGGATCAAAGAGCTTCGCACTCACCAACGCTTACGCGGGTGGGCTGCGGATATCTGACATCGTGAAGAGGGAATGTGCCCAGGCCGTTGCGAAAGCGGCCGGCCTGGGTGCGTTCGGCAAGCATAAGGCAGCGGGTCCGAAAGGACCGGCTGCCGGTCTTTATCGTGACCGTGGATGGCTGGTGCTCGACGCTGAAAGGCTTTCGATCACTGCCGGACACCGATCATGAGAGCGATCAAGTGCCTTAAGAGCATCTGGTGGATGCCTTGGCGCTGAGAGGCGATGAAGGACGTGGTACGCTGCGATAAGCCTTGGGGAGCTGCGAACGAGCTTTGATCCGAGGATCTCCGAATGGGGAAACCCACCTTCAGCCACCGTATCGTGGGGACAGGGCGACCTGGTCTCACGCTACGATGGTTTACGAAGGTATCAGGCCCTGAATCCATAGGGGTTTGAAGCGAACCCGGGGAACTGAAACATCTCAGTACCCGGAGGAAAGGACATCAACGAGACTCCGTCAGTAGTGGCGAGCGAACGCGGACCAGGCCAGCGCCTGGCATGACGCTTACCGGAACGGCCTGGAATGGCCGGCAGGATGGGTGACAGCCCCGTACGGGACAAGCCAATGCCAGGACACGAGTAAGGCGGGACACGTGAAATCCTGTCTGAAGATGGGGGGACCACCCTCCAAGCCTAAGTACTCCTCAGCGACCGATAGCGAACCAGTACCGTGAGGGAAAGGTGAAAAGCACCCCGACGAGGGGAGTGAAACAGTTCCTGAAACCGGATGCTTACAAACAGTGGGAGCCCAAGGTTCGTCCTGGGTGACCGCGTACCTTTTGTATAATGGGTCAGCGACTTAAAGTAGCGGGCAAGCTTAAGCCGGTAGGCGAAGGCGCAGCGAAAGCGAGTCTGAA
>NZ_CP028843.1:4490000-4697500 GCF_003058325.1 Methylobacterium currus
CGACGTCACGACCAGGATCGTCGCCGACAGCATGACCGCGATGCCGACCAGCCCGATCAGCAGCGCCGACCCGCGCTCGCCGGCGCGGACGAGCAGGCGGCGATGCAGCGGGTACAGCATGACGGCCAGGATCGCCGACCAGAGCAGGATCTCGGAGAGCGGCGACAGGATACGGCCGCAGGCATAGACCAGCGCCGCGATCAGGCCGATTTGAAGAATGCTATCGAACAGGCCCGCCGGCGAGGACGGAAGGTCCGGTTGTGGCGTGTCGTTGTCCATCACGACGGCGGCTCGATCGGCTAAGCGTGGCGGTAACGGAAAACTCGTTCGTCGAACACGGGCAGGGCCATCATTCATGGCAAAGACACGCGGTCGCGCGTCGAGGCTCACGCTCCTTTATTCGCCAAATCGTAACGGCGATGCTTTCGCACGCCACATGATGATCGGAGTTCGACAGGGGTCCTTGAGGTAGATCAAGACGTCTTCGATCCCGCCATCGCGACGGGCCGATCTCTTGCGCAGGACCGTCGCTGTTCCGGCCGTCCATGAACGGCACGGCCCCGGAGGGTCGCACGGGAGCGGGCTCGGGGAGGACGGCGGGGCATCCGGCGGTCCGGCACCGCCGCGTGTCGTCGCGCGGTGTCCCGACCGATCAAGCGGCGGGGCGCATCCGCTGCGAGATTGCCGACAGGCATCGGGGTGATCCGCGGAGGCGGGCACAGCCCGACGACCCGTCGCCGGCTCGAACCGCTCGTCGCCGGGGCTGCGTCCCGCCTCACCCCGGAGGAAGCAACGTGGCGCATTCGACGACGCAGGAGGCGCCGGCCCGCCGTCGCCGGCACGAGAAGTACGAACGCCTGATCGCCGCCGCGCAGGCGCGGGCCCGCCTCACGGTCGCGGTCGCGCATCCTTGCGACGAGGCCTCGCTCGGCGCGGCGCTGGAGGCGGCGGATCTCGGGCTGATCGAGCCGATCCTGGTCGGGCCGCGGCCGAAGATCGCCGCTGCGGCCGCCTCCTGCGGCCGGGATCTCGCGACGCTCCGGATCGTCGAGGCGGCCCATAGCCACGATTCCGCGGCAAGGGCCGTGGCCCTGGTGAGGGCCGGGGAGGCCGGGGCCCTCATGAAGGGCAGTCTTCACACCGACGAGCTGATGAGCGCGGTGGTGCGGCGCGAGGGCGGCCTGCGGACGGCGCGTCGCCTCAGCCATTGCTTCGTGATGGACGTGCCGAACCACGACGATCCCCTCATCGTCACCGACGCCGCCATCAACATCGCCCCGACGCTCGAGGAGAAGCGCGACATCGTCCAGAACGCGATCGACCTCGCGCATTCCTTCGGCGTCGACGTGGTGCGGGTCGCGATCGTGTCGGCGATGGAGACGGTCAACCCGAAGATCCCCTCGACCGTCGACGCCGCCGCGCTCTGCAAGATGGCCGATCGCGGCCAGATCACCGGAGCGGTCCTCGACGGGCCGCTCGCCCTCGACAACGCCATCGACCTCGGCGCCGCGGCGATCAAGAAGATCCGGTCGCCGGTCGCCGGCCGTGCCAACGTGTTGGTCGTGCCGAATCTCGAGGCCGGCAACATGCTGGCGAAGAGCCTGACCTTCCTCGCCGAGGCGGACGCCGCCGGGATCGTGCTCGGCGCCCGGGTGCCGATCATCCTGACGAGCCGGGCCGATTCGCGCCTGACGCGTCTCGCCTCCTGCGCCGTCGCCTCGCTGTTCGCCGCGAGCCATCGCGCCGCCAAGCCGCCGCCGGAGGCCGACCGATGATCCCGGCCTCGCTCGTGCTGAATGCCGGCTCCTCGAGCCTGAAGTTCCAGGTTTTCGAACGCGGAGAAGCCGTCGAGCCCGGAGAGGGCGGCGCGCCGCGCCGCCTTTACCGCGGCCTCTTCGAGGGGCTCGGCGGCGCGGCGCACATGATCGTGCGCGACGAGTCCGGCGCGGTCGTGGCCGACGAGCTCTTCGCCGCGGACGGCTTCGGTCACGAGGAGGCCCTCCGCCACGTCGCCGCGTGGCTGCGGGACCACCGGAGCGGGCACCGGCTGGCGGCGGTCGGGCACCGGGTCGTGCATGGCGGCACGAATTACGCCGCGCCCGTGCGGATCGACGATGCCGTGCTGGCGGCCCTGGAGCGCCTCGTCCCGCTCGCGCCCCTGCACCAGCCGCACAACCTCGCGCCGATCCGCATCGTGCGCCGGCTTTTCCCGGACCTGCCGCAGGTGGCCTGCTTCGACACCGCCTTCCATCGCGCCCAGCCGGAGGTCGCGCAGCTCTTCGCGCTGCCGGCGGAGGTCGCCGACCGGGGGGTGCGCCGCTACGGCTTCCACGGCCTGTCCTACGCCTTCATCGCCGGGCAGCTCAGCGCCCATGCGCCCGCCCTCGCGGCAGGCCGCGTGGTTGCGGCCCATCTGGGCAGCGGCGCGAGCCTGTGCGCCCTCGCGCGCGGGCGCAGCATCGCCACCACGATGGGCTTCTCGGCCCTCGACGGGCTGCCGATGGGCACGCGCTGCGGCAGCCTCGATCCCGGGGTGGTGTTCTACCTGCTGCGGGAGATGCGGCTCGACGCGGACGAGGCGGAGCGCCTGCTCTACACCCGCTCGGGTCTCCTGGGCGTCTCGGGCCTGTCGAACGACATGCGGACGCTGCGCGCCCGGGCCGCCGAGGACCGGCGCGCGCGGACGGCCATCGACCTCTTCGTCTACCGCATCGGGCGCGAGCTCGGCTCGCTCGTCGCGGCGCTCGGCGGGATCGACGGCCTCGTCTTCACCGGCGGCATCGGCGAGAACGACCCCGCGACCCGGGCCGAGGTGCTGCGGGGCGCCGCCTGGGCCGGCTTCCGGCTCGACGAGGCCGCGAACGCGGCGGGCGGTCCGCGGATCACCGCCGGCTCCGGCCCCCAGGCCTACGTCATCCCCACCGACGAGGAAGCCATGATCGCCCGCGGAATGGGCGAGGTGCTCGACGATCCGCGCCGGACGGCGCCCTGACCCCGAGGAGAACGCAATGGAGACGCTGACGACGACGCCCGCGGCGAATCCCGCCGTGATCGGCAACGAGCCTTTCATGTCGGCGGACGATCTCGCCGCCTACTCGGCGCGCATGCGCGCCGCCAAGGTCATGAAGGAGATGGAGGGCCAGGACCGTGCCGGCAAGGCGCGGGAGGAGCTGATCAAGCAGCTCGCCGAGCCCCTGGCGGTCACGCCCGAGAAGGTGGCCGAGATCACGCAGAGCCTGCTGCACAAGCTCCGCATCGCCGCCGAGCAGGGCCAGAAGGAGCTTCTGGTGATGCGCTTCCCGAACCTGATGTGTAGCGACAAGGGCCGGGCGATCAACAACGCGGAGGCAGGGTGGGCCGAGACCCTGACCGGCCGGCCGCGTCAGGCCTACGAGTTCTGGCGCGACCGCCTGCAGCCCGCCGGCTACGGCCTCAAGGCGCTGGTCGTCGACTGGCCGGACGGCATGCCGGGCGACATCGGCTTCTTCCTCACCTGGAAGCCCGCGCCGCATTGAGCGCCCCCCAACACAGGATCAACCCGCCATGGCCGAACCCGTGATCGACGCCGACCCCCGGCCGGCCGAGGCCGCCGCGGGGCCGCCCTCCCTCCTCTCGCTCCAGGCGCGCGTCGCCGAGGTCTACCGGGATCGCTGCACCGCGGCGTTCGGCGCCTATCTCGACGCGATGCAGGGGGCGAGCCGCGCCTGGATGGAGAGTGCCAGGCCGACGACCCCCGTGCAGGCCGCCGGCGACGCGCTCACCTACTGGATCGACTTCACCCAGCGCTCGCTCCTGTTCTGGGACACGCTCCGGCAGCGCGGCAACGGCTGGCTGGCGCACGAGGCGGCCGGCAAGCCGCCGCTCCTCGCCTTCCGTTACGAGGTCGTGGCCGATGCCCGCCGCTTCGACCGGCCGGCGAACTACGCCCTGGCGCGCATCGTGCCCCCACCGGGCACCCCGGTCGACGAGGAGAAGCGCCCCTACCTCATCATCGACCCGCGGGCCGGGCACGGGCCGGGCATCGGCGGCTTCAAGCCGGATTCCGAGGTCGGCATGGCTTTGCGCGCCGGCCATCCGGTCTACGTGGCGATCTTCTTTCCCGAGCCGGTGCCGGGCCAGACGCTGGCGGACGTCGCGCAGGCGGAAGCCGCCTTCGTGCGCCTCGTGCGCGAGCGCCATCCGACGCGCGGCAAGCCCGTCATCGTCGGCAATTGCCAGGGCGGCTGGGCCGCGATGCTGGTGGGCGCCCTCGACCCCGAGACCGTCGGACCGATCGTGGTGAACGGCGCGCCGATGTCCTACTGGGCCGGCAACGACGCCGAGAACCCGATGCGCTACGCCGGCGGCATGCTCGGCGGGACCTGGACGGCGCTCCTCGCCAGCGATCTCGGCGGCGGCGTCTTCGACGGCGCCCACCTCGTCGACAACTTCGAGTCCCTCAATCCCGCCAACACCTGGTTCGGGAAATCCTACACCCTGTTCTCGAAGATCGACACCGAGCCGCCGCGCTACCTCGAGTTCGAGCGCTGGTGGGGCGGGTACTTCCTGATGAACCGGGAGGAGATCCGCTGGATCGTCGACAACCTGTTCGTCGGCAACCGGCTCGCCGCCGGGAACGCCGAATGGGCGGAGGGCCAGGCGTTCGACCTGCGGGCGATCCGCTCGCCGATCATCCTGTTCGCCTCGCTCGGCGACAACATCACCCCGCCGCAGCAGGCCTTCAACTGGATCGCCGACCTCTATCCGACGACCGCGGACCTGAAGGCCAACGGGCAGGTCATCGTCGGGCTGATGCACGAGAGCATCGGGCATCTCGGCATCTTCGTCTCCGCGGGCGTCGCCCGGCGCGAGCATTCGCAGATCGTCGACCTCCTCGAGTACATCGAGCACCTGCCGCCGGGGCTCTACGGCATGACGGTCGAGGAGGAGCGCGTCGACGGAAGGGTGCGCTACGACGCCGCCTTACGCGAATTGCGGGTCGAGGACCTGCAGCGCCTCCAGAAATACGCCCGCAAGGACGAGGTGCCGTTCGCGGCGGTGAGCCGGGTCTCGGACCTCAACGCGGCCGCCTACGAGACTTTCGTCCATCCGGTCCTGAGCGCCTGGCTGCCGCGGGAGATCGGGGCGTGGTCGCGGGCGCTGCATCCGCTCCGGGTCCGGCACTGGGCCTTGTCCGACCTCAACCCGGCCCTGGCGCGGCTCGGCCCCGTCGCCGACCTCGTGCGGGGCCACCGCGTCCACCGCGACGAGGCGGGCGCCCTCGCGGCGACCGAGCGCATGGCGGCAGCCGGGATCACGGCGGGGTGGGACCTCTACCGGCAAATGCGCGACGCGGCCGTCGAGAACCTGTTCTACACGGTCTACGGCACGATGAGCGTGCTCGCGCCGGCCGGGGAGGCGCAGGCCCCCGGCCAGGCGGCCGGCGCGCCGCCGGCTCCCTCCGATGCCATGGGCCGGATCTCGGAGGGCGGCTTCACCGAGGCGGCGGTCCGGGCCGGCCTGCTCATCTCCCGGCTCGGCCGCGGGGCCCGGCGCCTGTCCGCCTTCAAGCGCATCCGCGACGCCGTCGGCCGCGACGTCGGCCTGCTCGACATGCCGGCGGATGCAGCGGCCGAGCTGATCCGGCGGCAATCGGCGATCGTCGATCAGGCGCCCGAGCGCGCGCTGGCCGCGCTGCCGGACCTGGTTCGGACGGCCGAGGAGCGCCGCCGCCTCCTCGACATCCTCGACCGCCTGGCGGGCCGCCTCGACCTCGCGCCGGAGCAGCGCGCCATGATCCAGCGGTTCCACGACCTCCTCGCACCGGCTCCCGAGGCGGTGCCTGCCACCGGGCCGGCCCCTCGTCGCCGCAGAGCCGGCTGAGTTCGCGTCAGACCGGGAAGACGACACGTCCGGAGATGACCGCGGAGATGACCGCCATGACGCAGATCCCCGACGGCACCGCCCTCGCGGGCAAGCGCGCCCTCATCCTCGGCGTCGCCAACGAGCACTCGATCGCCTATGGCTGCGCCCGGGTCTTCCGGCGGCTCGGGGCGCAGATCGCCCTGACCTACCTCAACGAGAAGGCGAGGCCCTTCGTCGAGCCGCTCGCGCGCGAGCTCGACGCGCCAATCCTCGTGCCGTGCGACGTCCAGAAGGACGGGGATCTCGAGGGGGTGTTCCGGCAGGTCGCCGAGACCTGGGGAGGGCTCGACATCGCGCTCCACGCGATCGCCTTCGCGCCGGCGAAGGATCTGCAGGGCCGGCTGGTCGACAGCTCCCGCGAGGGATTCGGCATCGCCATGGACGTGTCCTGCCACTCCTTCGTGCGGATGGCGCGGCTCGCCGCGCCGCTGATGAGCGGGGGCGGCACGCTCCTGACGATGAGCTACCACGGCGCCAACAAGGTCGTGCCGAACTACAACCTGATGGGACCGGTCAAGGCGGCGCTGGAGAGCGCCGTGCGCTACCTCGCCTACGAGCTCGGCGACCGCGGCATCCGCGTCCACGCCGTGTCGCCCGGCCCCCTCAAGACCCGCGCCGCGTCGGGCCTCAAGGATTTCGACCTCCTCCTCAACGCGGCGATCCAGCGCGCCCCGATCGGCGAGCTCGTCGACATCGACGATGTCGGCCTCACCGCCGCCTTCCTGACGACGCCCTACGCGGCCCGTCTCACGGGCACGACCGTCTACGTCGACGGCGGCCTCAGCATCATGGCGTGACGGGAGGTCATCATGGCTGGACTCATCGCCGAACTCGTGTCGCCCGAGCGCATCGTGTTCTCGGGAGAGGTCCGCTCGGTGCTGCTGCCGGGCGCCGATGGCGACATGACGATCCTGCCCGGCCATGCGCCGATCGTCACCCTGCTGCAAGCCGGGATCGTCTTCGCGACCGACGCGACCGGGACGGGCCGCCGCGCCTATGTGAGCGGCGGCTTCGCCGAGGTCACGGCGACCCGCGTCACCATCCTGGCGGAGCGCGTGACGGCGGTGGAGGAGATGACCTTCGATCGGATCGACGCCGAGATCGCGCAGATCCGCATGGAGCAGGACAGCTCGGAGGATCTCGACGAGAAGGCCCGCTGCGAGGTTTCGATCAGCCGGCTCGAACAGATCAGGTCGAGCCTCGCGCTGTGATACCAAAGGGCGTTGAAACCGACCTTTGGCTTCGGTCTCGGATTGTTGCCAGGACCCTGGTTCGTCATCGAAAATTCGAGACGGACCAACAGCCTGATTCGTCAATATCTTGGGCCCATGTCTTCTGATGCCGCCGCGCCTTCGAGCGACCCCGTGCGAGGGCGCGGCGGTATCAGTATCGTTCGGGCACGAAGCGCCGGTCGCGCAGGGTGTCGTCGTAGGCGTGCTTCTTGTCGCGCTTGGGCAGCGTCACCGGCTCGGCCTCGAGCCTCTTGTATGGGATGAGGTGGAGGAGGTGCGCGATGCAGTTGAGCCGCGCCCGCCGCTTGTCGTCCGAGCGCACCACGTACCAGGGCAGGTCGTCGCTGTCGGTGGCGGCCAGCATCGCATCGCGGGCGCGGGAATACTCGTACCAGCGCCGGTAGGATTCGAGGTCCATCGGGCTGAGCTTCCACTGCCGCAGGGGATCGTCGATGCGCGCCTCGAAGCGCCGCTTCTGCTCAGGCCGCCCCACCTCCAGCCAGAACTTGACGAGCTGGATGCCGCCGCCGGCGATGAACCGCTCGACCTGCGGGCAGAGGGAGAGGAAGCGCCGCTGCTCCGCCTCGTTGCAGAAGCCCATCACGGTCTCGACCCCGGCGCGGTTGTACCAGGAGCGGTCGAAGATCACGACCTCGCCGCCGGCCGGGAAATGCGCGAGGTAGCGCTGGAGGAAGAGCTGGCTCTTCTCCCGGTCCGAGGGCGCGGGCAGCGCGACGACCCGGAACACCCGGGGGCTGACCCGCTCGGTGATCGCCTTGATGGTGCCGCCCTTGCCGGCCGCGTCGCGGCCCTCGAAGACGACGATGATGCGCGCCCCGGTCGCCCGCACCCAGGCCTGCATGTGGCAGAGCTCGACCTGGAGCTTGCGCAGTTCGCGCTCGTAGACCTTGCGCTTCAGCCGGCCCTCCGCGGCGGTTTCGATCGGGGCGTCGGGCAGGTCCGTTGCCAAGCCCCGGCCGGTCTCGTCCATGGCGCGTCCTCCTCTACTCCGCCGGCAGGTGCTCCGGCACGCCCTCCGGCGCCTTCGGTGGCGCCGGCTCCGTCTTCTTGCCGCCGAGGATCCGCCAGGCCCGCTCGCGCAGGCTCTGGAACACGACGTAGAGCGGCGGGATCACGAAGATGCCGAGGAAGGAGGCGGCGATCATGCCGCCGAAGACCGGCGTGCCGACATTCTTCCGGGCGAGCTGCGAGGCGCCGGTCGCCACGACGAGCGGCAGCAGGCCGAGGATGAAGGCGAAGGAGGTCATCATCACCGGCCGGAACCGCAGCCGCGCGCCTTCCGTGGCGGCCTCGTGCAGCGCGACGCCCTTCTCCCGCTGCTCCTTGGCGAACTCGACGATGAGGATGCCGTTCTTGGCAGCCAGCCCGATCAGCACCACCATGCCGATCTGCGCGTAGAGATCGAGGGTGAGCCCGCCCCAGACCATCGCCGCGAAGGCACCGACGATGCCGACCGTGACCGAGAGCAGCACCGGCACGGGGATCGTCCAGCTCTCGTAGAGCCCGACCAGGAACAGGAAGGCGAACAGCACCGCGAAGGCAAGGATGATCGCGGTCTTGCCCTCCGCCCGCTTCTCCTGGAAGGCCGTGTCGGTCCATTCGCCGCTGAAGCCCGCCGGCAGGGTCCGGACAGCGACCGCCTCCATGGCGGCGAGCGCCTGGCCCGAGGAGACGCCCGGGGCCGGCCCGCCCTGCACCGACACGGCGCGCAGGTTGTTGTAGCGGATGAGCGCGGGCGGTCCGACGACGATGCGCACCTCGGCGAGGCTGCGCAGCGGCACCATCTGGCCGTCCCGGTTGCGCACGTTGATGCGGTAGATGTCGTCGATCTTCTGGCGGTCGCTCGCCTCCGCCTGGACCTGGACCTGCCAGGTCCGGCCGAACAGGTTGATGTCGTTGACGTAGTAGCCGCCGAGCGAGGCTTGCAGCGCCTGGAACACGCTGTCGAGGGAGACGCCGAGGATCTGGACCTTGTTGCGGTCGATGTCGAGGAAGACCGAGGGGTTCGTCGCCGAGAAGGTGCTGAACACGCGGCTGAGCTTCGGCTCCTGGTTGGCCGCGACGATCAGGCCGCGCAGGACCTGGGCGAGCTCGCGCGGATCGCCGCCGCGCAGGTCCTCCAGCACGTAGGCGAAGCCGCCGCCGGTGCCGAGCCCGATGATCGGCGGGGGCGCGAGCGGGACGACGAGGCCGCCCGGGATCTCGCGGAAGCGCTGGCCGAGCCGGGCGATCAGCGCGGCGGCGCCGTCGCCGGCGCCTTTGCGCTCCTCGAAGGCCTTCAGCGTGACGACCAGGAAGGCGGCGTTGCTCTGCGAATAGTTGTCGATGAAGTTGAGGCCGACCACCGTCGTGACGTCGGCCACCGCGTGCTCCTCGCGCAGGATCGCCTCGGCCTTCGCGGCCACGTCCGCGGTGCGCGCCACCGCGGCCCCCTCGGGCAGCTGCACCACCACGAAGAAGGCGCCCTGGTCGTCCTCCGGCAGGAACCCGGTCGGCGTGATCCGCGCGAGCTGAACCGTGCCCCAGGCCGCCGCGAGGGTCACCACGAGGCCGAGGACCGACAGGCGCACGATGCGGGCGACCGCCGCGCCGTAGCCGTCGCGCACGGCGTCGATGGCCCGCATCACGAGGCCCATGAGGCCGCGCCGCGGTCCGTGGTGGGGCCGCAGCAGCACGCCGCAGAGCGCCGGCGAGAGCGTGAGCGCGTTGATCGCCGAGAGCAGCATCGAGACCGCCACGGCGACCGCGAACTGGCGAAACAGCTCGCCCGAGATGCCCGGCACGAAGGCGACCGGCACGAAGACCGAGAGCAGCACCAGGGTGATGGCGACGATCGGCGCGGTGATCTCCGCCATGGCGCGCTTCGTCGCCTCGCGCGGGGACAGGTCCGGGTGCTCCTCCATCACCCGCTCGACGTTCTCGACCACCACGATGGCGTCGTCGACCACGATGCCGATGGCGAGCACCAGGGCGAGCAGCGAGACCGAGTTCGCCGAGTAGCCGATCGCCTTCAGGGCGATGAAGGTGCCGATCAGGCTCACCGGCACGGCGATCGTCGGGATCAGGGTCGCCCGCAGGCTGCCGAGGAACAGGAACACCACGATCACGACGAGCACGAAGGCCTCGACCAGGGTCTTCTGAACCTCGTGCACCGTCTCGGTGATGAAGGCGGTGGGGTCGTAGGTGACCTTCCATTCGAGGCCTTCGGGAAAGGCCTTCGCCAGGCTCGCGACCCGCGCGGTGACCTCCTTGAGGGTCGTGATCGCGTTGGCGCCGGGCGACTGGTAGATCGCGATGACGGTCGCCGGGCTGCCGTTGAGCCTCGTCTCGCGGTCGAGGCTCGCCGCGCCGAGCTCGACCCGGGCGACGTCGCCGAGCCGCAGCAGCGACCCGTCCGGATTGGTGCGCAGGACGATGTTGCGGAACTGCTCGGGCGAGGTGAGCCTCCCTTGCGTCTGGATGCTGAGCTGGAGTTGCTGCTCGTCCGAGATCGGCCGGGCGCCGATGCGGCCGACCGGCGCCTGGACGTTCTGGGCCTTGATCGCCCCGATGACGTCGCCGGTGGTCAGGTTGAGGCCGGTGAGCTGGTCGCTGCGCACCCAGGCCCGCATCGCGTAGTCCTGCGGGCCCCACAGGGTCGCGTCGCCCACGCCCGGCGTGCTCCGGATCCGGTCGAGCAGGTTGATGGTGACGTAGTTCGAGATGAACAACGGGTCCTGGATCGCCTTGGGCGAGTAGACTGCCAGCACGCCGAGCAGCGCCGAGGACTTCTTCTTGACCGTGACGCCCTGCTTGCGCACGTCCTCGGGCAGCTTCGCCAGCGCGATCTGGACCCGGTTGTTGACGTTGACGGCGTTGATGTCGGGATCGGTGCCGAGTTCGAACGAGGCGGTGAGCGTGTAGCTGCCGTCGTTGCCGCTCACGCTCTTCATGTAGATCATCTTGTCGACGCCGACGACCTGCGACTCGACCGGCTGCGCCACCGTCGATTCGACGACGTCGGCGGCGGCGCCCGGATAGGTCGTCGTCACCGAGACCTGGGGCGGCACGATGTCGGGATACTGGGCCACAGGGATCGCCAGCAGCGCCAGCCCGCCGGCAATCGCCGTGACGATGGCGATCACCACCGCCAGGCGCGGCCGGTCGACGAAGATCGCGGAGAGCATCGGATCAGGTCCTTCCCGTCACGTCCTTCCGGTCACGTCCTTCCAGTCACTTGGCCCGTCACTTGGCCGGCCGGCACCGACAGCACCGGGATGCCGGGACGCACGCGCTGCAGCCCATCGACGATGACGCGCTCGCCGCCCGAGAGCCCCGCCTCGATCACCGCGTCGCCGCCGCTGCCGCCCGACGCGACGCTCACGCGCCGGACCACCGCGCGGCCGTCCTCGACCACGAAGACGTAGACGCCGCCCTGGTCGGCGATGAGCGCGCCCTGCGGCACCACCACCTTCTCCTCCGGCGCTCCGGTCTGGAGCGCGACCTGGACGAGCTGCCCGTCCCGCAGGGCGCTGGCGGGGTTCGGCAGGCTCGCGCGCACCGGCACCGTGTCCGTGGTGCGATCGACGCTGATGTCGACGAAGTTGATGCGCCCGACCTGGTCGTAGGTCGAGCCGTCCTGGAAGCGGATCCGGACGGCGATCCGGCTCCGGTCGGGCTGGGGGCCGCCCTGCCGCATCCGCAGGAACTCGCGCTGGCTCACCGGGAAGGTCACGTACATCGGGTCCTGGCTGACGATGGTCGTCAGCACGCCGCTGTCGGGGCCGACCACGTTGCCCTTCGTCACGCTGGTCCGGCCGATCCGGCCGGAGATGGGGGCGGCGATCTTCGTGTAGCCGAGGTTGATCCGCGCAGTCCGCACGTTGGCGTCGTCGCCCGTCACGGCGCCGCGCGCCTGGTCGAGGGCGGCGCGGGCCTGGTCGCGCGCGACCACCGTGCCGGAATTGCGGTCGAGGAGGTCCTGGGCTCGCTGGAGCTGGATCGCCGCCAGGGTCTCGGCCGCACGGCTGCGCTCCAGCGCGCCCTCGGCCTGCTTCACCGCGGCCTCGAACAGGTCGGGCTCGATGCGGTAGAGGGGCGTGCCCTCCCGCACGACCTCGCCCTCCCGGAACAGGACCGCATCGAGGAAGCCGACGACCCGGGCCCGCACCTCGACGCGGGCCGGCGCCTCGATCCGGCCGACGAAGTCGAGGGGCTTGTCAATGGCGCGGCGCTGCGCGGCGATGGTGCCGACCGTCAGCGCCGCAGGATCGGGCTCGGCGCGGGCGACGGGCGCGGCGGCAAGGGCCAGGGCAATGACGAGGCTGAGACCGAGGAGACCGCGACTCAGAACGACAGCTGGACGTAGAAGGACAGCTGGACGAAGGACATCTGGACCTTGATGCATGATCGCCCTCGCCGCTGGGCCGCCCTCCTGCGGAGGACGGCTGGCCAGTGTGGCAGGTCGCGCCGGACCGGCTTGATCGGAGAGGACAGCCGGGAGCCGACGCGACGGTCGCCCGGACGCCGCGGGGCGGCCGGGCCGATGCCGCGGGACGCAGTCTTGCCGGACGGTCTTCCCGGGTGGTTCTGCCGGACGGTCCCGCGAGATCCTACCGCCGTCCTCGCCCACCGGCGAAGCCGCGGCCTCCGTAATGGCCGACCCGGTGCCCGTAGCCGCCGCGGGCGACGACGGCGCGGCCGCCATATGCACGGCCGCCATACGCGCGGCCGCCATAGACGCGGCCACCGTAAACCCGCCGGCCGTAGACGCCGCCGCGATAGGCGTAGCCGCCCCTGTAGACGCCTGGCGCGCCGTAATAGCCGCCGTAGTTCGGCCGACAATAGCCGTAGACGGTTCGATGGAAGCCCGGGCCGCATCCTTGAGCGGCCTGCGCCGGCGCGGCGCCGAATCCGAGCCATGCCCCGAAGAGGAGCGCCGCCGCCGCGGTCGGGATGAATGTCTTCATGACCGTGCCTCCCTGTCTCGTTCGTTCGGCGAGTTCACCGCGTCCTTACCGACCCGCCCTTGATCAGGATCAAACCTCCGCATCGCCGGCGGCCTTCTCGGGTCAGGCATCGGCGCGACGCGGTCGAGCTATGGACAGATCAGAAGCCCGCGTCGCAGTTGCGCCCAATCGGATGCCGTCATCAGTAACGCGGATGGTGATCACATTTTGATTGTAATATACACTGCATAGAGATAAATTCCCGCGTCGCAGAAATTCAAAAAAATCATGGTGACGTGACGGCCTTGTGCCGCTTGTTGACACGTTTCCATTGACGATCACCGAGGCCGGAGAGCAGCCGGTTCCGGCTCGGAGCAGCATCGATCAAGCCATGGCCGACGACGGTTTGTACGAGATCAGGATCACGACGGGAGAAGCGGGGGCGATCCTGCGCGCCGCGACCGAGCGCGCGGTGGCCGCGAAGGCCGAGACCCTTATCCGCCGGGCGCATTCCCGCGGCGCGGCCATCGGGGTCGCCGTGACCGGCAGCGACGGCCAGGCCGTGCGCCGCCTCGAACTGTACCTCGCGGACGTCGTCTCCGATGTGGAGCGGTCCTGAAGCCCGCGGCGACCATCATCACCGTGCGGACGTTCGATCTTAGCGCTCGGAGCAGCGCCGATAGGCGATGCCGGTCGGATCCTGTTCGCTGTAGTACCGCGTCAACGTTCCATCCTTCGCGGGCGTCATGATGACCCTGACGTCGTTGGAGGCGACGGCGTTCGCGCAGTCGAGGTCGAGATGGTCGCGGCCGTCGACGGTCCGGATCGACCGGACACGGCACGAGGCCATGGGCGTCCTGATGCGTTGGCCGGAGATGATGAAGGCGGGCGCGAAGAGGTCGACCGGCTTGCGAAACGACAGGCCTCGCCCGGCGGCTGAGTACACCTCCGCGCAGTCGCGCCCGGCCAGCACCCAGGCCCCCTGGTAGCCCGAGAGGCCGGCCGGCGCAGCCGGCGCCGCCCCCGCCATGAGCAGGGATCCCATCATTGCTCCCAGGAGCCGCGGTCCCAGAAGCCGCGGTTCCAGGAGCGCGAGGCGCAAGCCGAGACCGGCGGTACGGATCTCGCTCCCACGCCGGAGCCTCGACATCTGCTTGATGCGGCTGGTGAATGCCATCGGCTCTTGGCTCCCTCATCCCATGCGGCGGCTGCGCCTCTGCGCGGATCTGGCTCGCGGGCTCCCGGATCGGCTCGCCGTGACGTCGCCCGCGGCCTGGCGCCTGGGCCCGCCCCGAAGCGGCACGCCCGGGCAAACCGGGAGCCGCCGATTGCGGATGCACACCCATCCTGTGAGAAACCGGGTGGTCTGCGATGCGCCCGTCCTGGCTCTGACGCGACGCACGAGCATTAGATCATCGCGCGATGTTTGACGGCAGGGCGCCCGACGACCTCCTAATACCAGTAGGATCTGCGGTGATACACGCGAGGGTATCCCCACCCGTAGCTGGAGCGCCAATAGACACGCCTGTAGCCGTAGCGGTAACCGGGGTACGAATATGACCTGCGCCAGCCGTACCCCCTCCAGTAAACCCGGCGATAGGGACGGTAATATCCGGGATAGGCATAATAGGCAGGATAGTAGGCCGGGTATCCGTACCAGTATGGGTTGATCGGAGCGGTCGCTGCCGCCGCGAGACCCAGGGCCCCGCCCACGATGGCCCCCGCCGCCAAGGCTCCGCCCCAGGCGGGCCCCCAACCGTACCAATGCGCGGATTGCGTGATCGACTCGCCGGCGATCTGCTCGCTGGACACGACCGGGAGCGGTCCGGCGCCGACCGGCACGACCGCTCCCAGCGCGATGGCGGATCCGAGCGTCCCCGCGACGGCCATTCTTCGCATTTCGAGAAACATCGACAGCCTCCCGGTTCCTGATGTCGTGTCCCGTATTCGTTTTCGGATAATTTCTTCTTCTTATCTTCTATGAGATATGAAAATCAACACACGATGGATATACAATCACGATGATATTTTTATTGATTAATGGCCATGGATTTTTATGACTGAATATCATTTGGATCAGAACACATCTGGCAGGCAGAAGCTTGATCGAACAGGACATTTTCGTGTGCCGGCTCATCGAGCTCCTGAGAGAGCTTGCCGAACCGCTCCGGCTATTCCGAAGGTCTGATCAGGCCGCTCGGCGATGCGCGGCATGCCGGCTCGATCGCCGTGTCCGCGCGCACCAACGGCCGCCCATGGCTGCGTTTCGCAAGCTCCCGCCACATCGGAGGCCGCAGGGTCCGTGTCCCTTCGGATCAAGTCGGGAGCGCGTTTCCAGGCCACCATGCCATGTCCGGGTCGGCCCTCTGCCTCCCGTAACAGGACGGTGTGGCGGTCTCACCCGCACGCGCTGCAATCCCGTTGCTCACAGGCCTCCCGGGTGCCGCCGGAGGTGCAAGGGGGCCTGCGCCGTCCCGGGAGCCGCACAAGGCGGCCGATGAGCCGGGAGCGAGGTGATGATGGAAGACGCAACGCCCGCTTCCGCCCCGTCCGACCAGGCAGGGCCGGACAGCGCCGCGCCCGTCGTGCCGCCGCGGCGCAGATGGAGCTGGGCCGCCGCCGTCGCCGGGGTGCTGCTCGTCGCAGCCGCCGGGTTCGCGCTCGCGCATGTCTGGTCGCCCCACGCCGACCTGCGCATCACCACGGGCCCGCCCGGCAGCGCGGCCTACCGCTTCATCACGGCCTTCGCGTCGGTCTCCAAGGTCCAGCATCCCCGCGTCAACCTGCAGCTCGTGCAGGTGGACGGCCTCGCGGGGAGCGCCAAGGCGCTGGAGGAGCGCCGGACCGATCTCGCCATCCTGCGCAGCGACGCGGCGCCGCCCGCCAATGCCCAGACCATCGTGATCCTGCGCCGGGACGTCGTCGCCTTCGTCCTGCCGCCGCACAGTCCCGTCGACGCGATCGCGAATCTCGCGGGCCGGACGGTCGGCATCCCGTCCGGCCCGCTGCAAGCCGACAATGCCCGGGTCCTCGACATGGTGCTGAGCTACTTCAACGTGCCCGCGAAAGCGGTCGGCCGGATTTTTCTGCCGATCGACGGCCTCGCCGAGGCCGCCAGGCAGAAGACGCTCGCCGCCATCCTGGCGGTCGGCCCGATCGCTCCGGGCGAGGTCGTCGATGTCGTCGCCGCGGTCGCGCGCGCGACCAAGGGGACGCCGAAACTCCTCGCCCTCGACGAGGCGGAGGCCATCGGCAAGCGCTTCCCGGGCTTCGAGTCGATCGACGTGCCCGTCGGGTCGTTCCGGGCGAGACCCGCCACGCCGAGCGACAGCACCACCACGCTCGCGGTCACCTACCGCTTCGCCGCGTCGGAGCTGATGCCGAACGTGGTCGCGGCCGCGATCGCGCGCTCGATCCTGACCACCAAGGCCAAGCTCATGGCCGTCACGCCGCTCGCCGCCCAGATCGAGGCACCCGATCCCGACGACAAGAGCCCGATCCTGCCGCTCCATCCGGGCGTCGCGGCCTATCTGAGCAGCGGCGACGAGAGCTTCTTCGACCAGGCCCAGAAATATGTCTATGTCGGCGGCCTGGTCGTCAGCCTCGCCGGCTCGCTGTTCGCGGCGGCGTCGAGCTACCGGGCCCGGCAACGGTCGGAGCAGGATTGGCGCCCGATCCAGCGGCTGGTCGAGATCGCCGACGAGGCGCCGCGGGCCACGGCGCCCGGCCTGGCGACGCTGGAGGGCGAATTCCGAGCGCTCGTCTCGTGCGTTCTGGGCCGGTCTCCCGGCGGCCTGGACACCGACCGGCTATCGGCCTTCTCGACCGCTCTCGCGCATGCCCGGCACGCCCTGGACGGCCGACGTGCCGCCCTCGGCCCCGATTCCGTCTCCCGGGCCGCGGCACCCCGGGTCCGGTCCGGATGAGACGACGAAGCTCCGCGGTCGATGCCGCGGTCCCGGCCCGGAATCCCGCCCCAGGACAGATCCCGCCCGGGCGCGGCGTCGGCGGAGTGCGCGACGTCCTTCGGACTCTCACGTCGGTGCCGAGGGCGCATCCGGTCCCGGCGCCGCCTCCGCTCGCCGCCCGGCGGGCTTCATGAGGAGCGCGCGCAGCCACGCCCCGCCGGTCGCCCGGTCGATCTCCCGGTAGGTGAAATAGGGGATCAGGGCCACGAACATGACCCAGGCGAAGGAGGCGAGGCCGCGCGGGCCGCCCGCCATCTCCGGAAGGACGGCGCGCGGCGGCTTCCCGTGCCAGGCCCCGACCAGCAGCTCCTCCAGCACGTAGGCGGCCACCAGGACCGCCATGAACAGGAGCGAGCGGTACAGGATCACGTAGGCGAGCGGCCCCTCCTCGAGGCGCCGCCCCACGGTGAGGGCGCCGAGCTTCGCCGCCTCGGCGATCAGCATGAACTTGGCGAGGACGAGGGCATTGATCAGGCCGAGCGCGTAGAAATGATAGCTCGGGAAATGCGGGACGTCCTGGTCGGCCCTCGCGTAGATGTTGACGCTGAAGAGAATCAGGGTGCCGAAGATCACCAGCAGGTAGGCGGCGAAGCTGAGGTAGCGCCCGGCCTCGTGGGCGGCCCGTTGCGCCAGGGAGGGCGGCGGCGCGCCCGCGCCGGAACTGGCCCTGCCTCGCGGATCGAGAGCGGCCTGTCGAGGGGATGCCGCGGGCATGGCTCGTTCTCCGATAGTCCCGTCGCCTCGCGCCTCAGCCGCGTCGCCGGCCCGAGGACCGGCCGGCTGGCTTCCGGATCGCTGGCACCATGATCGAAGGTCCCGCACCGGCCTTGCGGCGCGGGACCTCGCCGGCCGGGCTCAGGCCGCGAGCTTGACCGCGTGCTTGCTCTCGATGGTGCGGCGGATCAGGCGTCCGGTGCGCTCGATGAAGGCCAGCTTGTCCGCCAGGCAGCTTTCCAGCAGGACGCCGACGCCGAAATGCCCGCTCACGTCGGCCATGGCCACCAGGGCGCGGTACTCGGCGATGCGCAGGTGCATCAGGTGGTTGGCCTTGACGAGGATGAACAGGGCCTTGGCCGCGGGCGCCTGGATCTCGGACAGCTCGCGCCGGAAATCTTCGAGGAAGACCTCCTGCAGCCGGCCATTGGCTGAGATCGGCTTCTCGCCGATGAGCTCGAAGCAGCGGTCGAGCGACTTGATGATCTTGTCCTGGATGAAGGCGCGCGACTGAAGCGCTTCCTGGATGGCCGGATCCTGTGCGGCCTGGCTCAGCTCCTCGTAGACCTTCGTCGCCCGCTCGGCATGGTGCCGGGCATCGCTGAGCATCCGCACGAAGAGTTCCCTGGGTGTCTTGACCGGCATGACGACCTCCACAGACGGCCCGGCCTTCTGTTGTCTGCCCGGGCGCCACCTGGAGGCTAGGTCGCTTCACGGGGGCCCGCTTGATCGGAGATGACATCCCTCCTCGCTTGCCGCCTCGCCTGCTTCGACCGGGTCCGCCGAACCCAATCCCGCCTTGCGGTGGATCAAGGCAGGGACCCGCGGCACCCGCAGAGTACATGCGCCGGCCGTCGAGGCCCGGGGCGGAGCCGGTACGGCCCGTCGCGCCTGCCCGGGCCGACACTCGGCGAGACCAGCCGGACGATCCTCGCCTCGATGGCGGTCCCGGTGCCGATGTCCCGCTGACCAGGCGTCCTGGCCGCCTTTGATGCATCTCAACGCGGGCGCATCGCGGCGGTGGCCTCCTTCGGTCCTGCCGGCCGTCCCGAGCCGGCCTCGAACAGGGAGACCGCCATGAACCTCAAATCCCTCCTCGCCTTCGGCGACCGCAGCGACGCGTCCGAGCGTGCCCTGCCGGCCGCGTTCCCGTTCCAGCGCGAGATCGACCGGATGCTGGGCGACGTCTGGTCGGGCAAGGTCCTGTCGGGAATACCCGGCTTCCTCCAGGCCGGACCGTTCCCGCGGATGGACGTGGTCGAGCGGGACGACCATATCGAGGTGACGGCCGAGCTGCCGGGCCTCGAGCGCGGCGACGTGCAGATCGAGCTTGCCGACGACCTGCTCCTCATCCGCGGCGAGAAGCGCCAGGAGAAGGAGGAGACGACCGGCGCCCGAAAGGTGACGGAGCGCAGCTACGGCGCCTTCTCCCGCACGATCGAGCTGCCGCCCGGCACGAAGCCCGAGGAGATCGACGCCCGGATGGACAAGGGCGTCCTGACCCTGAAGCTGCCGAAGCCCAAGACCGCCGCCGTCACCCCGAAGACGATCGAGATCAAGGCGGCGTGAGGCCTGAACCGGCGGCGGCGCTCACGGCACGAGCACCGCCGCCCCCTCGATCCCGGCCCGGTGCGCCGCGACGGCCGCCTCGGCCTCCGCGAGGCGAAAGACGCGGGTCCGGGTGACGATGCCCGCCCGCGGCGCCAGGGCGAAGAACTCCTTCGCGTCCTCCCGCGTCAGATTCGCCACCGAGAGGACCCGCCGCTCGCCCCAGAGCAGCGCGTAGGGAAAGGCCGGGATGTCGCTCATGTGGATCCCGCCGCAGACCACGCTGCCGCCCTTGCGCACCGCGCGAAGCGCCGCCGGGACCAGGGCTCCGTCGGGCGCGAAGATCAGGGCGGCGTCGAGCGAAACTGGTGGTCGGGTCTCCGAATCCCCGGCCCAGGCGGCGCCGAGGTCGCGGGCGAAGCCCTGGGCTTGCCGGTCGCCCGGCCGGGTGAAGGCGTAGACCCTGCGGCCCTGGTGGCGGCAGATCTGGGCGACGATGTGCGCCGCGGCGCCGAAGCCGTAGAGGCCGATCGTCGTCGCCTCTCCCGCCATCCGCAGGGTCCGCCAGCCGATCAGCCCGGCGCAGAGAAGGGGGGCCGTCGCGACCGGGTCGGCCGCCTCGCTCAAGGGAATCGTGAAGGCGGCCTCGGCGCGCACGTGGGTGGCAAAGCCCCCGTCGCGGGTATAACCGGTGAAGCCGGGCGCGTCGCACAGGTTCTCGCGGCCCATCCGGCAATAGGCGCAATGCCCGCAGGTATGGCCGAGCCAGGGCAGGCCGACCCGGGCGCCGACAGCGGGCCCGATCACGCCGGCGCCGGCGGCCTCGACCCGGCCGACGATCTCGTGGCCGGGCACGATCGGCAGGCGCAGGTCGGGCAGGTCCCCGTCGATGACGTGGAGGTCGGTGCGGCACACCGCACAGGCCTCGACCCGGATGCGGACCTCGCCCGGCCCCGGCACCGGATCGGGCCGGGACTCGCGGACCAGCGGCCCCCCGATCCGGTGCAGGACCATCGCGTCCATCGGCTCGACCTCCGGTGGCTGGCTCTCCGATCAGGCCGCCTTGCCGAATCCGGGCACCGCGACGTCGACCACGTCGCGGGAGAGCGTGTCGGCCTCGCGCTGGTAGTCGGTGAGGGTCTTCATCACGAAGTCCGCCTGGAGCTTGAGCGTCTCGGTGGGCGAGCCGCAGCGGCCGAGCGCCGCGACGTGCTCGGCCTGGGCCTGGAGGCGGCGGCTGCCGAAGCTCAGGATCTCGGCGGCGAGCCGAAGGGGCAGGTCGACGCCGAAGCTGCGCCAGAGCTTGGTCTCGGTGGTCAGGAGGGCGGACATGTCGCCGAACCCGGAGGTCCGGGGTGTCTCGGTGCCGGTGGTCCTGGAATGCATGATCGTCTCCTGCTCGCGTCCGGGTTGGTTCCGAGGCCCGTGCGGGTGGACGCATCGCCGCCGCGCGGGGGGCAGGCGGCGCGCACGCCGCCGCCCGCTCCGTCATCCGACGGCGTGGGCGCCGTCCGTCGGAGCATCGACGCAGGACAGGCCGTCGCGGACCATCCGCACGCCGGTCACCGATTCGGCCGCCGCCCGGAGAGCGGCGCGCTGGCGCTCGCCGGTCACTGTCCCGTGCAGGGCGACCTCGCCCTCCGCCACCGTGACGGTGACACGGCCCGCCGGGAGGAATCCCGTCCCGGCGATGGCCGCCTCCACGGCGACGCGGATCTCGGCATCGCTTCGGGACGGTGCCGTGCGGGTTCGCCTCAGGGCCGCGTGCAGGGGGCGCAGGAGATCCGCTCTTGCGACGATACCGGCGAGCCGTCCCTGCTCGACGACCGGCAGGCGCCGGATGCGGTGCCGCGCCATCAGCCCGACGACGTCGGCGAGCGTCGCCTCGGGCGAGACCGTCACGAGCGCGCGGGTCATGACGTCGGAGACGTGACGTCCGTGCTCGCGGGCATAGGTCTCCGCCAGCCGGTCCGGATCGACAACGTACTGGATCCATCCGGGCTGCGGCCTCGCGGTGCCGAGCTCGGGGCGCCTCAGGACGTCGCCCTCCGTCACGATGCCGACGACGGCGCCGGCGCGATCGAGGACGGGCAGGCCGCTGATCCGCCGGTCCAGCATCAGGGCGATCGCCGCCTCGATCGAGGCGTCGGCCTGGACGGAAGCGACCTCGCGGGTCATCACGTCGCGCACGATCATCGCGGCCTCCGGTGGGTTGCGCCGCCCGGGTCCGGACCGGCGTCACCCGGCAGTCTGGACGGGTCGGACAGGCAAGCCTTGATCTGGATCAGGATCCGCCGGCTTCGGAGCCCGATCGGGTCGGCAGCGGGGGGGCGGTGTCACTCGACGAAGGTCCAGCCGGATCTCAGGGCGCGCAGATCCTCCTCGTCGAGCGGTTCGAGATCGGCCGTCGCGACCGGCGGGATCGGCGTCGCTTCGTCGGGGCGCGGCCGCGTCGGTGCGGCCGCGGGCCCGAGCGTCCGCCGGACGGCCTTGCGCCTGCGCGCCGTCCGGGCCGGACTCGTCTTGGGCGGTGGCTGACGGATCATGGCGAGCCTCCGTGATCAATGCGCGAGGAAGAGCGGGACGGGCGCGTCCAGCAGGAGCGAGCGGGTCACGCCGCCGAAGACGAATTCCCGCATGCGGGAATGCCGGTAGGCCCCCATCACGATCAGGTCGGCCTGCACGACGCCCGCATGGGTCCTGAGCGTGTCGGCGATGCTGCCCGCCTGCGGCAGGTCGCTCACCGTGACGGCGACGCCGTGCCGGGCGAGGTGGCGGGCGAACTCGGCCCCCGGCAGCGTCGTGAGCAGGTCCTCCGCATCGCCGACCGACACGATCTCCACCGCCTCCGCCGCGCGCAGGAGCGGCAGGGCCTCGTTGGCGGCACGGGCCGCCTGCAGGCTGCCGTCCCAGGCCACCAGGATCCGCTCTCCGGCGAAGACCGGGTGCCCCCGCGGCACGGCGAGGACCGGACGGCCGCTCGCCAGGAGCGCCGCCTCGATCGTCTCGCGCGAGAGGATCTCGCTGCGCGAGTCGAGGTCGAGGATCGTCAGGTCGTGCAGGCGGGCCTCGGCGGCCAGCCGGTGCACCACCTCGGGATAGGGCAGGCGGGGCGCCTCCCAGGTGCAGACCAGGCCGGCCTGCGCCGCCGCGCCGGCCGCGTTCCCGGCGAAGGCGCGGGCCAGGGCGTCGAGCCGGCGGTCGACGATCCCGATGCCCGGATCGGTCGTGCCCTGAAGCCAGGCATCGCTGCCGATCAGGCACCACGAGGACGACAGGATCGTCACATGGGCGCCGGCGGCCTCCGCCAGCGACAGCCCGTACCCGATCGCCGGGGAGACCGGATCGTGTTCGTCCTCCACGATGGTGCCGATGAGGACGTCGCGCAGGGCGGCGAGCGGGGCGGGAGCGTGCATCGACATGGATCGTCTCCGGACCGGTCTTGACGCCATGATGTGCCCCGGGGGGAGGAGCTGGCCTTGATCCAGCTCAAGCCCCGATGCCCGATCCGCACGCGGCCTCCGGCGATTCCTTGATCGCGACTCGGCCATCGTCATTTGATGATCG
Organism: Methylobacterium currus; assembly: GCF_003058325.1. NCBI lineage: Bacteria > Pseudomonadati > Pseudomonadota > Alphaproteobacteria > Hyphomicrobiales > Methylobacteriaceae > Methylobacterium > Methylobacterium currus. The sequence continues at coordinate 4,512,882 of NZ_CP028843.1, forward strand.
TCACTCGGCGATCATGGCGCGGGGCTCGGCCCGGTACGCATCAGCCTGCCGCAGGGCCCGCCCCCGGTCGCGGGTCGCCGCCGATCCGGTGCCCGGCATGATCTCGAAGCGCGGATCGAACGCGACCATCGTGGTGGCGAGCTGCGCCAGGATCCCGACATCGCCCTGGACCGTCGCGGTCCCGTCGGCGATCTGCGCCTCCAGGGTCCTGGCGCCGGTCATCGTCTGCTCGAGATCCGCCCGGGCGATGGTCAGGGTCAGGTCGGGCGTCTCGGCCTGGAATCCCGCGATGTTGGTCAGCGTCGCATTCTCCATCTCGATCACGAACCGCTCGCCGTTATCCGGCGTGACGAGGTTGATGGTGAAGCGCAGGCCCTCCGCCCTGCGGCTGTCCATGCGGATGCCGAGGAAGTTCAGGAACAGCTCGGTCGTCATCGCCCGCACGACGTCGGGGCTGCTCGACCGCGCCGTCTCGCCCTCGGGGATGCCGGAGCGCAGCTCGTAGGCCCCGGAGAGGAAGCTGTTGCGCAGGCCGGGATTCTCCTGCTGGTAGCCGATCTGCTCGAAGATGTCGGCGAGCAGCGCCTTGGCTTCCCGGTTCTGCGGCTCGGCCTGGACCAGCGTGTTCACGATCTCCTGGGCCAGCCGGTACTTTCCCTCGTCGTGCAGGCGCCGGCCCCGGGCGAGGATCGCCTGCGATCCGCCCATCATCTCGACGTAGAGGGGGGCGCTCTCGGAGGCCGGCAGCGGGATGAGCGTCGCCGGGTTGCAGTCCCAGAAGCCGAGATAGCGCTGGATGACGCCGCGGCTGTTGTGCTCCGGCGAGCCGTGATAGCCGCGGCAATGCCAGGTCTGCTGCAGGCTCTTCGGCAATTCGTAGACGGTGTGGATCTCGTTGATCGTCACGCCCTGGTTCGCGAGGTGGAGCACCTGGTTGTTCATGTGGGCGTAGAGGTCGCGCTGCGCCCGCAGCACCTCCTGGACCCGCGCGTTGCCCCAGCGCGGCCAGTGATGGGAGGCGAACATCACCTCGGCCTCGCGGCCGAAACGGTAGAGCGCCTCGTTGATGTATTTCGACCAGTTGAGCGGGTCGCGCACCGGCGCGCCCCGCAGCGTGTAGATGTTGTGCAGCGACGCGACGACGTTCTCCGCCATCCAGAGCGCTTTCGCGTCCGGCAGGTAGGTGTTCATCTCGCGGGGCGCTTCGGTGTCCGGCGTGTTCTGGAAGATCATCCGGACGCCGTCGACCTCGAATTCCTCGATGGCTTGCGCGACGTGGCGCGTCGGGGCGATCAGCCCGCTCGCCCCGGCCGAGACGCGCTGGCCCAGCCCCTGCCCGACATAGCCGTGCGGGCCCGACGGCAGGAGCAGCCCGTACTGGTAGAACAGGCGCCGGTTCATGGCGTTGCCGGCATAGACGTTCTCGGCCACGGTGTGGGCCAGGAAGCCGGCGGGCGCGATCACCGGCACGCGGCCGGACCGCACGTCCTCCTCCGCGACGAGGCCGCGCACGCCGCCCCAATGGTCGCCGTGGGTGTGCGAGTAGATCACCGCCGAGACCGGCCGGCCCTCGCCGACATGCTCCTGGAACAGCGCCCAGGCGGCGCGGGCGGTCTCCTGGCTGACGAGCGGATCGAACACGATCCATCCGGTCCGGCCCCGCACGAAGGTGAGATCGGAGAGATCGAAGCCGCGCACCTGGTAGATGCCGGGAATCACCTCGTAGAGCCCGTAATTGTTGTTGAGCCGCGAGATGCGCACCAAGGACGGATGGATGCTGTCGAACGCGTCCTGCTCGTCGAGGAACCGGAACTGCTCCATGTCCCAGGCCAGATGACCGGCATCGGCCGGGATGGTCATGGCGGTCATCGGGGCGATCAGCCCCTTGCGCTGCTCCGCGAAGTCCCGGTCATCCGCGAAGGGGAGGGTGGCTCCCGCCCGGCGCAGCACGTCCCGGGTGAACGCGGAGGCTGGCTTGCCCTGCGGGTGGACGTGATCGGTGAAGGCCGGAGAGGTCCGTTCGTCCCGTGCCCAGGTGGCGCTCTCTCCCCAGACGACGCTGCCGGCGAGGGAGAAGGCGGCCCCTGCGCCCGGAAGCGCCTTGATGAACGCGCGTCTCGTCGACATCGGCCAACTCCGTGACAGGCGGGTTCAGAGGCCCGGATCGCCCGGCGCCGAGCCGCTTCGGCGCCGAGTCCGTCACCGCCAAGCGACCGTGCGTGACGTGACAGCACCAAGTGACCCGGCGCCAGGAACCGCAGCGCCAAGTGACTCGGCGCCAAGTGATTCAGCGCCAGGTGCAGACCCGGCGGCCTCTCCGCCACCAGCACACGCGGCGGCGGCGCCGCCGCGGGACCACGACGACGGCTTGGGCCCTCTGGACGAGCGGATCGTCGTTCGGCCCGCCGACCGGCCCGACGGTCGGGACGGCGGCGGCTGCCGGTCTCGTCGCGAGTTCCGTCGCGAGGACCAGGCCGGCAGCTGCCAGGGCGGCGGACGAGAAGCCCGCGAGGACGGCACGACGCGACGGGGATTCGCAAGTCATCGGGTCCATGGCCTTCACTCCCTGATCCACCCACTTCACCGGCCCCGCTGGTCGGAGCCTGGGTGTCCGCCGGCATCTTTCGCCAGAGAAGCCGGGCGGCCTCGCACCTCCGCACCGTGGAGGCCACCTCAGCGACGGCGTCTCATCGCACGCCGGCCCGCGAGGCCTGCGCCGAGACCTGCGCCTCGCCGAACAGACCGACGCCGAGCCAGGACAGGCCGGTGCCCAGGAGATCGCAGGAGACGAACAGCCCGATCGCCCAGAGGCCGGAATACGGCCACTTCGCGATGATGGCGGCGCCCAGCAGCACCGAGAGCACGGCGAAGAGGATCACGGCGGCGCGGGACGTCCGCACCTCGTGGGCGAAGGCCCAGACCGCGCGCGCCACGCCCGAGGCGATCAGGGTCGCCCCGAGGACCAGCGTGAGGGCGAGCGAGGCCTCGAGGGGCCGGAAGACCGCGGCGAGCCCGCCGATGAGATAGATCAGGCCGGCCAGGAACCGCCCGATGCGGGAGCCGAGGGCCTCGACATCGTCGGATCGCGCGAGAGCTTCGATGATCTCGACGATGCCGGCGACGATCAACAGGATGCCGAACCACAGCGTGCTGGCGACCGTGAGGGTCGTGACCATGAACAGGCCCGCGGCACCGAGGAGCAGCAACGCGCAGCCGATGGCGATGAACCAGCCGCGGTCACGCCCAGCGCCGAGAGGCGGGCGATCGAAGATTGCCGAACCGCTCATCTGTCGCCTCCATCGTCATTTCAGATCCCGAAGAGGATCGAAAGCTTGGAAAGTTCGTGATTTTGCGCTCGATATTGACGAAGGGGCGTTGATGTGGATCAAAAAGACGTCTCGGCCGGACGCGGTACGATCCTGCTTCTCGGAGGGCCGAGAGGCTTCACGAGACGGGACATCCCTGCCGTGTTCGATCGACGCCGCTCGCGCCCGACCTGCGCCCGCCCGATGGGCCTCCCGGTCTCGGCTCCTCTGCTCCTGATCCTCATGAATGCGGAGGGCCGCGCCGCCTCCGCGCATCCCGACTGGTCCGAGGCGGTGGTCGAGCCGGTGGACCGCGCGGTGACGGCGGTCTCGGACGGGCTGCTGACACGGCTCGACCGGATCGCCGCGGCCGGCGGCGACCTCGATCTCGTCCGGTCCACCCTCGCCGCCGCCGGCTGGTCGCCGATGCAGCTCCTGGCCGCGATCGCGGCCGTGGTGGCCGCGGGACTCGCAGCGGACCGGGGGACCGCCTACGCCCTCGGCCGCGCGGGCGGGAGGGGAAGCTGGATCGCACGCTGCGGTCTCCCCGCCGCCGCCGCGCTGGGAGCCGGCCTCGCCGTCGCGGCTGTCGTCTCCGGCGAGGCGGAGGCCGCCCGTCGCACTCTCCGCACCTGGGCCCTCGTCGTCCCGCTCGCCGGGCTCGCCGCGTCCCTGATCCGGGCTGCGATCGTCGAAAAGTCCGCGGCCCCGCGCTGCAAGCGTCTCGTTCCGCTCGCGCGAGGTCTGTCGACGGCGGTGGCCTGGGCGTTCGCCGGCATCGCGCTCCTGAGGACGCTCGCGCTCTGGGAGGCGGGGAGCGGGTTGCGCGACCTCGTGGGGACCGCGCTCGTCGCGGTGCCGACCGCCGGCCTGATCGCGGGCGCCTATGCGCGCGCCGGCCGGCCGCTGGCCGCCGCGCTCGCCGGGCCGCGTCCGCGGAGCGGCGGGCGGCGCGTCCTCGCCCGATGCTGGCCGGCGATCGCCGTCGCCGTCGTCGCCGTGACAATCCTGGCGTCGCAGGTGGCGACGACGCTCGGGCGGCCCCTCCCGCCGCTCGCGATCCTGGTCACGCTGGTCCTGGTGCTGATCTGGCCGCATCTCGACCGGCGGATCGCCGCCTGGGCCGAACGCGGATTCCGGGTCGAGACGGTCTCGGCAGCCGCCGTCGCGGCCCGCCGCACGGCCCGGATGGCCCTCGCCGCGGTGATCGGTGCGGCGCTCGCCGCCCTGTGGGGGGCGCCCGCCGCCCTCGGGCTCGGCATCCGGCTCGATACGCTGGCCCGGACCATGGCGGAGATCGCCGCCGTCGCGCTCGCCACCGCCTATCTGTGGAATGGGATCGGCGTCGCGACCGGCCGGGTCCTCGCCGAGGAGCGGGGCGCGCGGGACTCCGGCGGGGACGAGGCCGAGGAGGCGCCGCGGACGCGCCTCGGCACGATCCTTCCCCTCCTGGCCGGGGCCGCGAAGGCCGGGCTCGCCGCACTCGCGGTCCTGTCGGTCCTCCTGGCCCTCGGGATCAACGTCTGGCCCCTGGTCACCGGGCTGTCGGTGTTCGGCCTCGCCCTCGGCTTCGGCTCGCAATCCCTGGTCAAGGACGTCGTGTCGGGCCTGTTCTTCCTCGCCGACGACGCCTTCCGCCTCGGCGAATACATCGAGACCGCCGGTGCCAAGGGCAGCGTGGAGAAGATCTCGATCCGCTCGGTCTCGCTGCGCCACCCCCGGGGTGCGCTCGCCACGATCCCCTATGGCCAGATCGGCAAGGTGCAGAACTACAGCCGCGACTGGGTCATCGAGAAGCTGGCCTTCCGGGTCGCCTTCGACACCGACGTCGAGACGGTGCGCAGGCTGTTCAAGCAGATCGGGAAGGATCTCGAGGCCGATCCGGAACTGCGCCCGGATCTGCTGGAGCCGTTCAAGAGTCAGGGCATCGCGGCGGTCGAGGACGGGACGCTCGTCATCCGGGGCAAGTTCAAGGCGCGGGCCGGGCGCCAGTTCGGGATCCGGAGGGCCGTGCTGGCCGCCGTGCAGCGGGCGTTCCACGACAACGGCATCGTCGCCGTCGCGCATCCGACCCTGATGCCGGGGGCGCGGAGCATGGCGGGAGGGCAGGGTCTCCATTGATCCTGCTCGCGCCGTCTCTCACCGGCGCCGCGACCACGCGCGACGAGCCCCATCGGGTCGCCTATCGCTTGTCCGTCCGCCGCGCAGGTTCCGACGAGTGAGTCTTGCGTGCACGGTGAGCCCAGTGGCGCCCGCCCCAGCCGAAGCCGCGAACGACGACGACACCGGCCTCTCGCATCGCCGGAGGCAGGGCGGCCGCCGGACCGGGCAGGGCGAGAGCTGCCGGCGGTCGCAACACCGCGACCGAGAGCAGGGACGCGGCGACGAGAGGTCCCCTGATCGTCATGATCAGCTCCGTATTCATCGACGAAGCCTCCGGGCGGATGTCCGCTCCCCGCCTGTCGGGCATGGACGCGGTCGCGGGGCCGAGGGCCGGCTCGCGCGCCTTCGAGGACGATCGTGCGGCCGCGAGATCCGTCGCTCCGGTTTACGACCGGCCTGGGATCGCAGGCCTTGATCGAGATCAAGCCCGACTGGCGGCGAAGCGTGGACGGGTTCGGCATGGCTGCCGCTTCGCGTCACCGACGTCGCGGCGCCTCTCGCGGCCGGAGGGTCGTGCCGAGGTCCCACACGGCCAGGCTCTTGTCGCGCCACCCGCCGCCGCCTTCGTCGCAGCGCTCGTTCAAGAGCCGTGCCGGTGGCCCCCAGGCGAAGGGCTCACGCTCGAAATTGAGGGCGCGCCAATCGCCATCCTCGCAGTCGCGGTTGTGCTGCCACTGCGTGAACGTCGTCGTGACGAGCCAACGCGCGCCCGACCGCCTGAAATTCGCCAGCGCCCTGTCGATATTCGCGAAGCTGAGATGGACGAGGCAGTCGCGGCACAGGATGGCATCGGCCCTCGGAAGCGCGTCCTGCGTGATGTCGGCGACGTGAAATGCGAACCGGGGCGGATGATGAATCCTGTTCCGGACGATCAGATCGGCCACGATGTCGGCCCCGACGTAGCGGATGCCGCCGAGATCGATGCTCGCCATCCAGCCGGCATCGCCGCAGGGCGCGTCGAGTAGGGTGGCGACGCCCAATCCGCCGAGGAGGCCGGGCAGCCCGTCGCGGACCGCGCGGGTGGCGCCCGCCTCCGAGCCGAGGCCCGAGGCCGACGTCTCCGATCCCCAGAGGTTGTGGTCGTAGATGAACCGGAACCTGTCCGTCAGCGACGAGAGGCGGGCAACGGCCTCCCGCCGCGCGAGGAACCTCTCATGGGCGAGGACGGGCGGACGGTCGTCGTCCGGCGTTGAGGGGGCGTCAGGCGGCATCGTCGCGTCCTCGGCGCGTGGTGGCTCGTCGAGGCCAGCGCCGGAGCGGCCGGGCCTCGAACCTAGCCGAACCGGTCAGCGGCCCGTACCGACGGGGCGGGCCGTGACGGTCCGGACCGCGAGGGTCATCGCGATCGCGCTCCTGCCCGTGCCGACTGCCCGAGGCCGATGCTCTTGGCCAGCTCGGATCGGGTCCTGGCGTAAGCCTCGCAGACCATCGGATAATCGGGCGGCAATCCCCACTTGCGCCTGTACTCGTCGGCGGTGAGGCCGCGGCCGTTGAGGTGGCGCTTCAACGCCTTGTACTTCTGGCCGTCCTCCAGGCTGATGATGTAATCGTACGCCACCGTCTTCTTGATTGGCACCGGGGGCTGCAAGCGAACGGGCTCCGGTTCCGCCGGTGCGCCGAGCCTGCCGAGCGCCGCATGCGTCGCCGTGATCAAGGCCGGCAGATCCGCGATGGGAAGGCTATTCCTCGTCACATAGGCCGATACGATGCTGGCTGCCAGGCTAATCAGATCGTCGCTGGAAGTGTTAGTGGTCGTCATGGGGTATTACGATCCTGCGATTCCTAGCTTGAAATCATTGCCTCAGTGAACGAACGCGCGAGAAATATCAAATGACATAATTCGACGCCTGTGAATCACGCTCGGGGCGCGATGGTCGGCGATTGAAATCAACGTCACAATAAGTGTTGTTGCGCAGACCTGGGCACGGTCAGGACGTGTGTCGCCCTGGTGGCCGGAGCGATCTGGTCCGTTCAAGCGCGCGGGCGACGCCGACGAGAGACCCGGGGGCGTCACGTCGAGAGCCGGCGATGCTTCGCTTCGTCTCGCAGAACCAGGCGTCGGGCGTGCGGCTCGCGGCAGATCGACTGGAACGTGCCTGTCCGTTGCTCCAAGGGCAGGTCCTGCGGCGAGGCTCGGACGATCCTGTGCTTTCCATTTGACGTGCTCATGGGGCGCCCATCATGCATGCGCCGCGCCTGAGCGGCGATGGATGTCGGCCTCCTCAAGGTCATCGCGACAGATCCAGTCCCTGTCATGATCAGAAGATCACGCTGCCGCTGGTCCGCCATCCTCGCTCTCGACAGGTCGGCCGAGCCGACAAATATACTCCACTTCAGTATTAAAGGCTGCGCGAGACCCGGACAGCTTCGACGAAGAGGCTGCCTGCTCATGAATCGGCGACAGGAGAGGTGAGCGTAACTGGGAGGATACACTGCTATCAAATGACACAAACAGGCGGGCCCTGCGAAGCAATAATGCCCCCTTGAACGGGCGCGAAGCCCTGCCTCCGGACTGAGCGATGATCGACCCGGTGACCACAACGCCTGCGGATCCAGGCGGCACCGACCGTCTCAGCACCGATGAGCTCCGCCACACACTGGATGAGGTCGGAGTGTGCATCTGGTCGTTGGACCTGCCGACGAACCGGATCACCGTGTCCTCGGCATGCGCGCGCCTCTTCGGCGTTCCGTCCGAGCGGCTGACGTCCTTTGCCGCGACGCAATCCCTGGTGCATCCCGACGACCGCCGCGCCCGGGCGGAGGCGATCGAGCGCACGCTGCGGGAGGGCGGCGCCTACGAGATCGACTATCGCGTCGTGCGGCCCGACGGCGAGACGTGCTGGCTGCGCTCGCGCGGGCGCGTCCTGCTCGGCGCGGACGGCCGGGCTTGCCGGCATCGCGGCATCGTCGTGAGCATCGACGAGCAGAAGCGGGTCGAGGCGGACCTGCGCGCGCGTGAGGCGCATCTGCGCTCCATCCTCGACACCGTGCCGGATGCCATGGTGGTCATCGACGAGGGCGGCCTGATCCATTGGTTCAGCGCGGCGGCCGAGCGCCTGTTCGGCTACGCCGCCGAAGAGGTGATCGGGCAGAACGTCCGGATCCTGATGCCGGAGCCGAGGCGGACCGAGCATGACGGCTACCTCGCCCGCTACCGCCGCACGGGCGAGCGCCGCATCATCGGCACCAGCCGGGTAGTGACGGGCTGCAGGCGCGACCGCTCGACTTTCCTGATGGAGCTCGCCGTCGGGGAGATGCGCTCGGGCAGGCAGGTCTTCTTCACCGGCTTCATCAACGACCTCACCGAGCACCAGCAGATCCAGGCCCGCCTGCAGGAACTCCAGTCCGAGCTGGTCCACGTGTCACGCCTGAGCGCGATGGGCGAGATGGCCTCCACGCTGGCCCACGAGCTCAACCAGCCGCTCGGCGCCATCGCCAACTACACCAAAGGGTGCCGCCGCCTCCTCGCCCATCCCGATCCCGATCCCGGCACCGTCGCCACGGCGGTGGACGTCCTCGACAAGGTCGCCGAGCAGGCGCTGCGGGCCGGCCAGATCATCCGCCGGCTGCGCGACTTCGTCGCCAGGGGCGAGACCGAGCGGCGCGTCGAGCCGGTCGCGCGGCTGATCGAGGATGCCTGCGCCCTGGCCATGGTCGGCGCCCGCGAGCAGGGCATCGCCCTCCACCTCGCGCTCGACCGCCGGGTCGGCTCAGTCCTCGCCGACCGGGTCCAGATCCAGCAGGTCCTCGTCAACCTGATCCGCAACGCGCGCGAGGCCATGGCACGGAGCCCTCGCCGAAGGCTCGGCATCGACGCGCGGCTCCTCGCCCCCGACCGGGTCGAGATCGCCGTCTCGGATACGGGACCCGGGATCGCCGACGAGGTGGCCGGGCGCCTCTTCCAGCCCTTCGTCAGCACCAAGCCGGGCGGCATGGGCGTCGGGCTCTCGATCTGCCGTACCATCAGCGAGGCGCATGGCGGGCGGCTGGAGGTCGAGCGCAACGAGGCCGGCGGCGCCACCTTCCGGCTGACCCTGCCGGCGGCGAAGGACGAGGAGCCGGGCCATGGCGGCTGAGCTGGTGCACGTGGTGGACGACGATCCCGCCATGCGGGATTCGCTCGCCTTCCTGCTCGAGACCTCCGGCTTCGGCGTGCGCCTCTACGAGACTGGGACCGACTTGCTCGCGAGCGCCGCGACGCTGGCCTCGGGCTGCGTCCTGACCGACATCCGCATGCCCGGCATCGACGGGCTCGACCTCATCCGACGCCTGCGCGAGGCCGGACACGCGCTGCCCATCATCGTGATGACCGGCCACGGCGACATTCCGCTCGCCGTGGAGGCGATGAAACGGGGCGCCTGCGACTTCATCGAGAAGCCGTTCGACGACGAGGTGCTCCTGGGGGCCTTGCGCACCGCGTTGTCGCCTGGCCGAACGGCCAAGGCGGCCAATCCGACCGTTCAGGACTTCCTGCAGCGGGTCGGGACGCTCAGCGAGCGCGAGCGTCAGGTCCTGGACCGTCTGGTCGCCGGGGCCACCAGCAAGGAGATCGGTCGCGCCCTCGACATCAGCCCGCGCACCGTGGAGATCTACCGGGCGAAGCTGATGGCCAAGACCCAGGCGCCCACCCTCCAGGACCTGGTGCGCCGGGCGGTGCTGGCCGGCCTCGCCTGACGTTCTTGAGGCAGGTCAAGGCGGGCAGCTCCCGGGTACCCGAAGGTCGGGGTCCCGTCCCCGAGCCTCGATCCTCACGGCCGGCCCCATGGTGAGCGCTTCCCCCATCTACGTCGTGGACGACGATCCGGCGGTCCTGCACTCGACCCGCTTCCTGTTCGAGAGCGAAGGGCACAGCGTCGAGACCTTCGCCAGCGGGTCCGAGCTTCTGTTGGCCTTTCCCGGGCCGTGCCCGCTCTGCGTGCTGCTCGATCACGTCATGCCGGGCATGGACGGGCTCGAGGTCTGCCGACGCCTGCAGGACCTCGATGCCGGCGTTCCCGTCATCCTGATCACCGGCCATCCCAACCCGCACATCCGGACCCGGGCGCGCGATGCCGGGATTCCCCTCATCGACAAGCCGCTCGCCTTCGAGACCGTCGCCGGCCTTCTCGCGGCCGGCCGCCTCGCATCGGATCCCCGTGGATCGCCGTGACGGCAGGGGCGCGCGACACACCTCGCTCGGCGACGTGCCTGGCCCTGGTCGGGCAGCCCACCGCGGGTCTTTGCGGGCGCGGCGGCTCTTCGCGGAGCGGCCCAGAGCGAGCCTCGGGAGGATACGACTCGCCTTCCCCGTTCCGGCTGGAGGCCGAGCCTGACGGGCGCCGCCCCGGGCGCCTTGATCCAGCGCAAACCGGTCGCTTCGGCATGCGCATCGAAGCGACGGCCGGGTTCGATCGCACGCCCATCCGCCTCGCTCACGCCCGCGCGATCTCGCCGCGGAAGGTTGCGCATTTTCCCGCCGTCCCATCTCCAGCGTATTGGCCCGCAGATCGTCTACTATCCCACGGTGGCCTAGCCGGTGTGAGCGTGATCAGCTGATCGAGATAGGCCGGGATGCAGATGTTGATCCAGATCAACGTCGGGATACATTGAGACATACATCCTTCGGGGTGCGACGTTGAGGCCGAGCATGCCACATCACCTCATCCGCAAGCTTGACCCTTGCGCAAGTTTCTCGACGGACGACAGGCAGATGCTGCAGCAGCTCGTTCGCGATGCCGTCTGCTTCAGCCCCAATCAGGACTTGATCGAAGAGGGCGTTGCCCTGCGGCATGTGAGAGTGATCCTGGAGGGATGGGCCTGCTGCTACAAGCAACTCGACGATGGGCGCCGGCAGATCATCGCGTACCTGATTCCCGGTGATGTGTGCAGCACGCCCCTTAATTTTCCGAATGCCGTTAATTATTCTGTGAGAGCCCTGACCATCGGCCGGTCGGCCCAGATCAATGGGCGAGACATCGTGTCAGCGATGGAACGATCACCTGGCATCGCGCGTGCATTCTGGTTCGACATGCTCGCCACCTCCGCCATCCAGCGTGAATGGACGGCGAATGCCGGCCTGCGCACGGCCCGCGAGCGCATCGCTCACTTGTTCTGTGAAATCATCATCCGCATGCGTGCTGTCGGACTGGCCGACGATGACAGCTGCACTCTGCCGATCACGCAGGAAGATTTGGGCGAGACGGTCGGCCTGTCGACCGTTCACGTGAACCGTATCTTGCAGGAGTTGCGCGCGGCGGGCCTGATCACGTTGAAGCGCCAGCTGCTTACGATCCCGGATTTCGCCGCCCTGCAGAGGCTCGCGCAGTTCAACGACAACTACCTGTGCCGCGCAGGTCCTGTCTATCGCGCAAACCATGCGCCTGCCCCACACCAACTCGCCGCATTGATTGCCGGCAATGCGCTCGGAGTTTGAGTTTTCATCTATAATAGCACACTTGAAAAAATTATAGCTGTAAATCATTATCAATATTGCAAATGATCATAATATTTATATTTTCACCCTATGATCTAATATTTCTTAGATTTTTGGATTGCGATCCCGATTTTCATCACGTTCAAGCAATTTATATGAAATAAATCATACTTACATTGCCGACAAACATGACTAGCCAACCGCGTGATTCCTGCCGTGATGAAGGTGCCGAGGCGGCACTGCGCGCATCGCAGGGCGATATGGCTCTGTGACGGGCCCGGCCACGGCATCGATCCGTGCGCTGTCGTCACGGATGATGGCGTGACGACGTGAGCGGTCGGTGCGCCGGGGTTTCCGGGCTCGCGCCGCGGCACTCTGCGGCCCGCTCCACCGTCACCCGCTCCGCCATGAAGGCCGCGCCTACGTAGTTGCCCTTAAGCAGGTCCGCTTAAGCGGTCGACCGGAATTCCGGGAGGACAATATTCCGGACACTCTCACCCTCGTCCAACGGGATGAGGAACGCACCAATGTCGCGAGAGATGGTCCGGCCTGCTGTTCCAAGCCCGATCGTGAGCCCCCGCACGCCAGTGATAGCCGGCGGCGGCGGCGCCCTCTTCGCCGGGTGCCCCGAACTCATCGGCACGCCCTCGACGTACGGCCGCGAGGAGGAGATCTTCGGGGAAGGCGAGGAGGCCGAGAGCGTCTACCGGGTGGTGCAGGGCGCTGTCCGCACCCACAAGGTGCTGAGCGACGGCCGGCGCCAGATCACCGGCTTCCACCTGCCCGGCGACCTGTTCGGCTTAGAGCAGGGCGAGACCCACCGGCACAGCGCCGAGGCCCTGTCCGGGACCCGGGTCCTGATCTTCAAGCGGCGGCAGATCGAGCGGATCGCCACCCACCGGGCGGAGGTCGCCTGCCAGCTCTGGAGCCTGGCGACCCGCTCCCTGCGCCACGCCCAGGACCACATGCTGCTGCTCGGGCGGCGCTCGGCGCTCGAACGCGTCGCCGCCTTCCTGCTCGACGTCGATCTGCGCCTGGGCGGCACCGGCACGTTCGACGTGCCGATGACCCGCCGCGACATCGCCGATTATCTCGGGCTGACCATCGAGACCGTCTCGCGCACGATCTCCCAGCTCGAAGGCGAGGGTGCGCTCCTGCGCACCGGCGGGCGGCAGGTCAGCCTGCGCCGCAGCCGGATGCACCGGCTCGTCGAGGATTGAGCGCCCGCCGGGCACCCGGAAAGGTCATGAGGGGAGGTCGCCATGACGACGTTCGACGCGCGCGAGGAGGCCTTCGAGCGCCAATTCGTGCACGAGGAGGACAAGCGCTTTCAGGAACGCACGCGTCGCAACCGGCTTCTGGCGCGCTGGGCCTGCGCGCGGATGGAGCTCGGCCCCGACGCGGCCTCGCGCTTCACCGACACCTTCGTCGCGCAGACCGTGCTCCTCGACGACGAAGCGCTCCTGGCGCGCCTCGCCGTGGAACTCGCGGCGGCAGGTGCCGACGAGCCGGTCTCCGTGCTGTGCCGGGAGATGCAGCGCTGCGCCGGGCTCGCCAGGGCGGAGAGCCGCGGCGGCCTTGCGCTGGATCAAGGCTCGTCCCTGGAGCCCGCCCGAGAATTCGACGAACGCGGGACGATCTCGACGAACGCAGCTTGCGTCACCGGGAGCGATGCCGAGGGAGCCATGCCGAAGGGGGCCATGCCGAAGGGGACCATGCCATGACCGACAAGGATCTGCGCCGCGACGTCCTCGACGAACTCGACTTCGATCCCAGCCTCGACGCGGCCGAGATCGGCGTCGCCGTCGCGGAGGGCGTCGTCACCCTGACCGGCCATGTCGGCAGCTACGCCGAGCAGGTCGCGGCCGAGCGCGCGGTGCGCCGCGTGAAGGGCGTGCGCGCCATCGCCCAGGAGATCGAGGTCCGCTTCCCCCAGGCCAAGAAGGTGATGGACGACCAGATCGCCGCGCGGGCGCTGGCGATCATCGACTGGTCGGTGCACCTGCCGAAGGACGCCATCCAGGTCCGCGTCGCCAAGGGCTGGATCACGCTGACCGGTGCCGTGCCCTGGCAGTACCAGGTGGCGGGGGCGGAGGCGGCCGTGCGCAAGCTGTCCGGCGTCGTCGGGGTGTCGAACCTGATCGAGGTCCGGCCGGAGGTCCGGCCCAGCGCGGTCCGGAGCAAGATCCTGGAGGCCTTCCGGCGCCACGCCCTGCTCGATGCGGATGCGATCACGATCCGGGTCGAGGGAGACCGGGTCACCCTGGAAGGCGCCGTCTCGTCGCTCGCCGAGCGGGAGGCCGCCGAGCGTGCGGCCTGGTCGGTCCCGGGCGTGCGCGCCGTCGAGGACCACACCGTCGCCATGACCTGAGGAGAGAGACCTGAGGAGACGACCATGGCTCATGACATCGCCCATGGAACACCACGCGGAACGCAGGCGCCCGGTCGGCGCGCGCATGGCCGCGGCGCCGCCGCTCCCGGCCCGGGCCCATCGGCCGAGCTGCACCGCGTGACCCTGACGCTGGCGCGCTGCCCCGAGCATCCCGACGGCAGCGCCGGCCGCGGCTACGACCTCGTCGCGCCGCTCGGGCCGGGCGGCCGCCTCGACGCCGCGCTCTGGCGCGAGGCCCGCGACCATTGCCGCGTGCGCCGCTTCTGGACCGGCGAGCCGGACCGCCACGGACGCCTCGTCCACCGGGCCGGCGGGGAGGGCGGGGCGACCTGGCTCATCGACTACGACGACCGCACCACGGACGACGACGAGCCCGGCTACCGCCTCGGAACGCACGCCTTCGTGGTGGGCGAGTACGTCTCGATCCGCGACGCCGGCAGCGGGGACTTCCAGACCTTCATGGTCGCGTATGTAAGCGAGGTGACCCCGGACCGGGAGCCGTGACCGTCCGGCTTCCGCGCCGCGGAACCCTCGACCATGGGGGCAGGGCCGTGGTCGGCCCGGCCTCGAAATGCCCCGAGAGCCTGTTCGACCGACTCGACGGTCTCGACGCCCTCCTCGACAGTCCGGCTCCGCTGAGCGGCCCCGGACTGTCGAGGAGGGCGTGACGACGTCGGAGGTCGATCGAACGGGCTCTAAGCAGAGCTGCACAGGGTGACTCTGCTTGTATTGGCAACTCAGCTTATCTTTTTGTTTTTGGATTATTTGCGTCGCCGAACCGGTGACCACGTCGGCGAATGATGCTTCGTCCGGCCAGGGGCTCCCCGGCATCGCGGATCGATGCCGGGGGACGGCGTCTCAGCGTCGCTCCTCGGGCATGATGGTCCAGCCGTCCACCGTCTCGGCCGGGCCGGAGCGGCCCGGATCCCCCGCCCCCCTGTCCTGCCCACCGATCCCGCCATCGCCCTGCATGATGTCGCCCTCGACCCGGCGCGGATCCGGCTGCGCCGGGTCGTGCCGCTCCGGCCAGGCCCAGTTCCGGATCTCCGGCAGGTCCTCGCCGGTCCGGCAGACATGGGCATGGTGGGCGGCGAGCGCGTCCCGCAGCGCCTGCTCGGCGTGGTCGCCCCGGGTCCCGAGGCGTCGCGGGACGGTGCGCAGGGCCGCTTGCGCGAGGTGGTAGCGGTCGAGCCGGTTCAGCACGCACATGTCGAACGGCGTCGTCGTGGTACCTTCCTCGACGAAGCCGTGCACATGGAAGCTGTCGTGGTTCCGGCGCCGGTAGGTCAGCCGGTGGATGAGCCACGGATAGCCGTGATAGGCGAAGACCACCGGCCGGTCGCGGGTGAACAGGCTGTCGAAGGTGGCGTCGTCGAGCCCGTGCGGATGCATCTCGGGCGAGGCCAGCGTCATCAGGTCGACGACGTTGACGACGCGCAGGCGCAGGTCCGGCACGTGCCGGCGCAGCCACTCGACTGCCGCCAGGGTCTCCAGGGTCGGCACGTCGCCGGCGCAGGCCATCACCACGTCGGGCTCGACCTCGCCTTCGTTCGAGGCCCACCCCCAGATCCCGGCGCCCGCCGCGCAATGCGCCGCCGCCGCGTCGAGATCGAGCCATTGCGGAGCCATCTGCTTGCCGGCCACCACCACGTTGATGCGGTCGTGGGTGCGCAGGCAGTGGTCCATGACGCAGAGCAGGGTGTTGGCGTCCGGCGGCAGGTAGATGCGGGCCGTGTCGCCACGCTTGTTGGCGAGGAAGTCGATGAAGCCCGGATCCTGGTGGCTGAAGCCGTTATGGTCCTGGCGCCAGACGTGGGACGACAAGAGGATGTTGAGCGAGGGCACCGGCCGGCGCCAGGGCAGGGCGCGGGACCCCTTGAGCCACTTGGCGTGCTGGTTCACCATCGAGTCGACCACGTGCACGAAGGCCTCGTAGGTCGCGAACAGGCCGTGGCGGCCGGTCAGCACGTAGCCCTCGAGCCAGCCCTCGCAGAGATGCTCGCTCAAGACCTCCATCACGCGACCGTCCCGGCCGAGATGATCGTCGCCCGGCAGGATCGGGCCCTGCCAGGCGCGGATCGTGACGTCGAACACCGCGTCGAGGCGGTTCGAGGCGGTCTCGTCGGGCCCCATGATGCGGAAGTTGCGGGCCTCCCGGTTCAGGACCAGGGTCTCGCGCAGGTAGCGGCCGAGTTCTCTTGTCGCCTCCGCGGTGACGCGGCCCGGTGCCGGCACCTCGACCGCGAGGGGCGCCAGCTCCGGCAGGCGCAGGGGCCTCGACCCGTGCCCGTTGGCGTGAGGGTTCGCCGAGAGGCGCCGCGGCCCCGTCGGCGCCAGGGCCGCGAGATCCGACGCGGGCGCGCCGTCGGCCGTGAACAGCTCCTCCGGGTGGTAGGAGCGCATCCAGCGCTCCAGGATCGCGAGGTGCTCCGGGTTCTCGCGCACGGACGCGACCGGGACCTGATGCGACCGCCACGTCCCCTCGACCGGCTTGCCGTCGACCGTCCTCGGCCCGGTCCAGCCCTTCGGGCTGCGCAGCACGATCATCGGCCAGCGCGGGCGCCCGGTCGCCCCACGCCGCGCCTGGTCCCGGATCGCCGCGATGGCGTCGAAGGCCGCGTCGAGGGCGACCGCCATCGCCTGGTGCATCGGGCCGGGCTCGTGACCCTCGACGAAGACGGGGGCGTAGCCGTAGCCGACGAGCAGGCTCTCCAGCTCGTTCCGCTCCAGGCGGGCGAGGAGGGCCGGATTGGCGATCTTGTAGCCGTTGAGGTGCAGGATCGGCAGCACCGTGCCGTCGCGCAGCGGATCCAGGAACTTGTTCGAGTGCCAGGAGGCGGCGAGCGGTCCCGTCTCCGCCTCGCCGTCGCCGATCACGCAGGCGACGGTCAGGCCCGGATTGTCGAGGGCGGCGCCGAAGGCGTGGGCCAGCGCGTAGCCGAGCTCGCCGCCCTCGTGGATCGAGCCCGGCAGGTCCGGCGAGGCGTGGCTCGGAATGCCGCCCGGGAACGAGAATTGCCGGAACAGGCGCGCCATCCCGTCGGCGTCGCGCGACACGTCCGGGTAGAGCTCGCCATAGGTCCCTTCGAGCCAGGCATTGGCGACGAGGCCGGGGGCGCCGTGGCCGGGTCCCCAGACCGCCATCATGTCGAGGTCGCGCTGGCGGATCACCCGGTTCAGGTGCGCGTAGATGAAGTTCAACCCCGGCGTGGTGCCCCAATGCCCGAGAAGGCGCGGCTTGACGTGCTGGGGCCCCAGGGGCTGGCGCAGCAGCGGGTTGTCCATCAGGTAGATCTGCCCGACCGACAGGTAGTTGGCGGCACGCCAATAGGCGTCGATCTCGCGCAGGGCCTGCGGTCCGAGCGGGCCCGGCACGAAGGGCAGATCGTGCTCCTCGCGTCGTTCGGCTCCGATGCGGCGCGGCGGCTGCGTTGCGCCCGTGGTCGCTTCCATCTCGGCCTCCCGGCTTTTCGCCCATTTCGGCGGATCGCGGGCGACCGTGCCGGCAAGGCCGTCGGTCGGCCTTGAGGTGGATCAACGCTCGCTGCGGGCCTGCGCCCGACGCGGGAGGCGTCGCCCGGGACGGCCACCTGGAGGCGCCGCGTCCCGTCGCCCGGACGTGATCGAGACCGCGGGCAGGCCGGTCCCGAGGCTCCGTCGCCGCCGGCAGAGAC
The DNA here is from genome assembly GCF_003058325.1 of Methylobacterium currus. Classification (NCBI taxonomy): domain Bacteria; kingdom Pseudomonadati; phylum Pseudomonadota; class Alphaproteobacteria; order Hyphomicrobiales; family Methylobacteriaceae; genus Methylobacterium; species Methylobacterium currus. Next base: position 4,530,828 of record NZ_CP028843.1, read on the forward strand.
GGCGTGCAGAGACGGCTCGCCGGAAGCGACGACCCCGGGTCGCCGCCTTGGATCGTCGCATCGGATTGTCGCGCCGGGTCATCGGGCGCAGAGATGTTCCTGGATCTCGCTCACGGTGTTCTTCGTCAGATCCTGGTCGACCTCCGCCACGACGATGCGCCGGAGCCGCTCGGGCAGGGCGAGGCGCAGGACGGCGAGGGTGCGCGGCGCGGCGACGATGACCAGAGCCGAGATCGGACCGGCGAGGCGGGCGAGCCCTTCCGCGATCTCGGCCGCGAAACGCTGCTCGGCCTGCTCGTGCCAGTCCGTCTGCGCGATGGCGCTGCGGCGCTCGTCGACCCGGACGCGGGTCGGCCGGTCGGTGCCCTGCTCGTGGGTCGCCGGGTTGGGCGGTGCTTCGGTCACCTGCTGGATCTGGAGGTTCGGGTTGAGCGGGTATCCCTCGTTGCGCAGCACGAGGGCCTTCCGGCCGTCGGCGACGAGGACGCATCCGTGATGCGGGATCAGCAGAGGAGGCTTCGCGGTCATCAGGTCGCTCCCGCCCTTCCGGTCGATGGCTCATCAGGCAGCAGACCGGGCTGCCGGCCGGCAGGTCCCGGGTGACAGGTCCCGGGTGACAGGTCACAGGTGACAGGTCACAGGTGACCCCGAAGGCCCGCCCGCGCAGGCGCGTCGGGCCGAAGGCACCCGCCACGATCAGGCCGGCCCGACATCGTCGGCACGCCGGCCCACCCGGCGCAGGCGCTCGGCGGACCTCCGGCGCGGGAGCGACGGCGCCCGGGATGCCGGCGCCTGTCATGCGGGCCCTGCGGTCGGTCCGGGCGGGCCTCGTGTCCGCGCACGGGGATGGAGACGAGCCCGCGCCCCGCGCCGCGGTTCAGGCGACGGTGAGCCGGTCGACGACGGCCCGGACGCCGGGGGCGGACCAGGCCGCGGTCTCGGCCAGCCTGAGCTCGTGCCAGGCATGCACCTTGCCCTCGAGCGTCACTTGCGCGTCCTCGACCGTCACCCGGATCGCGTCCGCCTCGACCTCGGCGCTGCGCTTGAGCGCCGCCTCGATCTTCCTGCGCACGTCGGCCGCGTCCGCCCGCGGGGTCACGTCGATCATGTTGACGATGCCGGCGACGCCGGTCAGCCGCTTGAGCGCGGCGCGCGCCTCCTCCCGCTGGTACTGCCACTCGACCTGGCCGGTCAGCGTCACCCAGCCGTCCTGCACCTTCACCTGCACGGCGTTCTTCGGCACGGTCACCGCCCAGTCGAGCATCTGCACCGCCCGGTGGGCCAGGTCCTCGTCGCGCGGCGGCGCGTCGCCGGCAAAGCGCACCGTGATCTCCTCGACGACGCCGCGCACGCCGCGGACCTTCCGGGTGGCCTTCTCGGCGGCCACGCGCTCGGTGTAGCTCGCGACGTGCCCGGTGAGCGTGACGATGCCGTCCTCGACCGCGACGCCGATATGGGCGGCGTCGATGCTCGGATCGAATTCGAGCTCGTCGATGACGTTCTGGCGGATCATCCTGTCACTCATGAGTGCCTCCTTGGATGGCTCCTTGATCCCGTCCGGGGCGGGGCCGACCGAGACCCGGCCGAGGGCGAAGATGAGGCTAGGCCCGGCAGGCGGTCGGACATTGATCCAGCGCAAGGGCGCCGCCGGCCGACAGGCGATCCGCCATGGGGCAGGTCCAGCGTCCCCGGCGCTCGCCCGGCCCCGCATGGCCGGCGGCGACGGTCCCGATCATCTCGGCCGCCCCGAAGAGCCGGTCGAGCCGGGGCACGTCGACGAAGGCACGCGGGATCGGCGCCGGCCCGGCGATCAGGGCGAAGGGGATGCCGCGCCGCCGCAGCGCGCAGGCGAGCGGGAAGCCCGAGCCCCGGTTCAGGTCCGTGCTGACCACGGCGAAGGCAGGGGGCGCCGCATCCAGGCTCGCGAGAGCCTCCGTGCAGGTGCCGTAAGGACCGCTGACCGTGCAGCCGGCATCGGCCAGCACGTCCTCCAGCCACAGGCCCGGCAGGGCCTGCGGCTCGGCCACCAGCACGACCGGCGCGGGTGTCGTCGTCTGCATCGCCTTGCCTCCCCTGAACCCCATTCCTTGAGCACTCGCGATCGGGCCCAGGATGGGAGGATGGGAGGGGCTCGCGTTGCGCTGGATCAAGGGCTGCGCGATCGATGAGGCCGGCGTCGCATCGCGGGTCCGCGGCCGCCCCGTCTCAGCCCTCCGCGACCGTGGGGGCGGCGGCGGACAGGATTCCGCGGGCCACCTTCAGGGCGGCGTCGAGGTCGTCGCGATCCGTCCCGTAGCGGCGGCGCAGCGCCTCCAGCCAGGGCGCGGGTCCGTCATCCGCCCCTGGAATCTCGGAGAACGGAACATGGTACATTCCGTCGAGCGCCTCGATCCCGTACGCCGTCACGGCCCATTGCCGCCCCTGCCAGTGAACGGGCTCGCCAAGGTCGTGGCTCATCGCAGCCTCCTCATGCAGGGCGTTCGGTCGGGACCACGGCCCCGCGTCTGTCCGCCCGCAGGCCCCAGCCGACGATGCCGACGGTCTCGCAGAAGCGGGGCCCGGCCCTGTCCGTGGCCGAGACCGGGCACGGCGACCACGGCCTCCTGGTGGAGGCGGCGGCGGTCGTGGCCGGCATCGTCCGGGACGACCTCGTGGTCGGTCACGAACAGCATGCCCCTCTCCGTCTTCCGGATGCGGGATCATCGGCGCCGCGGGGGGCCGTGGCCTTGATCCAGCGCAAGGTCGGTGAGGGGGCAGACCAGCCGATCCGCAGCAGGCCGTCGAGCGTGCCGGGGCGCCCCGGCACCGGCATGGCCCTCACTCCCGATCCTGTCGGCGGAACCGCGCGAAGCGCTCCGCCAGGACCGGCAGCACGGAGAGGTTCAGGAGCGTCGAGCTGGCGAGCCCGCCCAGGATCACGATCGCCATCGGCCCCTCGATCTCGCGGCCCGGCTCGCCGGCGCCGAGCGCCAGGGGCAAGAGACCGAGGCCGGTGACCAGGGAGGTCATCAGGATCGGCACCAGGCGGTCGGCGGCCCCCTCGATCGCCGTGGCTCGCGTCCATGGCCGTCCCTCGACGAGCACGAGGTGCTCGTAATGGGCGATCATCATGATCGTGTTGCGCAGCGAGATGCCGAACAGCGTCACGAAGCCGACGATGACGCCGAGGGAGACGAGGCCGCCGGTCGCGGAAACGGCCATGACCCCGCCGACGAAGGCGAAGGGGGTGTTGACGAGGATCAGCACGAGGTTGGCGAAGGAGCCGGTGACGACGGCCAGCAGGAGCACGATCCCGAGCCCGGCGAGCCCGGCATAGAGCGCCAGGTCGCGGCGGGCCCTGGCCTGGGCCTCGGCCGCGCCTCCGACGCTGATGAAGACGCCGGGAGGCGGCTTCACCTCCCGGGCGATCTTGCGTTTGACGGCCTCGGTGAAGGAGCCGATGTCCCGGCCCTCGACATTCGCCGTGACCACCCGCACCCGCTGCGCCCCGTGATGCGCGACGGCATAGCGCCCCACCGTCTCGTAGATGTCCGCGACCTGCGACAGGCGGATATGGCTGCCGCCGGGGGTCCGCAGGGGCAGGTCGCCGAGGCTCGCCAGCCGGGAGCGAGCGGCCGGATCGAGGACGACCACGACGTTGAACACCGCATTGCCCTCGTAGGACTGGCCGACCGTGTCGCCCTGGAAGGCCGTGCGGGCGAGCTCCAGCACCTCGATCGCGTCGAGGCCCCAGTGGCGCAGGTCGTTGGGGCGCAAGGAGAGGTTGATCTGCGGCAGGCCCGCCGGCGACCTGAGCTGGATGCCGGCGGCGCCCCGGATTTCGGCGAGCTCCCGGGCCACGTCCCGGGCGGCCGCCTCGATCCGGTCGAGATCCGCCCCGTAGACGCTGACCACCACCGGGGCGGTGAAGCCCGAGACGACCTCCTCGATACGCTCCGTGAGGAAGGTCTTCAGCGAGACGGTCACCCCGGGCGTGGCCGCCATCAGCGCCCGGATCCCGGCCTCGGCCCGGTCCTGGGCCGCGCCGTCGAGCCCCGGCGTGAGATCGATGTGGATCTCGCTCTCGTGGGTCCCGCCGAGATCGTAGCCCGCCTCGGCCCGGCCGACCTGCTGGGCGACGGCCCGCACCCCCGGCACCGCCTTGAGGCCCGCCGTGACGTGGCCCCCGAGCCGCAGGGTCTCCTGCAACGACGTGCCGGGGGCCGTGGCCATGTGAAGGATGAAATGCCCCTCCTTGAGGTCGGGGAGGAAGGCGCCGCCGAAGGACGGGACCGGGACGGCGCCCGCCAGGATGGCAAGCAGGCCCGCCGCCCCCACGAGGACGGGGTGCCGCGAGAGGGTTCCGAGGAGGCGGACATAGGCGCCGCGCACCGCCCGGATGACCGGCGGCTCCCGGGCGGCCAGGCGTTCGCGCCCGGTGAGCAGCAGGCGCGCGAGGGCCGGCGTGACGGTAAGGGCCACGACCAGGGAGGCCAGCACCGCCAGGATGTAGGCGAGCGCCAGGGGGCCGAACAGGCGGCCGGGCACGCCGGAGAGCGCCAGCACCGGCAGGAAGACCAGCAGCACCGCGAAGGTCGCGTAGGCGACCGAGACCCGGACCTCCAGGATGGCGGCCAGCACCACCCGGGCCTCCGGCAGCGGGTCCGGCAGGCGCCGGTTCTCCCGCAGGCGGCGCACCGCGTTCTCGACGCCGATCACCGCGTCGTCGACCACCTCGCCGATGGCGATGGCGAGGCCGCCGAGCGTCATGGTGTTGAGGCTCAGGCCGAACGCCCCGAGCACCAGGACCGCGCCGATGAGCGAGAGCGGGATCGCCGCGGCGCTGATCAGCGCCGTGCGCCAGTCGAACAGGAAGATGAGCAGGACCGCCACGACGAGGAGGCCGCCGAGCGCCAGGGCCTGCAGGACGTGGCCGGTGGCCTGCGCGACGAAGCCGGCCGGGCGGAAGAGGTCGGTGCGCAGGGTGATCCCGTCCCCGGCGAGACCCGGTTGCAGCTCGGCGAGCGCCGCCTCGACCCCGTCCGCGACCGCGACGGTGTTGGCCCCGTACTGCGCGCCGATCATCATCAGGACGCCCGGCTGCCCGTCGACCAGGGCGGCGCTGATCGCCGGTTCCGGACCGGCGACCACGTCGGCGACGTCGCCCAGCACCACGCTCGCGCCGCCCTCGTTGACCAGCACCGTGCGGGCGACCGCCGCCGGGGTCACCGACTGCCCCTCGGTCTGGAGGGTGATGCGCTGGTTGACCGTGTCGATGAAGCCGGCCCCGCGCAGTCCGGTCGCCTTGCGGCCGGCGGCGAGCACGTCGGCGAGGCCGATGCGGAAGCGGATGAGATCCTGCGGCCGCACCTGGATGCGGATCGAGCGGATGTCGCCGCCATAGACCAGCACCTCGCCCACCCCCGGGGCCGCGAGGAGGCGCAGGCGCACCCGCCAATCCGCCACCGTCCGCAGGTCCATGAGCGAGCGCGTGTCCGAGGTCAGGCCGACGAGCAGGACCGCGCTCGTCGACGAGGTCAGCGCCGTCATGGTGGGGGGCGCCACGCCCTGGGGCAGCCGGCCCGCGATCCCGGCCAGCCGCTCGCCGACGCGCTGGCGCGCCCGGTCGATGTCGCTGCCGGCGCGGAAGGTCGCGGTCACCACCGAGACCCCCTGGATCGAGTTCGACCGCAAGGTCGCGAGGCCGGGCAGGCCGCTGACCGCCCCCTCGACGGCCTGCGTCACGAGCACCTCGACCTGTTCCGGGTTGAGGCCGGGCGCCTCGGTCTGCACCGTCACGGTGGGGGGAGCGAATTCCGGGAAGACGTCGTACTGGGCCGAGCCCAGGGCAACGAGGCCGTAGACGACGAGCGCCAGGGCGAGGGCGACGACGATCCCCGGCCGGCGCACGGCGGCGCGGACCAGGGCCGCCTGGAGGCCCGATGCGGGGGGCGTCGGCGGTTGCCCGGCAAGGGGCGGCCCGTCGGCCGGCGGCGGGTTCGTCGGGGTCACGCCTGGTGCTCGGCCTTCATAGGGCGCTCGGTCGTCGTCTGGCGCTCAGTCGTCATCCGTGTCGCCGGAGGCCTGGGTCTGGCCCTTCAGCTCCTCGCTGAGCACCGCCTGCGGCCCGGTCACGACGATGTCCGCATCCCCGCCGAGGTCGTCGATCACGTAGCGGTCCGCGGACATCGCGGCATCGGGCTTGAGCGGGTGCCGGGCGAAGGTGTCGGCGCCGATGCCCCGGTAGATCCAGGCGCTTCCCTGCCAGTGGATCACGGCGCTCTCAGGCACCGCGATCCCCACGCTCTCCCGCGGCGAGGTGAGGAAGGCCTGCACGCTCATGCCCGGCAGGAGGCCGCCGTCGCCGGCCACGAGGTAGTAGTAGCTCACGCCCTGGATGCGCTGGTCGGTCCGCGTCGCCGGCGAGACGAAGCGCATGGTCACGCGCTCGCTCTGCGGCGGCACCTCGGCGAAGGCCGTGGCCGGGGGCGCCCTCATCGCCTCGCCGGAGGGCAGCGTCACCTGCACCAAGAGGTCCGCCCGCTCGATCAGGCGGGTGACGAGGGGGGCCCGCTCGACGATCGCCCGGCCGAGCACCGGACCCCATTCCTGCTGCGCGGTGGCGGCGAGGGTCCGCACCTGCGACTCGGCGGCGGCGACCGCCGCCTCGTCGGTCTGGGCGGTGCCCTCGACCGTCTCCAGCTGGGCGCCGGCGACGAGCGTCGGGCCGAGGCTCCGGGCCCGACGCAGGGCGCCGGCGGACACCTCCGCCCGGGCCTTGGCGGTGCGCAGGGCGGCGACCGCCCCCGCGTAGCTGTTGGTCAGGTCGGTGATGCGGGCGAGGTCGAGGACGCTGCCATAGGCCAGGATCTCGATCCGGTGCGGCTGCGGCACGAGGTGCGCCGTCACGACGCCGATGCGGGCCCGCTCCTCCTCCGTCAGCCGCACGGCCACGCGGCCGGCCACCCGCGATACGCGAGGCTGTCCCTGGCTCCGCGCCGGCTCGCTCGTGACGCCGCAAACGCACGCCGCCAGCACCGCGGACAGCATCGCCCGCCGCATCATCGCGCCTCCCCTTCGGTGTCCCGTTCCCGGCACCGGTCGCCCGGCACCTGTCGCCGTTTCTGCCCGGCTTTGCGCGAGCGGTCCACCCGACGGTCGAGCTTGGACCAGGGAGTCGGCCGGGTTAGGTCCGGAAGGCTCGCGAATCCGCGTCCGGATGATGTCGTGTCAGGATCCCGGGCCAGGATCGGGCGGGCCGGGGCGTCGCGCGCCTCACGCCGGCTCGACGGGTCCGCCAGCTTTCTCCAGCGCGGCGAAGCCCCCGGCCACGTGAGCGACCGGACCCAGGCCCATCTCCTGGAGCGCCTTGGCGGCCAGGGCCGAGCGGTTGCCCGAGGCACAATAGAGGATCAGCCTCCGGCCGCCCCCGAGCTCGGCCTTGTGGCTCGGGCTCGCCGGATCGGCCTGGAACTCCAGCACGCCGCGCGGCACGTGGATCGCACCGGCGATCCGGCCGGTCCTGGCCAGCTCCTCGCCCTCGCGCACATCCACGAGCACCGTGCCGGGCTGGCCGAGGCCGCGCAGCGCCTCCTCGGCCGACAGGGTCCGCACCTCGCGGTTCGCCTCGGCCACCAGGTCCTTCGCGCTCTTGCCTGTCATGCTCGCCTCCGTCATTCGCCCCGTCACTCGCCCCATGCCGCGCCGGCGAGGGCGTCGAGCGGGATCTTCAGGTAACGCCGTCCGTTCGCCTCGGGCTCGGGCAGGCGCCCGCCGCGGATGTTCACCTGCAAGGCGTGCAGGATGAGCCTCGGCATCGGCAGTCCGCGGTCGCGGGCCTCGCGCATCCGCACGAACGCCTCCTCGCCCGGGGTGTCGACCAGGTGAAGGTTCTCCGCCCGCTGTTGCGCGACCGTGCTCTCCCAGGCCGCGGCGCGCCCGCCCGGGCGGTAATCATGCCCGGTGAACAGCCGCGTCCCGTCCGGCAGCGCCAGGATGCGCTGGATGCTGCGCCAGAGCGCGTGGGCGTCGCCGCCCGGGAAGTCGGCCCGGGCCGTGCCGCTATCGGGCATGAACAAGGTGTCGTGGATGAAGGCGGCGTCTCCGATCCGGTAGGCGATGGAGGCCAGGGTGTGGCCCGGCGTGAACATCACCTCGGCCTCCAGGTTGCCGATCCGGAAGCGCTCGCCATCGGCGAAGAGCCGGCTCCACTGCGAGCCGTCGGTCCGGACCGTGTCGGGCAGGTTGTAGAGCCCCTTCCAGAGCGTCTGCACCGCGACCACCTTCTCGCCGATGGCGGTCGGGGCGCCCGTCCGGTCATGCAGGTAGCCGGCGGCCGAGAAATGGTCGGCATGCGGGTGCGTGTCGAGGATCCACGCCAGCGCGTATCCCTCACGTTCGAGATGGGCGAGGAGGGCGTCGGCGGAGCGGGTGGCGGTCGCGCCGGATTTCGGGTCGAAGTCGAGGACCGGGTCGATGATGGCGCAACGCTTCGTCTCGGGATCGGCGACGACGTACTGGACGCTGCCGGTCGGCTCGTCATGGAAGCCGGCGACGATCGGCGGTCCGCCCAGGGGCGCGGTAGTCCGGTCGGGCATGGATCTGCTCCATTGCGGATTCAGCAGCGAGGGGCGGCAGGGCTCCGCGGGCGACGAGAGAGAGGCCGGCCAGCATGACGAGGCCGGCGACCCCGCCGGAGGCCATGACGAGACCGGATGTCGGCAGGCCGGGCATCATGCGTCGTCGCCCTGCAAGGCGGTTGGCGTCGAGGCCGGCGAGGGCAGGAGGGTGACGAGCACCATGCCGACGACCATCGCGGCCACGAAGATCGCGGCGGGAGCCGAGGCGACCGTGAGCAGGGTCAGGGCCGGCCCGGGGCAGAGGCCGGCGAGCCCCCAGCCGACGCCGAAGATCGCGGCGCCGGCGACCAGGCGCGGGTCGAGGTCGCGCCGGGTCGGGATGTCGAGCCGGGCGGCGAGCAAGGGCCGGCCGCGGCGCGTCGCGATGCGGTAGCCGATGGCGAAGACCGAGACGGCGCCCGCCATGACGAAGGCGAGACTCGGATCCCAGCGGCCGGCCACGTCCAGGAAGGCCAGGACCTTGGCCGGATCGGCCATGCCGGACACGATCAGGCCGAGGCCGAACAGCAAGCCGGCGGCGAAGGCGGAGGCGGTTCTGGCCATGGCTCAGGCTCCGAGCACGTGGCGGACGACGAAGACGGTCAGGATCGCGACCGCCATGAAGGTGCCGGTGGCGACGAGGGAGCGGGGCGAGCCCCGGCCGATGCCGCAGACGCCGTGGCCGCTGGTGCAGCCGGACCCGAGACGCGCGCCGATTCCGACCAGCAGGCCCGCGAGGATCAGGCGCGGGAGCGACCCCTCGACCGTCACCGGCGGCAGGATGCCGCCGAGGACGGCATAGGCGGTCGGCGCCAGGACCAGGCCGGCCAGGAAGGCGACCCGCCAGCCGCTCTCGCCCGGCTTCGGGGCGAGCAGGCCGCCCAGGATGCCGCTGATTCCGGCGATGCGCCCGTTGAGGAGCAGGAACAGGGCCGCGGAGGTTCCGATCATGATCCCGCCGAGGGTGGCCGTGAGTGGCGTGAAGGTGTCCATCGCCGTCGGATCCCTGTTCCGGTCCGCGAGGCCGGTGCGGTCCCTCGGGGGAGCTTGCACCGCGGCTTCGCGATCGCGCATTTACATTAGATAATGCTTATTTAGATATCTCTAATGTTTCTGACAAGGGAGCCCGGCACCGCCAGTCCCCCGACCTGAACCGCCGCTTCCCGACCGTCTCGATGTCGCCGACGCCCATTCCGCAATCCCGCTCCCGCACGAGACCGCCGCTCCTTGCGGGAGGGCCGCAGCGGGACCGATCCCCGGAGGTCGCGTGAGGTCAGGCGAGGTCCGGGCAGAAGATGTCCTTCAGGGTGGCGAGCAGCTGCGCGGCCCGGGGGTCCTCCAGCCGGTAATACAGCGTCTGGCTCTCCCGCCGGAACGCGACCAGCCCGTCCTCCCGCAGCCGGGCGAGGTGCTGGGACAGGGCCGATTGGCTGAGCCCGACCGCTTCGGCGAGGCTCGTGACGTCCCTCTCGCCCTGGGCGGCCAGCAGGCACAGGATGAGCAGGCGCTTCTCGTTGGCGAGGAGGCGAAGAAGGCGCGCCGCGTCGCCGGCCTTGTCCTGGAGGCGCATCCATTCGGTCGGCGGCGTGGCGTCCATGGCCCCAGTCTCGCGTGCCGGACACGGGTCGGTCCGGTGACCCTCATACCATGCCGGTGCACCGTCCCGCCCGATGCGGTGCGAGCCGCCGCCGAACGCCGATCGCGAGGAGGCTCCCGCGGCGAGGCATCCTTCGCCGCAGCGGTGGCCGGTTCGGCGACGAAAATGATGCAAAAACAAGCAGCTATGCAGTCTTGCCCCGTGCCACTCCGCCTGACGTCTCCCGAGCAGGGAGACCTGCCAGGTGAGCATCATGCTGGCGACCATGAGGGCGGCGTGCCGGAGATGGGCCGCAGGATCGCGCGGACTCCGATCCCGGTGCAACCGGAGGACGGGCCGGCATGAATCACCGCACGGGCGGGCCCGCCTTCATGAGCATCCGGACGATCACCTCCGGTTGTCGCGTCATGGGCCGGCGAACGCGAAACGTCGGCGGGGGGCGCCGCCCCCCGCCCGCCTGGGCCGGCCCGTTCCTTCCCGGGACGGCCACGATCGGACCGGAGCTGCGTCAGGCGCTGGCGAGCCGGGCGACCTTGTTGTCCGGGAGTTCGATGTCGACGCCGAGGGTCGAGACGGCGTCGCCCCGCTCCATCGTCACCTTCACCTTCTCCTGGTCGATGGCGACGTGCTTGGCGATCACCGCCAGGATCTCCTCGCGCAGCACCGCCACCAGGTCCGAGCGGCCGAACGCGGTGCGCTCGTGCGCCAGCAGGATCTGAAGCCGCTCGCGCGCTACCGGCGCCGTCCCGCGCCGCGACAGGAAGCTCAGCAGGTTCATGCCGCCCTCCGGGGGAAAAGCTTGCCGAGCAGCGAGCGCTTCTCGACCGGTACGGTCATCGCCACGGTCTCGCCCTTCAGGCGCCTGACTGCGTCGGCATAGGCGCGGGCCGGGGCGCTCTGGGGCGCGTTGAGCGTCACCGGGCTGCCGAGGTTCGAGGCCTTCAGCACCTCCTCGCTCTCCGGGATCACGGCGAGCAGCGGGATCGACAGGATCTCCAGCACGTCGTCGATCTTCAGCATCTCGCCGCGCTCGGCCCGACCGGGGTCGTAGCGGGTCAGGATCAGGTGCTTCTCCAGCCGCTCGCCCTTCTCGGCCCGCTCGGTCTTGGAATCGAGGAGCCCGATGATGCGGTCGGAGTCGCGCACCGAGGAGACCTCGGGATTCGTCACCACCACGGCGATGTCGGCGTGGCGCATCGCCAGCGTCGCGCCGCGCTCGATGCCGGCCGGGCTGTCGCAGATCACCCAGTCGAACTTCTCGCGAAGCTCCCCGATCACGCGGGCGACGCCCTCGTCGGTCAGCGCGTCCTTGTCGCGGGTCTGCGAGGCGGGCAGCAGCGACAGGGTGTCGAGGCGCTTGTCGCGGATGAGCGCCTGGGTGAGCTTGGCGTCGCCCTGGACGACGTTGATGAGGTCGTAGACGACCCGGCGCTCGGCGCCCATGATGAGGTCGAGGTTGCGCAGGCCGACATCGAAATCGACCACGCAGACTTTCTGTCCGGTCCGGGCCAGGGCCGCGCCCAAAGCCGCCGTCGTGGTGGTCTTGCCCACCCCTCCCTTGCCGGACGTCACCACGATGACTTTGGCCATTGGTCCCCCTTGAGCGATCGATCACGAAGTCGCGGCCGGCGTGGCCGCTGCGTGTGTTTTCTTGGATCTCGCCCCGTCCGCGGATCGTTGCCGCGGGGCCCCCAGGGCGGCGAAGACGTGTGGCGAGGTTAGTCGAGGGCGGCGGTGCGCATCGTGTCGCCGTCGAGCCAGACCTGGACGGCGCGGCCGCGCAAGCTCGGGTCGATGTCGTCGGCGATGCGGTAGAGGCCGTCGATCGCGAGCAGCTCGGGCTCGAACTTGCGGCAGAAGATGCGGGCCCCCGGCGACCCCGCGGCTCCCGCAATGGCGCGGCCCCGCAGCGCCCCGTAGATGTGGATCGAGCCGCCGGCGATGACCTCGGCGCCCGAGGCCACCGAGCCCATCACGGTCACGTCGCCCTCGGGGAAGAGGATCGCCTGGCCGGAGCGCACGGGGCTCTCCAGCATCAGCGACTTCGCGCCCGTCACCCGCTCGACCGGGGCGGCGGCCGGCGCCTCGCCGGGCATCGCCACCTCGCCGGAGGGCCGGCCGCCATTGAGGGGCGGCGGCATCCCGGGCCCGAGCGAGCCGGCCCCGGCGCCCTCGATCCCCATAATGGGGATCTCGCGCTGATTGAGGGCGGCCACCAGGTCGTGAAGCGCGTCCCGGCTCGGCGCGAGCGCGGTCACGTCGAGGATCACGGCGCGGCCGGCGAAGAACGCCGGAGAGCGCTTGGCAAGGGCATCGAGGTCGGCGAGCCAATCCTCGATCGGCGCCTCGGGAGCTAACACGACCGCCAGGAACGAGCGGCCACGGAAGCGGATCGGCGGGCGGGTTTGGGTCTGGCTGGTCACGTCTTTACGACTCGTTACCAGCCCATCAGGCGCGTCCGATGGTTAGCGAATGGTTAACGACCGTAACGAAGTGTTCACCTTTGCGATGACGCGGCGGTGAGCGTGGCTTCGATGTGGCGCGCGAAGCCCGGATCGAGCCCGAGTTGCCGGGCGAGATCGTCGAGATATGCCCGTTCCTGCGGCGAATCGATGGTGACCGCCATCAGGGAGGCGGCGTAGAGCTCGCTCGCCTGTTCAGGGCTGCGGGCGAGACGCGCCACCGCCTCGACATCGACGGGTGCGCGCAGGGCATCCATCAGGAAAGCCTTGTCGTCGGCCTCCAGGGCGTGACGGTCCATCTCGCCGAAGATGCGGCGTTGCTCCTCCGCATCGATGTGGCCGTCGGCCTTGGCGGCGGTGATCATCGCGATCAGCAGCGCCCGGGCCTGGTCCTGCTCCTCGGCCGGCGAGGCGGGCGCGAAGCGCGTGCCGCCGAGCATCCGGGCCGCCTCGTCGGCGGAGGGGATGAAGCCGCCTGCACGGGCGGGCGCGGGCGCATGCTGGCCTCGGTTCGGCTGGCCCTGATTCGCCTGCCAGCTCTGATAGGCCTGGTAGGCGAGGGTGCCGATGAGGGCGAGGCCGCCGAGCCGTCCGGCGGACCCCATCCCGGACCCCATGCCCGGGGCGCCGAAGCCCGATCCGAACCCGCCATGACCGCGCCGCCCCCCGAGGACCAGGGAGGCGAGCCCGCCGAGGACCGCCGCCTTGCCGCCCCCACCGCCGAGGGAGCGGGCGACCTGTTCGAGGGGGGAGGGCGCGTGGCCGTACTGGCCTTGGTTGTAGGGCGTCTGGCCGGGATGGCCGCCGAAGGATCCTCCCCTCGGCGCGCCGCCGAGGAACTGGTCGAGCAGGCGCTTGGCGTCGAACATCGGGGCTCCCTCCGGCACGAGCCGACGAGATTGGGGTGACGGGGCGGTCCCGCAAGGGCAGGGGGGCGGCTGAGATGCCGAAAATTCCCTCGCCACATCTCAGTAGAGCGCGTTCCCCGCTCCCGTTGGGAGAGGGGTCAGGGGTGAGAATGGCGCGGGCTCAGAATCAAGCACTGAACATCGAGCTGCCAGCACGACAATCTGAGCTTAACCCTGAAGTGCGCCACCCTCACCCCTGCCCCTCTCCCACACGGGAGAGGGGATCCCGCGACATCCTGGTATTAGGGAATATCAGGCGGACACCATCATCCCGGCCGCCGTTCCGCCCCGGCCCAGCGCCGCCGCACGCTCCAGGCATAGCGCGCATCGCCGTCGAGCAGGTGCAGGTGGTCCTGCAACCGGTTGCGCTCCAGCCAGGCGAGGGCCGCCTCCAGTTCCTCGACGGTCATCGCGGCGCGGCTCTTGTTGTTGAAGAGGCGCTTGAGCACCGCATTGTAGCGGTGGGCCAGGGACGCGCCGCGGGGCAGCCGCAGCTCGGCCTCGTCCTCCACCGCCTGCGCCGTCACCATGGCGGCAACCCGGGCCCGCAGGGCCCGCTCGACCCGCGAGGGTGGGACCGGCGGCGCCTCGGCCGCTTCGGGCCGTGCCATTGCCACGGAGGGGCCGGGCCGCAGCATGGCGTAGCGCAGGCCGAGCGCGTTGCTCTCCAGCGGCACGATGCCCTCGTCGGTCTCCCGGGCCAGCGGCCGCGGCTCGGGCGAGGCGGCGCCGGTCGGGCGCTTGCGCGGCCGGGTCGCGGTCGCCTGCTCGGTCTCGATCCGGGCACGGAACTGCGCGAAGAGCGGGTCGTCGGGGTGGAAGACCAGGGCGTGCTGGTCGGCATAGTCGCCCGCATGGGGATCGACCCGGGTCGCCCGGGCGATCATCTGCTCGAGCCAGGGGCGCGAGCGGATATGGGTCAGCGCCGCCACCACCGCGACCTCCGGGGCGTCGAGCCCCTCATAGGCCATCGCCACCGTCACCAGCACGGCGGGCTCCGGAGTCAGCCGGAAGGCGGCGAGGGCCGCGTGGGCGTCGGCCTCCGCCGAGGTCGCGATGCGCACGTCGCGCCGCGCCTGCTCCTCCGGCATCCAGGCCTGGATCATCGCGTGGTAGCTCTGCGCGCTCGCCTGGTCCGGCGCGACGACCAGGAGCTTGCCGAGGCCCCGGACCGCCTCCGTCGCGTGGAGGCCGCGCTTGCGCCGGCGCTCGGCCCGCAGCCGGCGGGTGGCGAAGAACGCCTCGCGCAGGAGGTCGCGGGCGAAACCGGTGCGGAGCGCCGTGAACAGCGCCGGCCGCGTCGTCGCGCTCGGGCCCGAGCCCGAGAGCCGGTGCGGGCCGACCCGGGCCTGGCCGCTGGTGCGCCCGCCCTCGAGCCAGCTCGCCTCGCCGTCCAACGCCCCGAAATTGACCGGCAGCACCGCCTTCTCGGCCAGGGCCTCGGCGCGGGAATAGCCGATCACCGCCCAGCCCGGCGCCTCGATGTCCGGCACCGGCGCGCCGTTCTCCGTCCGATAGGGCAGCCACAGGATGCGCCGGCCGTCGGCCCGCTCCAGCGTGCCGGAGAGGAGCAGCCGCAATCGCGCCTCGCGGAACAGCGGCAGCAATGCGTTGCTCCAGGCCGCGGCCTCGCTCCCGGTCTCGCCATCGGCGAGGGCCGGCAGGTGGTGCACCTCGTCGACGACGAGGAGGGTGCGGTGGCGCCGCATCTCGGCGAGGTGCAGGGCGGGGGCCGCCGCGACCGCCTGGTAGGTGGTGACGTAGCCGGCCAGGCCCCGGCTCGGATCGGGGGAATTGTCGGCGGCCCGCACCGACAGGGCATGGCCCAGCGCCGAGCGCCAGGCCGGATCGGCGAAGGCTTCCTCGGCCTGGAGGCGCAGGGAATCCCGCGGCACGACCCAGACCACCCGGTCGACGACGCCCGCCGCGATCAGCCGGGAGGCCGCGATGACCGGCAGGAGCGACTTGCCGCCGCCGGGCGTCACCGCCGCCAGGATGTCGGTGATGCCCGTGGCCTCGCCGCGGGCGAGCGAGGCCACGAGCTCGAACAGGCTGCGCTGGTGGCTGCGCAGGGGGCGGGACGGGGCGCTCAAGGCCGGAAGGAATCGCGAACCATCACCGGACCATGCCGGAGCCCGCCCGCCTTGTGAATCCGGGGGACAAGCAGGATTTCCGCGTTCCCCACATCAGAAACCGGTTGCGCCGGCGCGCGTGGTCAGCCTCGCCCGCGCTCCAGCATCCGCGACACCACCCTGGCGGTGAAATCGACCATCGGGACGATGCGGGCGTAGTTGAGCCGGGTCGGCCCGATCACCCCGACGACGCCCACGATGGTCTGGCTGCCGTCCCGGAAGGGAGCGGCGATCATCGACGAGCCGGAGAGCGAGAAGAGCTTGTTCTCCGAGCCGATGAAGATCCGCACGCCCTCGCCGCCCTCGGCGCGCGAGAGAAGGTCGATCACGTCCTTCTGGCTCTCCAGGTCGTTGAAGAGCAGGCGGATGCGCTCCAGGTCCTCGGCCGCCCGCAGGTCGTCGAGGAGGTTGGCCTGGCCGCGCACGATCAGCTGGCGCTCCTCGCTCGGGCCGACCGAGCGGGCGAGGCCGGCATCGACCAGCCGTCCGGTCAGCTCGTCGAGCTCCTGCTTCATCGCCGCCCGGGCGGTCTCGATCTCGACCCGCACCTCACCGAGGGTGCGGCCGCGGATGCGCGCGTTGAGGAAGTTCGAGGCCTCCTGCAGCGCGCCCGCGGGCAGGCCGTGCGGCAGGTCGAGCAGGCGGTTCTCCACCGAGCCGTCGTCGGAGACCAGCACCACCAGGGCGCGGCCGGGATCGAGCCGCACGAACTCGATGTGCCGCAGCCGCGGGTTCTGCTTGGCGGTGACGACGACGCCGGCGCCGCGCGAGATGCCCGAGAGCAGCATCGAGGCCTCGGTGAGCGCGCTCTCGAAGGTGTGGCGCGAGGCGGCGGCGCGCATCTGCGCCTCGATCCTTCCCTTCTCCTCCTGGCCGACATCGCCGAGTTCGAGCAGCGCGTCGACGAAGAAGCGCAGGCCGTGCTCGGTGGGGAGCCGGCCGGCGCTGGTATGAGGGGCGTAGATCAGCCCCGCCTGCTCCAGATCCGACATCACGTTGCGGATCGAGGCCGGCGAGAGCGCCATCGGCAGGATGCGGGCGAGGTTGCGCGACCCCACCGGCTCTCCCGTGGCGAGATAGCTCTCGACGATCTGGCGAAAGATTTCCCGCGAGCGCTCGTTGAGCTCGGCAATGGCACGGGCCTGTCCGGAGCCGCCGGGCAGGGGTGGAAGGTCGCGTGTGTTCATCAACCCTACGGGAGCCAAACGACTCCTTACTGTGAGGGGCCGCGGCGTCCGGCGCAAGCGGACGCGACGCCGCGCGGGGCGGAATCTCCGTCTTCGCCCGGGGCGTATGTCGTCACTTGAACGGAAGCCGACTCGCCGTCTCAGACCGCGTTCAGCACTCCGGCGCCAGTCTTCCCTCCATGGCCGCACGAGGATGCGGCGAGACGAACCGGAGGCGAACATGCGGACGATGCGCAACCCGATGACGGCCGGCAAGCGGCTGCTGGCGGTGGCCGCCCTGGTGGCGGGCGGTCTCCTCGCGGCGAGGACCGCCGAGGCGGCGCCCTTCGCGCCCGGTGCGGGGACGACGCCGGCGGCGGAGGTAGTGCAGGTGCAGTACGGCCATCATCATGGCTGGGGCCACCGTCGCCACCATGATGGCTGGGGTCATCGCCATCACGGGGGCTGGGGGCACCATCGCCATCACCACGGGCATTGGGGCCATCATCACCATCGGCACGGGGGTCATCATCACGGCCGGCCCCATCACCGAGGCCACGGCTTCTACTGACGATCGGCCGGGAGGGCGGGGCCCGGGCGCCAGGCGCCCGGGTCCTTCGCCGTGTCTGGGCATCGCGATCCCCTTGCCGCCCCCGGCGCCAGCGCCTAAGAGCGCGCGGCCCCCGCGGATCTGTGCGCCGCGCCCCTGTCGCGCGGCGCCCTGGACAGGAGTTGTGCCCATGCGCCCCTCGAAGCGCGCCCCCGACGAGCTGCGCAAGGTCACGCTGGAGCGGGGCGTCTCGCGCTACGCCGAGGGCTCGTGCCTCGTCACCTTCGGGGAGACCAAGGTTCTGTGCACCGCCTCGCTCGAGGAGCGCGGGCCGTCCTGGCTGCGCGGCTCCGGCAAGGGCTGGGTCACCGCCGAATACAGCATGCTGCCGCGGGCGACCCACGACCGCAACCGGCGCGAGGTCAATGCCGGCAAGCCCTCCGGCCGCACCCAGGAGATCCAGCGGCTGATCGGCCGGTCCTTGCGCGCCGTGGTGAATCTGCCGGCGGTGGGCGAGCGCCAGATCGTGGTCGATTGCGACGTGCTCCAGGCCGATGGCGGCACCCGCACGGCGGCGATCACCGGCGCCTGGGTCGCGCTGCACGAGTGCTTCACCTGGATGCGCGGTCGCTCGATCATCTCGGTTGACCCGATGCGCGACCACGTCGCGGCGATCTCCTGCGGCATCCACAAGGGCACCCCCGTCCTCGACCTCGACTACGACGAGGATTCCGGCGCCGAGACCG
This sequence comes from Methylobacterium currus, assembly GCF_003058325.1. NCBI lineage: Bacteria > Pseudomonadati > Pseudomonadota > Alphaproteobacteria > Hyphomicrobiales > Methylobacteriaceae > Methylobacterium > Methylobacterium currus. Next base: position 4,548,986 of record NZ_CP028843.1, read on the forward strand.
ATGCCAACTTCGTCATCACCGGCAGCGGCGGCATCGTCGAGGTGCAGGGCACCGCCGAGGTGAAGCCGTTCTCGGAGGAGGAGTTCTTGGGCCTCCTGCGCCTCGCCAAGGCGGGCGTGGCCGAGCTGGTGGCGCTCCAGAAGCAGGCGATCGGCTGATGGCCCGCCTCCTCACCGGGCGGGTCGTGATCGCGACCCACAATGCCGGCAAGCTGCGCGAGATGCGCGAGTTGCTGGCCCCCTTCGGCGTCGAGGCGGTCTCGGCCGGCGAGCTGAACCTGCCCGAGCCGGAGGAGACCGGCACGATGTTTGCCGAGAATGCCGCCATCAAGGCGCGGGCGGCGACGAGGGCCACCGGCCTGCCCGCCTTCGCCGACGATTCGGGGCTCTGCGCCAACGCGCTCGACGGGGCGCCCGGCCTGTTCTCGGCCCGCTGGTCCGGCGGCTCGAAGGACTTTTCCGGCGCGATGGCGCGCATCGAGCGCGAGCTCGCCAGCCGCGGCGCCACGGACCGGCGGGCGCATTTCGTCTCGGCCCTGGTCCTGACCTGGCCGGACGGGCACGAGGAGCTGTTCGAGGGACGGGTCTTCGGCGAGCTGGTCTGGCCCCCCCGCGGCGACAAGGGCTTCGGCTACGACCCGATGTTCAAGCCGGACGAGAGCCCGCTCACCTTCGGCGAGCTGAGCGCCGAGGAGAAGCACGGCATCGACTGGGCGAGGGGGGAGGCCCTGTCGCACCGGGCCCGGGCCTTCCTGGCGCTCGCCGCCGCATGCCTGCGCCGGCCGGGCTGAACGAGAAGAGGCGCCCGCTTCGGGGCGCCTTCATCACCTCGGAAGAAGGGACGGCGGAGCCGCCCCTCCCGGATCCCGTGAGGTTACGCGACGGTCAGGCCGACATCGACGTTGCCGCGGGTGGCGTTCGAGTACGGGCACACCTGGTGGGCCTTCTCGACCAGCGTCTCGGCGGTCGCCTTGTCGAGGCCCGGCAGCGAGATGGTCAGGTCGGCGGTGATGCCGAAGCCGCCCTCGGAGCGCGGGCCGATGCCGACCTTGGCGGTCACGGTGGTGTCGGCCGGGACGGCGATCTTCTCCTGGCCGCCGACGAACTTCATCGCGCCGAGGAAGCAGGCGGCGTAGCCGGCCGCGAAGAGCTGCTCGGGATTGTTGCCGGCGCCGCCGGCGCCGCCGAGCTCCTTGGGGGTCGACAGCTTGACGTCGAGGCTGCCGTCCTGGGTCTGGGCGCGACCGTCGCGACCGCCATTCGCCGTGGCCTGGGTGGTGTACTTCACGTCGACGGACATCGGGGCTCTCCTGGAGTAGGGGCGGCCTCACCGCGCCGTGGCGCGCGCCGCGGCATGGTCATAGATCGAAATTTGATTGCGCGCAATTTGTTTTTGTGCGCCGTCATCGCTATGATCGAAGCGGCCTCGAGCGCAGATCGTTCCGGGGGCCACGGTCAGGCCCCGCTCGACGGGGCCCCGACGGAGCCCCTTTGAGGAGCGGGACATGTCAGAGATCGATGCGCACGGCCAGAACGCCGACCAGGACAAGGGCCAGAATTCCGGCCAGGACCCCGACCCGGCCGACGACCTGCACCTCTCCAACCAGATTTGCTTCGCGGTCTACTCGGCGGCGCATGCCTTCAACCGGATCTACAAGCCCCTCCTCGACCGGATCGGCCTGACCTACCCGCAATACCTGGTGCTCCTCCTGCTCTGGGAGCAGGACGGGCAGACGATGAAGACCCTCGGGCAGCGCCTCTACCTCGATTCCGGCACCCTGACGCCGCTGCTCAAGCGCCTGGAGAGTGCAGGGCTGGTGATCCGGACACGCGACGCCCGGGACGAGCGGCTGATGCGCATCACCCTGACCGAGGCCGGTGCGTCCTTGCGCGAGAAGGCGACGCCGTTCCCGAACGAGATCGTCTGCGCCTCCGGGCGGCCGGCGGAGCGGCTGGTGGCCCTGCGCGACGAGATCCTGGCCCTGCGCGACAGCCTGCACGCCTCGGCGGCGCCGGACCGCGGGGCAGCCTGAGGGGTCGTCAGAGCATCGGCAAGTGCCGCGGCTTCGGTCCGCGGGGGAAGGCGGCGTCGATCCGGGCGAGCTCGGCCTCGCTCAGGGTCAGGCTGCCGCCGCCGGCATTCTCGGCGGCATGGGCCGGACTCGACGCCTTCGGGATCGCCAGCACGCCGTCCCCCCGGGTGAGCGCGGCCAGCGCCACCTGCCGCGGCGTGGCGTCGTGCGCTTGCGCGATCTCGGCCAGCACGCGGCCGCCCGGGGTCGCGGGACCCGGGAAGCTGTCATGACCGAAGGGGCTGTAGGCCACCACCGCGACGCCGTGGCGCCGGCACCAGGGCAGGACCGCATGCTCGATCGCCCGCTCCTCCAGGTGGTAGAGCACCTGGTTGCAGGCGATGCGGTCGGGGCCTGCGATCTCCAAGGCCTCGTCGAGGTCGTCGGCGTCGAAGTTGCTCACGCCCCAGGACAGGATCTTGCCCGCCCGGATCAGCTCCTCGAAGGCCGCGAAGGTCTCCTCCAGCGGGTGGGGGCCGCGCCAGTGCAGGAGGTAGCAGTCGAGCCGGTCGGTGCGCAGGCGCTTGAGCGAGCGCTCGCAGGCCTGGATCGTGCCCCGGCGCGAGGCGTTCCCGGGCAGCACCTTGGAGACCAGAAATGCCTCGTCGCGGCGGTCGCCGATCGCCTCGGCGATCAGGGGTTCGGCCTCGCCATACATCTCGGCGGTGTCGACGTGGCTCATCCCCACGTCGAGGCCCCGCCGCAGGGCGGCCGCCGCCACGGTGGGCTCGCCCTCGTCGAGGTACCAGGTTCCCTGCCCGATCACCGGCACCGCGGGCCCGGTGCGTCCGAAGGGTTGCCGTCGCATCGCGCGCTCCTGCGATCTGTGCCGTCCTGGGCCGCGGGGCACGCGGAGGGCAAGGGCAGATCCCGGAGAATGCACGGTTTTCTGCGCTCCGTCGCGGTCAGGCGCCGAGACCCCGGGATGAAAAAGGCTCTTCTCCCCACAGGCGTTCTTCAAAAAGAACATTCCGGTTGACAGAAAGTCCGCTTCCGGGTTTCTGTGCCGGCCCGCCATCCGGCATGAGATCATGCGTTGAAGGACCCCGATGACCGCTCCCGTTTCCCCGCCCGCCCGGACCCGCGCGCCGTGACGGCCCCCGTCCGCGTGCCGGTGCCGGGGGATCTGAGCGACCGGCTCGGCCAACCCGACGCGCTCGTCAGGCTCGAGAGCGTAGCCAAGACCTACACGGCGCGCCGCGGTGCCGGCGCCGTGACGGCCCTGGAGGATATCGACCTCTCGGTGGCGCGCGGCCAGGTGCTCGGCGTGATCGGCCGCTCCGGCGCCGGCAAGTCGACGCTGATCCGCCTGGTCAACGGGCTGGAGCGGCCGAGCCGCGGCCGGGTGATCGTCGACCGCGCCGAGATCTCGAGCCTGTCGGAATCCGCCCTGCGAGCCGAGCGCCGTGGCATCGGCATGATCTTCCAGCACTTCAACCTGCTCTCGGCCCGCACCGCCGCCGGCAACGTCGCGCTGCCGCTCGAAGTGGCCGGCACCGACAAGGCCGCGATCCGCAAGCGGGTGGCGGAGCTCCTCGACCTCGTCGGGCTCGGGCCGCAGGCCGACCGCTACCCGGCCGAGCTGTCGGGCGGGCAGAAGCAGCGCATCGGCATCGCCCGGGCGCTCGCCACCAACCCGAAGGTGCTGCTCTCCGACGAGGCGACCTCGGCCCTCGACCCGGAGACGACCCGCTCGATCCTCGACCTGCTCGGCCGGATCAACCGGGAGCTCGGCCTGACGATCCTGCTCATCACCCACGAGATGGCGGTGATCCGGGCGATCGCCCACGAGGTCGCGGTGCTCGAGGGCGGCCGCATCGCCGAGTCGGGCGACGTGTTCGAGGTCTTCACCCGGCCGAGGGCCGCGATCACCCGCACCTTCCTCGACGAGGAGACCGGCCGCGCCCTGCCGCCGTCGCTCGCCGCCCGCCTCAGCCCCGGGCTACAGGCCGGGGAGGGCCGGCAGGCGGTGCTGCGGATCACCTTCCGGGGGCCGCACGCCACCGATCCGGTGCTGGCCCAGCTCACCCGCGATGCCGGCATCCCGGCGGGCATCCTCTCGGGGACGGTGGACGAGATCGCCGGCCGCCCCTTCGGCACCCTGGTGGTCGGCATCGCGGCCGATCCCGGGACGGTGGAGCGCGCCCGGACCTTCCTCGCCGCCCGCGGCCTCGACGTGGAGATGCTCGGCACCCTCGACCTCGCCGGCTGGCAGCGGACCGCCGCTCCCGGCCTCACGGATCCGCACCATGTCGCCTGAACTCCTTCGCCTCCTCGTCCAGGCTACCCTCGACACGCTGCAGATGGTGGCGGTGGCGGCCTCCCTCGGCACGCTGATCGGCCTGCCGCTCGGCGTCTTCCTGGCCACCAGCGGTCGCGGCGAATTGCTGGCCGCGCCCTGGCTCAACCGGGTGCTCGGCCTCGTCGTCAACGCCACCCGCTCGACACCGTTCATCATCCTGGTGGTGGCGATCATCCCGTTCACCCGGCTGATCGCCGGCACCTCGATCGGCACCACCGCGGCCACCGTGCCGCTGACGGTCGCCGCGACCCCGTTCATCGCCCGCCTCGTCGAGGGGGCAATCCGCGAGGTCGATGGCGGCCTCGTCGAGGCGGCCCGGGCCTTCGGTGCGAGCCCGCTACAGATCGTCCTCAAGGTGCTGATCCCCGAGGCCCTGCCCGGCATCGTGCTCGGCCTCACCCTGGCGGTCGTGTCCCTGATCGGCTTCTCCGCGATGGTCGGCGCCGTCGGCGGCGGGGGCCTGGGCGATCTCGGCATCCGGTACGGCTACCAGCGCTTCATGCCCGAGATGATGCTCGCCGTGGTGGTGGTGCTGATCGTCCTGGTGCAGCTGGTCCAGACCCTCGGCGACCGGCTGGCACGGCGCATGAACAAGCGCCTGCGCCACGGCTGACCCCTTCTCCCCTGATCCCTCGGAGCGTGAACCCGATGCTGCGTACCCTCACCCTGGCCGCCCTTCTCGCCGCCGCCAGCCTGCCCGCCCTCGCTCAAGGCCAGCGCGTGCGCGTCGGCGCCACGCCGGGCCCGCACGCCCAGATCCTCGAGGCGGTGAAGCCGATCGCCGCCAAGAAGGGCCTCGACCTGCAGGTGGTCGAGTTCTCGGACTACGTCGTGCCGAACGAGGCTCTGTCCTCGGGCGAGCTGGAGGCCAACTCGTTTCAGCACCAGCCCTACCTCGACAACCAGAAGGCCGATCGCGGCTACAGGATCGAGAGCGTCGCCCAGACGGTGAACTTTCCGATGGGCGTCTACTCGAAGCGCCACAAGAGCATCGACGCGGTGCCGGCGGGCGGCACGCTGGCGATCCCGAACGATCCGACCAATGGCGGCCGCGCCCTGCTGCTCCTGCAGGACAAGGGGCTCCTCAAGCTGAAGGCCAATGTCGGCTTTAAGCCGAGCGTCGCCGACATCACCGAGAACCCGAAGCGCCTGCGCATCATCGAGGTCGACGCGGCCCAGACCCCGCGCTCGCTCGACGACGTCGACGCGGCGGCTGTCAATACCAACTACGCCACTGCCGCGGGCCTCAAGCCCTCCGACGCGATCCTGAAGGAGGAGCCGAAGGGGCCCTACGTCAACGTGATCGCGGTGCGCAGCGCCGATAAGGACAAGCCCTGGGTCGCGGCGCTCGTCGAGTCCTATCGCTCGCCGGAGGTGAAGGCCTTCATCGAGGGCAAGTTCGGCGGCGCGGTGCTCACCAGCTGGTAAGGCCCGGGGAGGGTGCGGCAGCCTCGCGCCGCACCTTATCCACAGGGATGAGACGGAATGAAGCGGGGCCGTGAAACCAAACGCGGCCGTGCGCGTCTTCTCTGCACGGCCCGACTGACGGGCTGGCCTTACCTCTCGAGGTGCCCGATGAAGATCCTCACTTCCGCCCTGGTCGCGGCCGTCCTCACCGCCGCCGCCGTTCCGGCCTTCGCCCAAGGCGGCTCGCCCTACAACAATTCGGGCTCGCAGGCCGGCGGCCCGCTCGGCGGCGTGCAGCGCGAGATGGGCGCCCCCGGCGGCGCGCCGGCCATGGGTGCCGCCCCCCGCGCCACCATGCAGCCGACCATGCGCAGCAAGAAGCGCATGATGAAGCATCGCCGCATGCACCGTCACCACCACGCCCGCTGAGCCGGACCCGACGGTTTCAGCCTCTTCGGCGCGTTCGTCCGGCGGCTCGATCCGCCCGGCGGGCGCGCCTTCGCGCGTCCTCGGCCCCGCCGGCGTCGTCATCGTGGGATGACGGAGCGAGAATGCAGCGGGCGTCAGTCCACCTTCTCGTTCGGGTAGACGCCCCAGAGCCGGTCCTGGCGCATGTAGCCGTCGACGTCGCCGCGCTTCTGCGGCAGGGCAACGACGAGGCGGCACCAGGTGCCGTCGCACGTCTTGACGCTGCCGATCACCCCGGCCTGGAGCTGCGCCACCACGCCGCTTCCCGTATCGGCCCGGTCGTAGAGGGGCACCGGTGCGCCCTTGTCGGCGCCGCGGGTCAGCACCACCGCGGTGCGCCGGCCGGAGAGCAGCGAGTGCAGCACCCAGCCCTCGGTGCCCTCCGAGTCGCGGATGCGGCGCCAGGTCTCGAATTCCGCGATGATCTCCACCGGCAGGCCGGCGCGCTGGAACACCCACAGGGTGCGGTGGTCCTTGGACGGTCCCTCGCGCAGGTTCACCCGGTCGGTCTTCAGGCTGACGTAGCGCGGCAGCGGCAGCTTCGTCGCCGGGCCGATGGTGACGCCGATCTCGCCGGGGGCGGGATTGGCGGCCGGCGACGGCGGCGCGGCCGCAGCGGGCGCTGCCAAGGCCGGCACTGACAGGGCGGCGAGCAGCAGAGCCACGAGGGGGCGCGGGTGGAGCATCGGCGGTCGGTCTCCCTTCAGGGAAGCGGCGCGGATTGTCTTCCGGGTGGCCTCTGCTAGAGAGGCCGCCGGGCGTCGAGCCCCGGCCGGATCGAGGGGCGTGAAGGCCCCTATCGCCGGATCAGGGTTAACGGGTCGTAACGACGCCTGTGGCCCGCACCAAGGCGGGGCTTTTCGCCGGGCCGTCGCGTCGCTTAATCTTCGTGGGCGCGCGGGCGCCCGTATCGCGTGTCGGGGCCGCACGGGCAGGCCGGGAGGCCCGCCCGGGGCAGGGGAGGGATCATGTCGTTGAAGCGCAAGCCGCTCGTGGTGGTCACCCGGCGCCTGCCGGACGTCGTGGAGACGCGGATGCGCGAATTGTTCGACGCGCGCCTCAACCACGAGGACACGCCGCTCACCGGCGGCGCCCTGGCGCAGGCCCTCCAGGAGGCCGACGTGCTGGTGCCGACGGTCACGGACGAGATCGACGCCTCGCTCCTCGCGCAGGCCGGACCGAACCTGCGCCTGATCGCCAATTTCGGCAACGGCGTCGACCACATCGACGTCGGGGTGGCGCTCCAGCGCGGCATCACGGTCACCAACACGCCGGGCGTGCTGACCGAGGACACCGCCGACATGACCATGGCGCTGATCCTGTCGGTGGCGCGCCGGGTCACCGAGGGTGCCCGGATCATCCCGGAGGATGCCTGGTCCGGCGGCTGGTCGCCGACCTGGATGCTCGGCCGGCGCATCACCGGCAAGCGCCTCGGCATCGTCGGCATGGGCCGCATCGGCCAGGCTCTGGCCCGCCGCGCCAAGGCGTTCGGCCTCTCGATCCACTACCACAACCGCCGCCGGGTCGGCGCCCGGATCGAGAGCGAGCTCGAGGCGACCTACTGGGAATCCCTCGACCAGATGCTGGCGCGGGTCGACATCGTGTCGGTCAACTGCCCGCACACCCCGGCGACCTACCACCTGCTCTCGGCCCGGCGCCTGAAGCTGCTGAAGCCCGAGGCCGTCGTGGTCAACACCGCGCGCGGCGAGGTGATCGACGAGACCGCGCTCGCCCGCCTGATCGAGGTCGGCGACATCGCGGGCGCGGGCCTCGACGTGTTCGAGCAGGAGCCGGCGGTGAGCCCGCGCCTCGTCAAGCTCGCGAAGGCCGGCAAGGTGGTGCTTCTGCCCCATATGGGCTCGGCCACCCATGAGAGCCGCGTCGACATGGGCGAGAAGGTCATCATCAACATCAAGACCTTCCTCGACGGCCACCGGCCGCCGGACCGCATCCTGCCCAGCATGCTGTGATGCGGATGCGCCCGGCTCCTTCAAGCCGGGCGCATCCGTCACGCCTCTCAGGCCGAGAGCGTCGCCTTCAGGCTGATCTTGGCGTTGAGCACCTTCGAGACCGGGCAGTTCTTCTCGGCGATGCCGGCGAGTTCGTCGAATTTCGCCTGATCGATGCCCGGGATCCTGGCGGTCAGGGTCAGGGCCGATTGCGTGATGGTGAAGCCGTCGCCGTCCTTCTCCAGGCTCACCACCGCCTCGGTGCGCAGCTCGTCGGCGGTGAAGCCGGCGCCCTGGAGCTGGAAGGCGAGCGCCATGGTGAAGCAGCCCGCATGCGCCGCGGCGATGAGTTCCTCGGGGTTGGTGCCCGGCTCGTTCTCGAAGCGGGTGTTGAAGCCGTAGGGATTGCTCGACAGCACCCCCGACTGGGTGGTCAGCTGACCCTTGCCGTCCTTGCCGCTGCCCTGCCAAACAGCGTTCGCCTTGCGGTTCATGCGCGTCTCCCGTGACGTAGGTAGAGGAGGCCGCGCGGTGGCGGCCTCGAACCCGGCGGGGCCGCTCCGGCGCCCGCTCATGCCCACAGGTAGGTCAGCGCATCCCGAGGTCATCCTCCGGATCGGCATCGATCACCCGGCGGGCGAGCGTCAGCGAGAATCCGGCCCGCGCCATGGCGGCGAGGTCGCGCTCGCGCGCGGCCGTCCGGGTCGCCGGCTGCCGGAAGGGCCCGAGGCGCCGGCGCTTCGCGTAGGCGAAGGCGGCCTCGTCCTCGCCGCCATCCTCCTCTTCCGCGAGTGCCGCGCCGACGATCTCGCGATCGACCCCCTTGGCCGCGAGCTTGGCGCCGATCGCCCGGGCCGAGCCGCCGCGGCGCCGCAAGGAGCGCACCTTGGCGGCCGCGAAGGCGGCGTCGTCGACGAGGCCGGCGCCCAGCGCCCGGCCCACCACCGTCTCGACCATCTCCGCAAAACCGTCCGGCTCCTCGCCGCGCAGGCGGCAGCGGGTCTCGACCCGGCGCCTCAGCACCCGGCGCAGCATCTCGGCGGAGGCGCCGTAGCGCTCCAGATAGTAGAGGGCCGCCCGTTCGAGATAGGCCGGCGTGATCGGCCGCGCCGCCCTCAAACCGCCATCGCGGCCGGGTTCATCGGCCCCGTCCCGGATCGCCTCCGTCCCGGCGGGGGCGTCCGCCCCGGGCCCGCGCGAGGGGTGATGCCGGCGTTTCTGCACAAGCGTGAATCCTTCTTCCTCCTGGCCGCCCTCGCCCTCGGGGCGGTGGCCGGCGTGGTGCTCTACCTGTCGCGGCCGACCACCTTGCGGGTCGCAGTCGGCCCGCGGGACCGGGTCGAGACGCACCTGATCCAGTCCTATGCCGACGCGCTCGCCCGCGCCCGCGAGGATATACGCCTCGAGGTCGTTCCTTACGACGACGTGCGCGACAGCGCCGCGGCGCTCCAGAGCGGCCGGGCCGACCTCGCGGTCGTGCGGCCCGACGTGCGCCTGCCCGAGAACGGCCTGACGCTGGCCGTCCTGCACGACGAGGCCCTGGTGGTGGCCGCACCCCCGGATTCCGGCATCCAGGCCTTCTCGGATCTGGCCGGCAAGAGGCTCGGCCTCGTCGCCCATCACGGCGCCGACCAGCCCCTGGTGGCGAGCCTGCTCGCCTATTACGCCCTGACGCCGGCGCCGGCCGGGGCCGCGCCGGCCCCTGCCGATCCGGGCGGCGCGCTGCCGGCCGCCGCCGGCAGCGTCGCCCTGGTGCCCCTGCGGGCCTCCGAGGTGGCGGCGGCCCTCGCCGAGCACCGGATCGACGCCGCCGCGGTGATCGCCGCGCCCTCGGCGAAATCCGCCGCCCAGGTGGTGCAGGCGGTGGAGGCCGCGTCGCCCAGTCACGGCGCCACGATCGTGGCGATCCCGGACGGCGAGGCGATCGTGCAGCGCCTGCCCGAATTGCAGGCCGTGACCATCGCGGCCGGCACCTTCGGGGGCCGGCCGAAACGCCCGGACGACGAGGTGAAGACCGTCGGCGCCTCCTACCGGCTGATGGCCCGCGCCTCGTTGAGCCGCGACACCGCCGCGAGCGTGACCCAGCACCTGTTCGAATTGCGCTCCCGCCTCGCCGCGATGGTGCCGACCGCCAACCTGATGAAGGCGCCCGACTTCGACAGCGCCGCCGAGGCGACGAGCGCCCGCCTGCCGATCCATCCCGGCGCGGTCGACTACTACGAGCGCGAGCAGCAGACGTTCCTGCAACGCTACGAGGACTGGGTCTACCTGGTGGCGTTCTTCGGCGGCGGCCTCGGCTCGGCGGTGGCCTGGATCGGCCAGCGCCTCGCCCGCGAGCAGCGCGCCCGCATCGACGCCGTCCTCGACCGGCTGCTCGCCATCCTGATCGAGGCGCGGACGACGCAGGACCCGGCCGCCCTCGATGCCCTGGCGGTCGAGATCGACGGGCTCGTCATCGACGTGGTGCGCCACGCCCGCGCCCATTCGACCGACATCCGCACGATGAGCGCGCTGATCCTGGCGGTCGACGCGGCCCGGGCGGCGGTGGCGGATTGCCGGCGGGATGGGGCGCCCTTGCGGGAGCGGGCCGGGCGGGTGCTGTCGCTGCATCCGGCGAGCGGAGCTTGACCTGGCGGAGGGCTGCCGAGGGTGGGGTGCGGGCTTCAACGCTCGGCCCGTGAGCGGACGGTCCGCCATCGACCCTGACAAGACAAAGCGGCTCAACATCTGGCGAATCGAAAGCAGGCGCGCTCTCACGACCTCGCTTTGTTGCTGTCATGCTCGTAGTTGGCCGCCTCAATCGCCGCACCATTATTGAGTGCCCACGAGCAGAGCGCCTCGAACGGCTGGCGCAGCGAATGACCAAGCGGAGTAATCGCGTACTCGACGCCGATCGGTGAGGTCGGCAGCACCGTCCGGGTGACCAGACCGTTACGCTCCAGTCGCTTCAGCGCGTCCGCCAGAGCCTTGTGCGTGATGCCATCGAGCCGCCGCTTGATCGCGTTGAACCGCGACGGCCGCGGGCAGAGCACCGTGAGGATCAGGATCGTCCACTTATCGGCGATCTTGTCCAGCACCGGGCGGACCCGCGCCATGTCGGCGAGCGCGCACGCGGACGCGGCATCGAGATCGGTATCATCGACCATATCTAGGCTAACCTAAGTGCGTTCTTGATAGCAGATATACGATCTGTATCTCTTGCGCCATCGCAGATGAAGGGATGCCGCGATGGCTCGCATGGTGGACAAGGTTGCTCTCGTGGTCGGCGGGGCGAAGGGCATCGGCCTCGCGGTCGCCGAGCGGCTGGTAATCGAGGGCGCTTCGGTCGTCTTCACCGGGCGGCGCGCCGACGAGGTCGAGGCAGCCGCTGCGAGGATCGGGCGCGGTGCGCGGGGTCTCGTCGCAGACGCAGCCCGACGAGAAGATCTGCACCGCGTCGTGGCGACGGTGCGGGAGACGCATGGCCGGATCGACGCGCTGGTCCTCAACGCGGGCATCTCGGAACCGGCGACCCTGCGCGACGAGACGCCCGAGCATTTCGACCGGCACTTCGCGGTCAACGTCCGTGGCGCCGTCTTCGGGTTGCAGGCGGCCCTGGGCGCAATGGGGCGGGGTGGGTCCGTCGTGCTGATGGGATCGATCGCCGACGCCGCGGGCATCACGCCCTACGGGACCTATGCCGCGACGAAGGCGGCGCTGCGGTCCTACGCGCGCACATGGACGGCGGAACTAGCCCCGCAGGGCATCCGCGTGAACGTGGTGGCCCCCGGCCCGACCGACACCGCCATGATGGCGAGCGTGCCGGAGGAGGGGCGGGCCGCGCTGATCGCGCCGATCCCGCTCGGCCGCATGGCGCGTCCGGAGGAGGTCGCGGCGGCCACGCTGTTCCTGCTGAGCGACGAGGCGAGTTTTGTCGCGGGAGCCGAACTGTGCGTCGATGGCGGGATGCGCCAAGTCTAGCTGACCGATAATACCGCCGCGCCTTCGAACGGAGTCGTTCGAAGGCGCTGGCTTAAGTGTCTCTCACAAAACTCCCGGTCCCTTTTGTCGCTCGCTGTGGCGGCGCCGGTGTAGCGGGAGTTTTGTGAGGTGCACTAAGCCCGAAAGGGCGTCGGCGCTGATGCGCCGGACGCTTTCGCATCGACGTGTCGATGCGAAAGCGCGATGGTATAATGGTTTCAGCCCCGAAGCGGATCGTCGCGAAACCAGCCGTCCCGGCAGTAGGTCGCCGCCTCACCATGCAGCCTGCGAACGGACGTTCCGGGCTTCTGCAATGGGTCGATAGCCGCCGCTCGACCAGCTGGAGACTTGGATTCGACGCCAGCGCCAGCGTGCGCTCTCAGGTGATGAGCTGGTCCCGCCGCCGAAGGGCCGGAAACAACCGCCCCCACAGGGCCGCCACCGCCACCGTCGCGACCCCACCGACCACCACCGCCGGCACCGCCCCGACCAGGGCCGCGAGCGTGCCGGATTCGAACTCGCCGAGTTCGTTGGAGGCGCCGATGAACACGGTATTGACCGCCGCGACCCGGCCGCGCATCGCGTCCGGCGTCTCGCCCTGGACCAGGCTCTGGCGCACGTAGACGCTGACCATGTCGGCCGCCCCCGTCACGAACAGGCAGGCCATCGACAGGGGGAGCGAGGTCGAGAGGCCGAAGCCGATCGTGGCGAGGCCGAAGACCCCGACCGCGATCAGCAGCCGCGGGCCGACCCGGCGGGTCAGCGGGCGGTGGGCGAGGAGGATCGCGGTCGCGACCGAGCCGAGGGCCGGCATGCTGCGCAGGAGCCCGAGGCCGAGGGGCCCGACGAAGAGCACCTCCTGGGCGAAGATCGGCAGGAGCGCCGTGGCGCCGCCGAGCAGGACCGCCACGAGGTCGAGGGTGATGGCGCCGAGCACCACCGGCTGCGAGCGGATATAGGTCAGCCCGGCGAGCAGGGTCGCCCAGGTCAGGGCCGGACGGGCCGTAATTGCGGCGGGAAGCGGCCGGATGCCGATGATGCTGACCGCCGCGAAGGCGAAGCAGGCGGCGGCGAGGCCGAACACCACGGCGGGTCCGAGCGCGTAGAGGAGGCCGCCGAGCGCCGGCCCGGTCACGGAGGCGCTCTGCCACAGCGAGGAGTTGAGCGCGATGGCACTGCCGAACTGCTCCCGCGGCACCAGAGTCGGCAGGAGCGCCTGGCTCGCCGGGTTGGCGAAGGCCCGCGCGGTGCCGACGAGCACCATCAGGGCGTAGACCGGCCATACAGGGGTGGAGTGGGAGAGGGCCAGCCCCATCAGGCCGAGGCCGGCGAGCGCCAGGAGCCCGTAGGAGAGCGCCGCGATCCGGCGCCGGTCGAACGTGTCGGCGACGTGGCCGGTGACCAGGGCACCGAGCATCGCGGGGGCGAAGCTCGCGAGGCCGACAAAGCCGAGCGCGAGCGCGCTGCGGGTCAGGTCGTAGACGAACCAGCCCACCGCCACCGCCTGCATCTGGTAGGCGAGGCCGGTGAGGAAACGGGCGCCGCCGAAGAGCCGGAAGTCGCGGTTGCGAAAGAGCGTCCAGCCGGACGGGGCGGGGGAGAGCATGGTCGGTCCGTGCCCCGCCCGGGCGGCGGGGATGCGAGGTCGGCGCACCCGCCCCGGGACGGGCCGCGGGAGGGGATCAGGTCAGGGCCTTGCGGATCAGGACCGAGAGGCCGAAGGCCAGGGCCGAGACGGCGATCGAGATCGCGATGAAGAGCGTGCGCCGCGGCTGCTGGGCCGATTCCGCCTTCACTGGCTCGACGATCATGCTGAAGAACTCGATCTGCCGGTCGGCGATCATCCGCGAGCGCTCCCGCGCGGCGATCGTCGCGGCGTAATACTTCTCGGCGGTCTTGCGCTCGGCGTCGAGCTCCTCGAACTTCGTCAGGGTCGCCGAGAGAACCCGGCGCTGCTCCGGATCCTGGTTGGCCGCCTCGCGCTCGATGCGGGCGATGGTCTCGTCGAGCTGGGCGATCTGGGCCTTGAGATCCTGGATGCTGCGGCTGTCGTCGCGCAGGTCGCGCTGGAGCAGGCTGAGCTTGACGGCGAGGCCGATCCGCTGGGAACGGATCTCGGCGACCATCTTCAAGTTGGTGTCGTTGGCCTTCTGGGCGTCGAGCACGCCGTCCCGGTTGCGCAGGTCGCGCACCGCGACGTGGAGCTTGGTCAGCCGCGCCTCAGCGCGCTTCATCTCGCGCTCGCTCTCCGCCAGGGCGTCGGTGCGGGCCCGCTCGGTGAGCTGGTTCACCAGCCGCTCGCTCTCGGCCAGCACGGCCCGGCTCAGCGTCAGGGAATCGTCGGGATCGAAGGCATTGACCGCAACCTCGATCAGGCCGGACGATTCGACGCTGACCTTCACCCGCTCGGTCCAGTAGCGGACGAGCTTCTCGATCGGCTTCTCGGGATCGAAGCGCGAATAGTGATCGATGTCGTCGCGCGAGAACATCTTCCGCAACGGCACGGTACGCTCGAGCGTCTCGACCATCGTCCGGCTCTTGATGTACTCGCCAACGATCATCGAATCCTGGGCGATCATCTGGGCCGGGATGCTCGAGGTGGTGCCGACCGAATCCGGCGTCGCCTTTTCGGCCCCACCGATCGCCGGCCGCAGGGCGAAACGCGCCTCGGTCACGTAGCGGTCCGAGAGGTAGAGGCCGAAGAACACGGCGCTCGCCAGGGACGGGAGCACGAACAGGAACAGGAACAGGAGCGGGGTGACGATGTCCCGGCGCCGTTGCGTCCGGATCGTCCGGATGGTGGACTTGTTCGGGTTCGAGAAGCGCGACACCCGGGCCGCCTGCCGCAGGGCCTCGCCGATCATCCGGGAGCGGTCGGCGGGGCTGAGCGCCTTACCTTCCGGATTGCGGGCGTCGATCGTCATGGCAGGGGATTCCGGCTGGGGCGGGGCCGGGGCGCGGGAGGCACCGGCCGGCCGGGAAGACGGGAAGAGCGGAGGCGAGGGACAACCGGGAGCGTCGCCCTCACTGGTTCAGGCGCTGGTAGACTTCGATCGCGTCGTTGATGTCGGAATAGATCACGGCGCGGCCGTTCGCCAGCACGATCCCCTGCTGGGCATAGTCCCGGATCGTGTCCATCGAGTGCGAGCACATGATGATGTCGGCATTCGCCCGGCGCTGGCTCCACACCTCCTCGCAGCGCTTGGCGAAGCGGGCATCGCCGACGCCGGTGATCTCGTCGACGATGTAGCAATCGAAGGGGATCGCCATGCTCATGCCGAAGGCGAGCCGCGCGCCCATGCCCGAGGAGTAGTTGCGGATCGGCACGTTCATGTAGTCGCCAAGCTCGGCGAAATCCTCCACGAAGGCCAGGACCCGGCGCGGATCCTCGCCGTAGATGCGGGCGACGAAGATCACGTTCTCGCGGCCCGTCATCATCGAGTGGAAGCCGCCCGCGAAGCCGAGCGGCCAGGAAATCCGGGTGGTGCGGATCACGCGGCCCTTCGTCGGCAACTCGCAGCCGGCCAGCAGCCGCAGGGTCGTCGACTTGCCGGCGCCGTTGATGCCCAGGATGCCGTAGCTCACCCCGGGCTTCAGGGTCAGCGACGCCTGGTCGAGGATGGTGCGGCGGTACCCGTCCGTCTTGTAGATCTTGGTGACGTTGTCGAGGCGGATCATGGGCGGAAAAGACACGCTCGAAAGGGGTGCGGCCGCCTGCCGGCACGCGACCGGCGGCCTCGCGGACCTCCCCGATCATGCGCCGACCCGGCATCCGCACGGTTAACGAGACCGGCCGCAGTGGCCGGCAGGCTTGGGGGGTAGGCGGAAAAAGCGGCGAATCTGAGAAGCCGCCCCTCTGCCGGGCGCGCTCCACGCCTGCGCGGGGCCCGGATGATGCGGAGCCAGTTTCAAGTTATTATAAAGAAGAAACTTGACGCGGCGCTATGAGCCGGCGGGCTTTTGGATTAAACAGCGGCCTCTCTCGTATCGTTTCCGGAAAGACGGCCGTGCTGATTGCGTTCCTGATCATGCTGCGCGAGGGGATCGAGGCGGCCCTGATCGTCGGCATCATCGCCGGCTACCTTGCCCAGACCGGGCGGCGGGCCTGGATGCCGGCCGTGTGGGGCGGCGTCGTGCTGGCCGCCCTGCTCTGCTTGGGCCTAGGCCTCGGGTTGCAGGCGATCGGCGCCGAATTCCCGCAGAAGCAGCAGGAGCTGGCCGAGGGCGTCATCGCGCTGCTCGCCGCCGGCATGTTGTGCACGATGGTGTTCTGGATGCGAAAGGCCGCCCGCTCGGTGCGGGCCGAGCTGCACGGCGCCGTCGACCAGGCGCTCGGTCGCCATGGCAAGGCGAGAGGCGGGTTCGCCCTCGCCGTGATGGCGTTCCTGGCGGTGGGCCGCGAGGGGCTCGAATCGGTGTTCTTCCTCCTCGCCACGGTGCAGCAGGATGTCGGCTGGGGCGTGCCGGTGGGGGCCTTGCTCGGCATCGCGCTCTCGGTGCTGGTCGGCGTCGCGCTCGCCAAGGGCGCCGTGCGCCTCGACCTGCGCCGCTTCTTCCGCTGGACCGGGGTGTTCATCCTGTTCGTCACCGCGGGCCTGCTCGCCAGCGCGCTCAAGGCCTTCCACGAGGCCGGCCTGTGGAACCACCTCCAGGCCACCGCCTTCGACCTCGGCCACGTCCTGCCGGCCGATACCGTGCTCGGAACCCTGCTCACCGGGATCTTCGGCTACCAGGAGGCCCCGGCCTGGGGCGAGGTGCTGGTCTATCTCGGCTTCCTGATCCCGGCGCTGTGGGCCTTCCTCGCCGGTGCCCGGCCGACTCCCGCCGCGCAGCCCCGCCACGCCTGACCCTCCGAGGACATCCACGATGACCGCCCGCCGGCCGGCCGCCCTCGCCGTTCTCCTCCTCTCCGCCGGCCCCGCTCTGGCGGAGGCCCCCGAGCCCGTCGCCGTCACGGTGACCGACAAGGGCTGCGAGCCCGCCGCCCTCACGGTGCCGGCCGGCAAGTCGGTGTTCAGGATCAGCAACAAGAGCCGCCGGGTGCTGGAATGGGAGATCCTCCAGGGCACGATGATCGTCGAGGAGCGGGAGAACATCATCCCGGGCTTCGTGCAGTCGCTTTCGGCGACGCTCCAGCCCGGCCGCTACGAAATGACCTGCGGGCTGCTCAGCAACCCGAAGGGCACCCTGACGGTCACGGCGGCCGCGGCGGCGGCCCCGGGCGCCCCCGACCCGATGGCCCTGGTCGGCCCGCTCGCCGCCTACAAGCTCTACGTGATGGGCGAGGTCGAGGCCTTCCACAAGCAGACCGCCGCCTTCGTCGAGGCGGTGAAAGCGGGCCGGATCGGCGAGGCCAAGGCCCTCTACCCGGTGGCGCGGCGGCACTACGAGCGCATCGAGCCGGTGGCGTCCCTGTTCAACGACCTCGACAAGAGCATGGACGTGCGGGCCGACGACTTCGAGAGGAAGGAGGCCGATCCGGGCTTCACCGGCTTCCACCGCCTCGAGAAGGGTCTGTGGGCCGACGCCAGCACCGAGGGGCTGGGCGCCTACGCCGACCGGCTCCTCGCCGACGCCACCGAGCTGAAGCGGCGGATCACCGACCTCACCATCCCGCCGGCCAAGATGGTCGGCGGTGCCGCCGGCCTGATCGAGGAGGTCGCCGCGACCAAGATCTCCGGCGAGGAGGACCGGTACAGCCGCACCGACCTGTGGGACTTCCACGCCAATGTCGAGGGCGCGCGCAAGATCTTCGACCTCCTGCGGCCCCTGGTGGCCGCCCGCGACCCCGACTTCGTCGCCCGCACTGAGAAGAATTTTTCGCGGGTCGACGCGCTGCTCGGGAAATACCGGACCGAGGATGGCGGCTTCACGCCCTTTGACGCCTTGAGCGACCGCGACCGCAACGCCCTCAAAGGTCCGATCACGGTGCTGGCCGAGGATCTCTCGACCCTGCGCGGCAAGCTCGGCCTGGATTGAGGCTCCTGCCATGGCCTCCTGCCCGTTCTCGACCTCCCGCCGCGCCCTGCTGCGCGGGCTCGCCGCCGGCACCGGCGCCGCCGCACTCGGAGCTCCGCAGGCCCGCGCCGCCGACGCGACGCCCACGGCCTCCAGCGACGGCACCCTCGACCGCCAGCCGTTCCACGGCCCGCACCAGGCCGGCATCGTCACGCCGCAGCCGGCCGCCGCCCTGGTCGTCGCCCTCGACGTGCTGGCCGAGGATCGCGGCGACCTCGCCAAGCTCCTTCGGATCCTGACCGAGCGCTTCGCCTTCCTGACCGCCGGCGGGCCGGTGCCGCCCCTCGACCCGCGGCTGCCGCCGGCCGATTCCGGCATCCTCGGGCCACAGGTGCTGCCCGACAACCTCACCGCCACGCTCAGCGTCGGCGCGAGCCTGTTCGACGACCGCTATGGCCTCGAGGGCGTCAAGCCCCGCCACCTGCGGCCGATGGATCGCTTCCCGAACGATTCCCTCGACGGGAAGCTCTGCCACGGCGACCTGCTGCTGCAATTCTGCGCCAACACCGCCGAGACCACCCTGCACGCCCTGCGCGACGTGATCCGCCACACGCCGGGCCTCGTGTCCTTGCGCTGGAAGCTCGAAGGCATGCTGCCGCCCCACGTGGTCAAGCGCCAGGGCCAGGACACGGTGCGCAATTTCCTGGGCTTCAAGGACGGCACAGCCAACCTCGACACCCGCGACGACGCCCTGATGCGCCGCCAGGTCTGGGTGCAGCCGGGCAGCGGGGAGCCGGCCTGGGCGTCGGGCGGCTCCTACCAGGTGGTGCGGATCATCCGGAACTTCGTCGAGCGGTGGGACCGCACCCCTTTGCGCGAGCAGGAGCGGATCTTCGGCCGCCACAAGGACAGCGGCGCGCCGCTCGGCGAGACCGACGAGCACGCCCTGCCGGACTACGCCTCGGACCCGGCCGGCACGCGCACGCCGATGGACGCGCATATCCGGCTCGCCAATCCGCGCACGCCCGGGACGGCGGCGAGCCTGATCCTGCGCCGGGGCTACAACTACTCGGCCGGAATAACCCCGTCGGGCCAGCTCGACATGGGCCTGCTCTTCGTCTGCTACCAAGCCGACCTCGAGGCCGGCTTCGTGGCAGTGCAGAACCGGCTCAACGGCGAGCCGCTGGAGGAATACATCAAGCCCGTCGGCGGCGGGTACTTCTATGCCCTGCCGGGCGTGCCGGAGCCGGGCGGCGTCCTGGGGCAGGGGCTCCTGGTCGGGGCCTGAACCCGGAGACCGGACCCCGGCGGGCAGGCCGGTCGGCGGCCCGTCAGCGCATCGCCTCGCGCTGCGCCAGCGTCGTCGGCGCGCCCGACTTCTGGATCAGCCCGTCGATCTGGTCGCGCTGGCGGCGGAACTCGGCGAGCAGCCGGCCGTCGAGCTCGCGGCCGCGGGGCACGCGGATCTTCATCGGGTCGACGAAGTGGCCGTTGATGATCACCTCGTAATGCAGGTGCGCCCCGGTCGAGAGGCCGGTGGAGCCGACATAGCCGATGACCTGGCCCTGGCGTGCCTTGGCGCCGGCGCTGACGCCGCGGCCGAACCGGGACATGTGGTTGTAGGTGGTGACGTAGCCGTTGGCGTGCTGGATCTCGACCCGGCGGCCATAGCCCGAATCCCACTCCGCCTTGATGATCGTGCCGTTGCCGGCGGCGAAGATCGGCGTGCCGATGCGGATCGACCAGTCGACGCCGGTATGGAGCTTGGCGTAGCCGAGCACCGGGTGGCGGCGATAGCCGAAGCCTGAACTCATGTTGCCGTCGGCGACGGGCTTGCGCAGCAGGAATTTTTTCAGCGAGCGGCCGGCCTCGTCGAGATAGTCGACGCTGCCGTCGTCGGGCGACTGGAAACGGTAGATCCGCCGCGATTCGCCGCCGAGGTTGAGGGCCGCGAACAGGATGTCGGGCCGCTCGGACGAGCCGCCGGATTCCTCGTCGTAGGTGTAGAACAGCTCCATGCCGTCGCCGGTGGCGACGCGGCGCTCGAAATCGACGTCGTAGCCGAAGATCCGCACCAGGTCCTCGACCGTCGAGCGCGGCAGGTCGTGGCGCGCCGCGGTCTCATAGAGGCTGGCATAGAGGCGCGCGCCCGTGCCCTCCTCGTCGTCGTCGGCGTCCGGCTTCGCAGCCGGCTTCTGGGCGGCGCCCTCCGGCACCGGCGGGGCCACCGACACGAAGGCGCCGCGGTCGTTCATCGCGGCGATCGCCTCGACGCCGGACTCGCCGTAGAGGATGACCCGGGTGAGCTGGCGCGGGTCGCCGGCCCGGGGGCCGGGGCCGACCTGGAGCCGCATCTGCTGGCCCTCGCCGACTGCGCCGGACCGCACCCGCGTGCCGAGGGCCGCCAGGATCGGGCGGATCTGCTCGTCGAGGCCGCCATTGGCCTTGAGCACGCCCTCGAGGGTCTCGCCGCGCTTGATCGCGACGTCGCGCTCCTCGACCAGCGGCGCGTCCCGCTCGCGCTCGATCTTGGCGAGATCGGTGACGTTCTCGCGCATCACCCGGACCTCGATCGACTTGAACGGGCCGGACGAACCGCCGAAATCGCCGCCGCCGTCGAGGCCGGGCAGGGCGGTCATGCTGCGCAGCGTGCGCGAGAGCATCAGCTGCGGGGCGATGGGCAGCGCGGCGCGCCGCCCGGCCTCGGCGGCGAGCCGCCGCTCCTCCTCGATCTGGGCCGCCACGTCCTCGTCCGACAGGGCGGGGGCGCCGGCCGGCACCGCGAGGTCGCCGAGGTCGCGCTTGACCACCGACACCTCGGCGTCCGGCGCCTCGGCGGGACTTTGCGCCTCCGGGGCCCGGTCGGTGCCCGGATCGGTGAAGAACCGCATCGGATCGAAGGGCGGGATGTCGGTCGCCGCCAGCCCGGCGGTGGCCGAGAGCGCGGTGGCGATCCGCACGAAGGGCCGGACCTTGATGATCTCGCGCTCGCCCGCCCGGAGGGTCACCGGCGCCTTGAAGCTCTGCTTGGCGAGCGCCACCATCGGGTTGCGCACCAGCCGGTCGCCCTTGCGGGCGAGGTTGGTGCCGCCCTCGCTGGCGACCGGGCGGGGCGCCACCGTCACCGCCTGCGGCAGCTCCGCGAAGGTGATCTCACCCTGCAGCGAGACCCAGATCGCCGATCCGATCAGGCAGGCGCCGGTCATGCCGGTGAGCACGCAGGCGGTGAGCCAGCGCAGGTTGACGTCGCGGCGGTCGGCCCGGGGGGAGGCGGCGCCCGAGAGGTCGAGCGGCGGCTCCCGGCCCGGATCGGCGGACCGTCCGCGGGGCGCCTGCTGGGATCCGACCGGGTCGAGCCGCGCGCGCTTCACCGTCTCTCCTTCGCTCATCCGTTCCGGTGCCGCCGCGGACGTGCCACGACGGCGGAAGGACGCTTCCGGATCCGCTTCCGCAGCGCCATGACCATGCGTGGCCCGGGCAGGGAAATCAACGGCGGGCGGGAAGCGCATCCCCAAGCGGCCGCACGGTGCGTGCGGCCCTCAGGTCGAGGCTGTCTCTCCGGCGCCAGCATGTCAGGATTGAGGCGCCGGACCCGCTCCCGGGGGTGCCCGATCCCGCCCCGACGCTCGATTTTGCCGCATGGCCGCCGCCGCCGCCCGGACCACCTTCGGGCGGGAGCACGCACTCTGCGTCCTGCCACGTTTCCCGCGAGCCGGCGGTTTCCCCCGCGGCCCGTCTTGCACTACGGTTCCGCCGACCCTTTCCGGGAGTTTTCCATGACGCGTCGTCACGCCGGCCTCGCTGCCGCCCTGCTGCTCCTCTCCTCGCAAGCCGCCTTCGCGCATCCGGGCCACGGCGACGCCGGCGGGCTCGTCCACGGCTTCGCCCATCCCCTGAGCGGGGCGGACCACCTGCTCGCCATGGTGGCGGTCGGCCTGCTGGCGGCGGCGCGGGGCGGGCGGGCGCTCTGGGCGGTGCCGCTGGCCTTCCTGGGCATGATGGCGGTCGGCGGGGCGCTCGGCGCCGCCGGCATCGCGCTGCCCTTCGTCGAGGCCGGGATCGGCCTGTCGGTGGTGGCCTTCGGCCTCGCGGCGGCTCTGGGCGCCGGCCTGCCGCTCGCCGCGGCGCTCGCCCTGGTCGGGGCCTTCGCGGTGTTCCACGGCTACGCCCACGGCGCCGAGATGCCCGAGACCGCCTCCGGCCTGACCTACGGTATCGGCTTCCTGGCCGCCAGCGGGCTCCTGCACCTCGCCGGCATCGGCCTCGGGCTCGCCGCCGGCCGCGTCGCTCAGGGCCGCGCGCTGCCCTTCGCCGGGGCCGCGGTGGCGGTGGCGGGCGTGGCGGTGCTCGCCGGTACCCTCTGACTCCCGCTCACCGATCGATCCACGACCGGGGCCGCGCGGCGGCTCCGGTCACCCCGGGTTGATCGCCGTCGCGAGCCAGCAGGCGGCGCCGAGGCGCACCGGACCCGTCGGAGGCATCGCCTCCCGCAATGCCGCCAGGGCCCGCTCGCGCAAGGCCGGATCCTCGATCTCGCGCAGGAGCCCGGCGATGGGCCCGACGGTGGCGGAGAAGCGCGCGGCCGCCTCCGCGTCGGCGCCGATCTCCACCGGGTGGTCGACGGGTGCGACCGCGGCATCCGCGAAGCCGGCCTGCCCCAGGAGATCGACCAGCGCCCCGCCCTCCGCGAACCGGAACGGCCCCGGCCCGCCCGGAGGCGACGGCGGCGGCTCGGGCACCACGCTCAGCACCGCGGCGCGCGGCACGCTCACCCACGGATTCTCGGCGAGCGCCCGCCAGCACAGGACGACGAGCCGGCCCCCCGGCCGCAGGGCCCGCCGGATATTGGCGAAGGCCGCGCGCGACTCCTCGAAGAACATCACCCCGAACCGCGACAGCGCGACGTCGTGCTCCGGTGCGAAGGGATGGGTCTGTGCGTCGGCCTCGATCCAGGCGATCGGCGCGCCGGCGGCCGGCCGGGTGCGGGCCCGGGCCAGCATCGGCCGGGACACGTCCAGAGCCGTGACGCCGCCGCCCGGCCCCGTGCGGGCCGCCGCCAGCAGGGCGGTCTCGCCGCAGCCGCAGCCGATATCGAGCACCCGCTCGCCGGGCCGGAGGCCGGCGCCGTCGAGCAGGGACGCGGTCAGGGGCGCGAAGACGCGGTCGAGCTCCGCCTGCATGTCGGCCCAGCGCGTGCCGACATCGCCGTTCCAGTACTCCGTCTGGGTGATCGGCTCAGGCATCGGCGCAAGCCCCCGTCGTCCCATCGTCCGGACAGAAGTACAGCCTGCGCGGGCCAGGGGACAAGCGGGATCGCGTCAGCTCGACTTCCGCGGCCGGCCGCGCCGCCCCCCGGTGGGGGCGGGCGCCGCGTCGCCGCCGCCCTCGGCCCCGCGCAAGCGCCGCCGGCCGAGACCGCTGTTCTTGGCGAGTTCCGAGCGCTGCGAGGCGTAGTTGGCCGCCACCATCGGGTAGTCGCGCGGCAAGCCCCATTTCTCGCGGTACTGGTCCGGCGTGAGGCCGCGGCCGGCGAGGTGGCGCTTGAGCGTCTTGTAGGGCTTGCCGTCCTCGAGGCTGATGATGTGATCCGGCGTCACCGTCCGGCGGATCGGGATCGGCGGCTCGGGCTTCGGCGGCTCTGGCGCGGGCGGCGCCATCAGCTGGGTCAGGGTCGTATGGATGGCGCCGATCATAGGCGGCAACTCGTTCGGCGGCACCGCATTGTTCGATACGTAAGCCGTGATGATCGCGGCGCAAAGATCAACGACGCGGTCACCAGAGCCATTCTCCTCGACATTCATCGCCCCACCCCGTCTGCATTCGCGATAAAGAATGCATGACAACGACCAAACGTCAAACAGACTGCACGTTTGTCGAGGTTAATCCTGTGGACGTAACCAGTCTTGATCGATCATTTGGGATGAACGCTGACTAACTTATGTTTATGAATTGGGCTACGCTCTTCGATGTAGGAGAGCGCCCCACCGGGCCGCCACGCGGCCGTCGGACGCGGTGCAGGGGCGATCCCGCACCGTCGCATGCGGCAGGGATGAGATGAGGATTAGGTCTTGAGGAGGATCCGCCCGGCGGCGGATGAATGGTCGGAGTGGCAGGATTTGAACCTGCGACCCCCACGTCCCGAACGTGGTGCGCTACCAGACTGCGCTACACTCCGACGCGCCCGAGGGCACGGGTATCATACAATCAAAACATCTTGTGCAGATGTTTGACCATCTCGGGAAGACTCAGGCTCGTAAGAGCGCTGGTCGGAGTGGCAGGATTTGAACCTGCGACCCCCACGTCCCGAACGTGGTGCGCTACCAGACTGCGCTACACTCCGAACGGCCGGCCGTGGCCGACGACCGGGCTTATAGCGAGGGCATCCGGGCGCCGCAAGGCCGTTCATGCGCGATGGCCGAGTTTCTTGAGCCGGCATGGTGCGGGCCGCGGCGGCGCTCGCCGGTGAGGGCCAGGATCGAGGGCAAGGAGGCAGAGGGAAGGGCGAGGGATGAGGGACGGGAAGACCTTGCGCGATTCGCTCCCGCCCCCCATTGTCCCGTCGTCAGGACAGTCGACACCGGCGGGGTGGCGTATGGCGAGCCGGGTGGCTGCGTGAGCGAAGACGACCAGGTCGGGGTGCCGGAGCCGGGAGCCAGCCACTCTGCGGAGGCGCCGTCCCTGGCGCATCTGAAATCCGCGACGATCCGCGAGCCCGGTCTCGACGATCGCGGCAGCGTGTTCTTCGCGGCGATCGAGATGACCCGGATGCCGATGATCCTGACCGATCCGCGGCAGCCCGACAATCCGATCGTGTTCGCCAACCGGGCGTTCCAGGACCTCACCGGCTACACGCAGGCGGAGCTGGTCGGCCGCAACTGCCGCTTCCTGCAGGGTCCAGAGACGAACCGCGAGACCGTGCGCGAGCTGCGCGAGGCGGTCGAGGCGAGCCGGTCGGTCGCGACCGAGATCCTCAACTACAAGCGCGACGGCTCGCCGTTCTGGAACGGCATCTTCATCGGCCCGGTCTTCGACGAGGCTGGGGAGATCGTCTACTTCTTCGCCTCGCAGCTCGACGTGACGCGGCGGCGCGTGTCGGAGCAGGCCTTCCGCCAGGCCCAGAAGATGGAGGCGATCGGCCAGCTCACCGCCGGCCTCGCCCACGACTTCAACAACCTGCTCCAGGTCGTCAGCGGCAACCTGGAGCTGGCCCGAGGCTCCGTCGCCGGCGAGCGGGCCCAGCGCCAGCTCGCCAACGCCGCCGGCGCGGCGGAGCGGGGCGCGAAGCTGACGAAGCAGCTCCTGTCCTTCGCCCGCAAGGCGCGGCTGGAGCCGCGCTCGCTCAACCTCAACGCCCTGGTGCTCGCCTTCGCCGAGGTGGCGGAGAGCACGCTCGGCAGCACCGTCTCGGTGCGCCTCGACCTCACGCCGCGGCTGCCGGCGGTCACCCTCGACCGCACCAACCTGGAGATGGCGCTCCTCAACGTGCTCATCAACGCCCGCGACGCGATGCCGGCGGGCGGCACGGTGACGATCTCGACCGGAACGGTCCTTCTCAACGGCGACGGCCGTGCCCGCGGCCTGCCACCCGGCGACTACGTGGCGTTGCGGGTGCGCGACGAGGGGGAGGGGATGGCGCCCCACGTCGCCGAGCGGGCGACCGAGCCGTTCTTCTCGACCAAGGGCCCCGGCAAGGGCACCGGCCTCGGGCTGGCCATGGCGCACGGCTTCGTGCAGCAATCCCGCGGCCGCCTCGAGATCGAGAGCCGTCCCAAGAATGGCACCACCATCACGATGCTGTTTCCGGCCGGCCCGGGCGCCGTGGCGGAGGAGGAGCCCACCGAGCGCCGGCCGGCGCTGCGGCGCGGCGACGAGACCGTGCTGGTGGTCGAGGACAGCGACGACGTGCGGGCGCTGGCCCGCGAATACCTCGAGAGCCTCGGCTACCAGGTGCTGACCGCCCGCGACGGCGGGGAGGCTTTGGAGATTCTGAAGCGGGAGGAGCGGATCGACCTCCTGTTCTCCGACATCGTGATGCCGGGCAGCGTCAACGGCCTGATCCTGGCCGACCGGGCTCAAACGATGCGGCCGGACCTGCCGGTGCTGCTGACCACCGGCTACAACGAGGACCTGGTGGCGGAGGGGCCCGCGACCCCGACCATGGACGTGCTCGGCAAGCCCTACCGCAAGGCCGAGCTCGCCGACCGGGTCCGCGCCGCCCTCGACCGCGGCGCCCGAAAGATGCCGGCCCCGGGAGAGCCGCATCACGGCTGAGCCGGCTCGCGGCGCGGCCTCGTCCCGCCACGACGGCGTGTCGTCACCTCGATGACATGCACCTCGCGCAAGAACGGCCGCGCTCGATCTCGCGAGGATCCCCATGCCGCGCCGTTCCCTGTTCGCCCTCACGCTCCTGCTGTCGGCCGCCCCCGCCGCCTTCGCCCAGACGCCCCAAACGTCGCAGACGCCACCAGCACCGCAGACCTTCCCGGCCACCCTGGCCGGCCACGCCGTGCTGCCGGCCGACAGCGTCGCGCCGCTGCCGGCGGATGCGCCCAAGGATCTCGCGACGCCCGGCAAGTTCACCACCGGCCGCCGGGTCGAAGCGGTCGGCACGGTCGAGGCCCAGTCGATGGGCCGCGCCACCAGCATGAAGCTGCCCCTGCGCGGCCAGCCGCTCCAGGGCCATTCGGGCATCAAGCATAGGCCCGACGGCACCTACTGGGTGCTGACCGACAACGGCTTCGGCTCGAAGGCGAACTCGCCCGACGCGATGCTCTACCTCAACCACTACCGGATCGACTTCGACAAGGGCGGCGTCGAGCGCCTGGAGACGATCTTCCTGCGCGACCCGGACAAGAAGGTGCCGTTCCGCATCGCCAACGAGGCGACCGAGAGCCGCTACCTCACCGGCAGCGACTTCGACCCCGAGAGCTTCCAGTTCGTCGGCGATTCGATCTGGATCGGCGAGGAATTCGGCCCGTTCCTGATCAAGGCCGACCGCAGCGGCAAGGTCGAGGCGGTGGTCGAGACCCTGGCTTCGGGCAAGCCCGTCCGCTCCCCCGACCACCCGGCGGTGACGACGCCGGCGGTGCCGGGCGGCGCGGTGGCGTTCAACGCCCGCCGCTCCAAGGGCTTCGAGGGCATGGCGGCCTCGCCCGACGGCAGCCGGCTCTACGCCCTGCTCGAAGGTCCGCTCTGGGACGCCGACGCCAAGGCTTTCGAGACCCGCGACGGCCGCGAAACCTTACGCATCCTCGAATTCGACACCAAGGCGCAGACCTGGACCGGCCGCTTCTGGTTCTATCCCCTGGAGCAGGCCGGCAACGCCATCGGCGACTTCAACCTGATCGACGCGACCACCGGCCTGATCATCGAGCGCGACGACGGCGAGGGCACCGCCGACCGGGCCTGCCCGGCAGGTCAGAAGGGACCGGATTGCTTCTCGGTCCCGGCGAAGTTCAAGCGCGTCTACAAGATCGAACTGACCGACGCCAACCAGGGCGGTCCGGTGCGCAAGATCGGCTCCATCGACCTGATGCGCATCGCCGACCCGGCCAAGAAGGCCCGCAAGCCGCTCACCGACGGCGCGCTCGCCTTCCCGTTCTTCACCATCGAGAACGTCGACAAGGTGGACGACACCCACATCATCGTCGGCAACGACAACAACCTGCCGTTCTCGGCGAGCCGCGACCCGCACAATGTGGACGACAACGAGTTCGTGCTCTTGGAGGTGGGGGAGTTCCTGAAGGCCCGCTGACCCGAGACGAAGACGAGGCGGGAGCGGTCGCGTGGCCGCTCCTGCAACGCTGCGCCTTCCGCGAGGATGCGTGATCGGCTAGCGTCACGGTCGTAGCGCTTTCGACGGTACGCCGTCTCCTCCGTCCGAAATCGCTACGGATCCATGAACCTGGCCGGCGCTTCGTGCAGTTTACGGAGGCGGTGCAGAGACCCAGAGCCGAGCCGGACACGATGCGTATCGAGAGCATGAAGCTCACCAATTTCAAGGTGTTCAATAACGTAGAACTTAAAAACATTGCTGCTTACACGGTTTTCGTCGGTGCGAATGGTGTTGGAAAATCGTCGCTCTTCGATGTCTTCGGTTTTCTGCGCGATTGTCTCAAGGACAACGTGCGGGCTGCCGTGGCCCGGCGTGGCGGCTTTCGCGACCTGATCTCGCGTGGTGCGGTGGCCGATCCAGCAGCCACCATTGGCATCGAACTGAAGATCCGAATGCCTTTGGCAATCGGTTCGCGCGTCGTGACCTACGCGCTCGAAGTCGGCGAGCGCGATGGCAGGCCGATCGTGGCGCGAGAGAGCTTGCGATACACGCGCTACGGCGGTGGAAAACCGTACGATTTCCTAAGATTCAGTTTTGGCGAAGGCGATGCCATCACTAACGAGGCCGAACTGACCCGGGACGAGGCCTCGGTCCACCGCGATCATCAGAAGCTCGACGAGCCCGACATCCTGGCGATCAAAGGCCTTGGCCAATTCCAGCGCTTCGAGGCCGCCAGCGCGTTCCGGAGTCTGATCGAGAGTTGGCACGTCTCGGATTTCCGTATCCATGCCGCCAGTGCCAGTCCCGAGGCGGGATACGCCGAGCATCTCTCGACACAGGGCGAGAATCTATCTCTGGTCACGCAGTATCTCTACGAGCGGCATCCAAAGATATTTGATGGCGTTCTAGAAAAAATGGCCCAACGCGTTCCTGGCATCAAGAAGGTTCAAGCCGAGCAGACTCTCGACGGACGGGTTGTGCTGCGCTTCAGCGACGGCGCATTCAAGGATCCATTCTCGGCTCGGGTTGTGTCCGACGGAACGATCAAGATGTTCGCGTATTTGATGCTGCTTCACGACCCTAAACCGCATCCTCTGCTCTGTGTCGAGGAGCCCGAGAATCAGCTATATCCGACGCTTCTATCCGAACTGAGCGAAGAGTTCGAGGAATACGCGACGCGTGGGGGGCAAGTCTTCGTCTCAACGCATTCCCCCGACTTCTTGAATATGGTTCCGCTGGAGAGCATCTTCCTGCTCTCGAAAAAGGATGGCTATACGAGCGTCCGGCGTGCGGCGGATGACGAGAACCTGCGCAGCTTGGTGGAGCAGGGCGACCGGCCCGGGGCGCTGTGGCGCCAGCGCGTGATTGAGGGCATCGATCCTTGACGGCACCCGTCGTGGTTCTGGTCGAGGAGCCGTCGATCCGCATCGTCATCGAGGCGATCTGCGGCAAGCTCGGCGCAAGTGATCTCGTCAGGATCTTGGAGCACGAAGGCAAATCGGATCTGGAGCGATCCATTGCCCGAAAGATCAACGGATGGCGCAGCCCGGTCTTACCGTACTTCATCGTCTCACGGGATCTCGACGCGTCCGAGCGTCAAGCCCTGCGGACTCGTCTGCTGGCGCTTGTGCCCCCGCACGCCCTCGGACGCACGAAGGTCCGGGTGATCGTCCCGGAACTCGAATCCTGGTACCTGGGCGATCCCGCAGCGCTCGTCGCTGCCGGCGTCATCACGCCCGCCGCAGCGCAGCGCATCACCGCGCAGGCGAAGTTCCGCGACCTATGCACCCTAACCGGTGCTAAGGCAGAGTTCAGAAAAATCGTCGGGCAGCCGATCGGCCAGATCCGCACCGCTCATCTGCTCGGCGCGCATCTTGATCTGGAGCGCAACAATTGCCGAAACTTCCACGCCTTTGTGGAGGCGCTGAGATGGGCAATCCACGGGGTGACGGCCGAGCTGGGACGCGTAGAGGAAGGGGGCTAATGCCCCCCACCCAGATACGCCGCCCGCACCTGCGAGTCGTTGCGCAGTTGCGCCGCCGGGCCCTGGAAGCGGATGCGGCCGTTCTCCAGCACGTAGGCGTGGTCCGCCACCCCGAGGGCCGCCATGGCGAACTGCTCGACGAGGAGCATCGTCACCTGCTCCTCCTTCAGCCGGCGGATGATGCGAAACACCTCCTCGACCAGCTTCGGGGCGAGCCCCATCGACGGCTCGTCGAGGAGCAGGATCTCCGGGCGCAGCATCAGGGCCCGGCCCATGGCGAGCATCTGCTGCTCGCCGCCCGACAGCGTGCCGGCGAGCTGGGTCCGGCGCTCCTTGAGCCGCGGGAAGAGGGTGTAGGCCCGCTCCCGGTCGGCATTGACGTCGCCCTTCGGCCGCGAGCCGGTGAGGCGCGGGAAGGCGCCGAGCGTCAGGTTGTCCTCGACCGAGAGGGTCGGGAAGACCCGCCGCCCCTCGGGCGAGTGGGCAAGCCCGGTGCGGGCGACATCGTGGCTGTCGAGGCCGCCGATCTCGCGCCCGTTGAGCTTGATCGAGCCGGCGCGCGGCCGGATCATGCCGGAGAGCGCCCGCATGGTCGTGGTCTTGCCGGCGCCGTTGGAGCCGATCAGGGTGACGACCTGGCCCTTGGGCACCGTGAAGGTGAGGCCGTGCAGGACCTCGATCTGGCCGTAGCCGGCCGACAGGCCGCTGACGTCGAGCATCTCTCTACTCCGCGGCGTCGGCAACCGGGCTGCCGAGATAGGCTTCGATGACCTTGGGGTCGGACTGGACCTCGCGGGCGCCGCCCTCCGCGATCTTGTGGCCGAAATCGAGCACGCTGACGCGGTCGCACAGGCCCATCACCACGTCCATGTGGTGCTCGATCAGGATCACCGTGATGCCGGCGTCGCGGATCTTGCGGATGATGAGGGTCAGCTCGGCGATGTCGGGGGCGGTGAGGCCGGCCGCCGGCTCGTCGAGGAGGAGCAGGACCGGATCGAGCGCCAGCGCCCGGCCGATCTCGAGGAGGCGCTGCTTGCCGTAGGGCAGGTTGCGCGCCTCGACCTGGGCGAGGGCGCCGAGGCCCACGAAGTCGAGGATCGCCATGGCGCGGGCCCGCGCCTCCCGCTCCTCGCGCCGGCGCCGCGGCGTGCCCAGGATCGCGTCGAACAGCGTGCCGTGGAAGCTGTGATGCAGGCCGACCAGCACGTTCTCCAAGGCCGTCATCTCGCGGAAGAGCTGGACGTTCTGGAAGGTGCGGGCGACGCCGGACAGGGCGATCTCGGAGGGGGTGCGGCCGTCGAGGCGCTTCGCCGCGTCGGTGCCGGTGGCGAGCGAGACCCCGCCGGAGGTCGGCCGGTAGATGCCGGTGAGCACGTTCATCATCGTGCTCTTGCCCGAGCCGTTCGGGCCGATCAGCCCGTGGATCGTGCCCGGCCGTACCGCGAGGTCGACCTCGTTGAGGGCCTTGAGGCCGCCGAACTGCATCACCGCCCGCTCGACCTTGAGCAGCGGGTCGGCACCGGAGCGGCCGCCCTGGCGGATCAGCGCCTCGCCGGAGGCGGCGAGCGCCTGGGTCGCCCCGGTATGGGCCGGGCGCAGGAAGGGCAGTTTCTCCCGCAGGAAGCCGACGATGCCCTCGGGCAGGTAATAGACCACGAACAGGATCATCAGGCCGAAGACGGTGAGGCGGAAATCCGTCACCGATTCCATCGCCAGGGTCGCCGGGAAGAAGGCGAGGCAGAGCGCGCCGGGGATGAGCAGCGTCATGCGGTTGTCCTGCTTGCGCAGGAAGGCGAGGCCGACCACGACCACCGCGACCGCCGCGATGAGGCCGGCCATGATCCGGACGAGGCCGATATCGGCCAGGATGTTCGGCATCATCACGATGATGGCGGCGCCGATCAGCGGCCCGGACCGCGACTTGCGCCCGCCCATGGTGACGGCGAGCAGGAAGAGCACCGTCAATTCGAAGCCGTAGGAGTTCGGCGCGACGTAGCGTTCCGACCAGGCGAAGAGCGCGCCGGCCAGCCCTGCGAGCGCCGCCGAGATCACGAAGGCGTAGACCTTGTAGCGGTAGACGCTGACGCCCATGCAGTCGCAGGCGATCGGCGAGTCGCGCAGGGCCTCGAAGGCGCGGCCGAAGGGCGAGCGCACCACCCGGTTGACCACCAGGATGGTGAGCAGCAGGCAGGCGCAGACGAGGTAGTAGAATTCGAGCTTCCTCCCGGCCGCGCCCCAGGGGGCCTGCATGCCGATCAGCGAGAAGTCGAGGACGCGGGCCGGCGGCAGGGTGATGCCGAGGGGACCATTGGTCAGATCCGTCATCTCGTTGATGAAGATCTGGATGATGGTGCCGAAGGCCAGCGTCACCATGGCGAGGTAGGGACCGCTCACCCGCAGAGCCGGGATCGCCAGCAGCAACCCGAAGGCCGCGGTGACGCCGATGCCGGCGAGCAGGCCCACCCAGAGCCCGAGCTTGAACTTGAGGAACAGGACGGCCGCCGCGTAGGCGCCGACGCCGAACAGGCCGGCATGGCCCAGCGAGACCTGGCCGGTATAGCCGACCACGATGTCGAGCCCGAGGATCAGGATCGCGTAGATGGCGATCACGATCAGCAGGTGGATGTAGTACTGGCTGGTGACGACGTGCGGGAAGGCCGCCAGGAAGACGACGAGGCACACGGCGCCGAGGAGGCCGACGAAGCGGCCGAGCCCGGCTTGCGGAACGGGCGGGGCGGTTTGCCGGGCCAGCGCCGGCGCGGGGGCGGACTGCGCCATGATCGTGAAAAACCCTGAACGAGACGGGAGCGACTGAGGCCCCTCCCGCGAGCCGGGAGCGGCGCGGCGGGAAAACAATCAGACTTTCTTGATCACGGCCTTGCCGAACAGGCCGACCGGGCGCACCGCCAGCACGGCGAGCAGCAGGATCAGGCCGGGCACGTCCTTGTAGCCGGTCGAGATGTAGAAGCCGGTCAGGGTCTCGGCGACGCCGAGGATCAGCCCGCCGACGATCACGCCGAGGCCCGATTCGAGGCCGCCGATGATCGCGACCGCGAAGGCCTTGAGCGCCAGCACCGAGCCCATCGTGGCGCCCGTGAGGGTCACGGGGGCGACGAGCACGCCCGCGAAGGCCGCCGTCATGGCGCTGATCGAGTAGGACAGGGTGATGACCTTGCGGGTGTTGATGCCCATCAGGCCGGCGGCGTCGATGTCGTTCGAGGTCGCCACCACCGCCTTGCCCCAGATCGAGCGGCGGTTGAACACCTCGACCGCGAGCATCATCAGCAGCGCGCCGGCGACGATCATCAGCTCCATCGGCAGCACCCGGACGCCGCCGAAGGTCAGGGCGGTCTCAGGGAGAGGCGAGGGGAACTTGAGGTCGTCGCGGCCCCAGACGTTCTCGGCGACGTTCTTGAAGATGATGCCGAGCGCGATGGTCGCCATGATCCACCCGTACTCGGACTTGATCTTGACCGCCGGGCGCACGCCGAGCCGCTCGACGACGGCGCCGAGCGCGAAGCCGAAGACCAGGACGAGCGGCAGCATCAGCCAGTAGCCGGTGAACGGCACCAGCGTCAGGCCGAACAGGGCGCCCAGCATCAGGGCCTCGCCCTGGCCGAAATTCAGGGTCTTCGAGGTCGCGAAGGTGAGCTGGTAGCCGAACGCGATCGCGGCGTAGATCATGCCGACGGCGACGCCGCTCGCCACGAGCTGAAGGAAGATCTGCATGGGTGAGGCTCGGGGAAGGCTCGTCTCGTCGGGCGGGCCCCGCGCGGTGGCGGGGCCCCGTTCTCAGGCGCTCAGGTCTCGGGCGCTCAGTTCGAGGCCTTTTCCTTGACGCGGACGACGCCGGCATTCTTGGCGTCCTCGTCCTTGGCGTAGACGATCTTGCCGTCCTGGACCTTGCCGAACACCACCATGTTGCGGGTGATGGCGTTGTGGTCCTTGGGCGTGAACGGCTTGTCGTAGGTGGTGACCACGCCCTCGACCTTGGTGTTCAGGTCCTCGAGCGCCGCGCGCACCTTGGCCCCGTCGGTGGAGCCGGCCTGCTTGATCGCGGCGGCCAGCAGGTAGACCGAGTCGTATCCTTGCGCGCCCGCCACCGGGGTCGGGATCTTGTTGACCTTGAAGGTCGCGTAGTAGCCGTCGAGGAACGACTTGCGCTTCGGGAGCGTCTTATCCTCGATGAAGGTCTGCGGCATGATCACGCCGTTGCCGTTGGCCCCGGCGATATCGATGAAGCTCTGCATCGAGGCCGGCCACGAGGTGATCATCGGCACCTTCCAGCCGAGCTTGGCCATGCCGTTGGTGATCTGGGCCAGCTCCGGGCCGATGCCGTAAGCCAGGATCACGTCCGCACCCGCCGCTTGCGACTTCAGCAGCTGGGGCGTCATGTCGACGTCCTTGATGTTGAACTTCTCGACCGCGACCGGCTTCACGCCCTTGGCCTTGAGGTACTTCTCCAGATCCTCGCGGCCGAGCTGGCCGTAATTGGTCGAATCGGCCAGGATCGCGATCTTCTTGAAGCCCTGCGCGATCGCCTCGTCGGCCATCATGCCGGCCTGCAGCACGTCGTAGGCCGAGGTGCGGAAGACGTAGTTGTTGTCGTAGTCGGGCGGGTTGAACTGGTTGGTGATGATCGTGCCTGTGGCGACGTTGTTGATCACCGGGATCTCGGCTTCCTGGTAGAAGCGCTGGGCGGCCAGAGCCACGCCGGTGTTGATGAAGCCAAGGGTGGCGACCACCTTCTCCTTGTTGATCAGCTCCTGGGCGACCTGGGCGCCGACCTCGTTCTTGGCCTCGTCGTCGCGTTCGACGAGCTGGAGCTGGCGCCCGAGCACGCCACCGTTCTTGTTGATCTCCTCGGCGGCGAGCCGCACGCCGTCGCGCATCGACACGCCCATCGAGGACGAGCCGCCCGTATAGGGGCCGGTCACCCCGATTTTGATCGGGTCGGCCGCCAGGGCCGGGGCCGCGAAGGCGGTCGCACAGGCGAGGGCCGCCGCGAGCGCGGTCAGGGATGAGCGCATCTGGATTCCTCCGGGGACGTTTCTTGCCGTCCCGGCCTCGGCGGCCGCGGATCGGGGTGCCGGATAGAACCGAGATTGGCAGCGCTTGTCGAGCGCGTCTTTCGATCTAGAAACCGCGATCGTCGGCCCGCACGAGGCGACGCGACGGAGACCGCCGAAGCATTGCTGCGGGCCTGCCGTCATCATCGGGGCGTCTATGGAGACGAGACCCGATGATCACCTGCTTCATCCACGACCGGATCGAACCGACGCGCGTCGACGCTTTCGAGCATTATGCGCGCTGCTGGAACACCGCAATCCCCCGCTGCGGCGCCGACCTGATCGGCTGTTTCGCGCCGCATGAGGGCTCGGCCACCACGGCCTACGGCCCTACAGCCTTCCCGACCTGGCCGCCTACGAGCGTTATCGGGCGCGCCTGCGCGACGATCCGCTCGGCCGGGAGACCTTTCGCTTCGCCCAGGCCGAAGGGTTCATCCGCCGGAAAGACCGCCTCTTCCTGCGCAAGGTCACCGGGCTGGCGGAATGAGCACCGGGCGGGAGAGCCCGGGGCGCCCTGATCCGTCGCCGGCTCGTTCTTGCCCGGGACCTGCGGGTTCGACGGCCTCGACCGTCGTCAGACGAAGCGGAAATCCGCGCTCGTCAGGTTGGAGGCGGTCACGCCCGCCAGCGTGACCGCGTTGATGCTGTCGAGCTGGATGAGCGTGTCGGAACCCGTCTGGCTCATCTGCGCCTGGACGTCGGCGAAGCTGGCGAAGGCGGATGTCGAGACCTCGATCACGTCGCCGGCCGTGAAGTCCGTCACGACGTCGTGCCCGAAGCGCCGCCCGGCGAAGGCGAAGGTATCGCTGCCCGCGCCTCCGGTGAGGACGTCGTCATCCCACCCTCCGTCGAGGCGGTCGTCCCCGCCCCCTCCGCCGAGGGTGTCGTTGCCGCTGCCGCCGGAGACGGCCTCCGCGTCGCTGCCGCCCCGGAACACGTCGTCGAAGGAGGTGAGCTGGAAGGCCTCGATGTTCGCAAAGGTATCGCCCTCGGCCTCCCATGTGTTGTTTTCGGGATTCAGCCGGTCGATCATCACGGGCACGGGCGAGGAATCGTAGCTCGCGGTGTCGTATCCGGCTCCGCCGTCGAGGCTGTCGGGGCCGTCGCCACCGATGAGCCAGTCGTCGCCGTCCCCGCCGAAGAGGGTGTCGTCGCCGGCCTGCCCGTCGATGGTCTCGTTGGCCGACGAGCCGACGAAGCGGTCGTCATGCTGGCTCAAGACGTATGTCTCGATGCTGATGAACGCGTCACCGGCCGCCTCGCCGGCGCTGTCGTCCGGATGCAGGAGGTCGATCACCACGGAGGCGGTCGCGCCGCCGAAATCGGCGATGTCGACGCCGGAACCTCCGTCGAGCACGTCCGCACCGACGCCGCCGACGAGCCGGTCGTCACCGTCCCCGCCCAGCAGCGTGTCGTTCCCGGCATAGCCGTAGACGATGTCGCTCCCCGCGGTTCCGACGAACCTGTCGTCGTAGTTCGTGAGATTAAACCGGTCGATCGAGACCAGCACGTCGCCGGCCGCGTCGCCCGTGCTGTCGGCCGGGTTCGCGAGATCGAGCGCGATCCCCCGGGTCGACGACAGGTAGTCGGCGGTGTTGAAACCGTAGCCCCCGTCGAGGAGGTCGGCGCCCGCGCCGCCGATGAGCCAGTCCCGGCCATCCCCGCCGCGCAGCGTGTCGTTGCCGCTGCCGCCGGTGAGGACGTTGTCGAGGTCGTTCCCGGTCCCGGAGAAGTCGGACGCGCCGGTATAGGTGAGATTCTCGACATTATCCCCGAGCGTGTAGGCCGCGAGCCCGGTGCGGACCTCGTCCGTGCCGAGGCTGTCATCCTCCACGACCACGTCGGAGACGTCGTCGACGATGTAGACGTCGTTCCCGATGCCGCCCGTCATGGTGTCCACGCCGAGGCCGCCGTCGAGGGTGTCGTTCCCGCGTCCGCCGTCGAGCCGGTCGTTGCCGGCGAGACCGCTGATGTCGTCGCTGCCGTCGTTGCCCGTCAGCGTGTCATCCCCCTCGGTTCCCCGGATGGGCGCCTCCGCCTCCCCGTTGACGACCAGGGTGAGGTGGCCGGTCGCCCAGGCGTGAGCCGGATCCTCGATGACGTAATCGAGAACGACCGTGCAACTCTCGCCCGGATCGAGGTAATCGAACTGCGTCGTCGGATCGAACGAGACCTGCTGGTTCTGGATCGAGGACGCCTTCTCGATGTCGGAGAGCGCCGGCGCGTTGCTGCTCCAGGTCGCCGAGCGCAGCCTGACCGAGGTGAGGGAGAGGGTGTCGCCCGGGTCGGGATCCCTGTCGTTGGCGAGGACGCCGAACGCCTTGTGCTCGTTCTCGTCGGCGGAGCCGGTCTCGTCGACTGCGGCGGTGAGCTCGTTCTCGTGCTGGCTGCTCAGATCGAGTGTCGGGTCGTCCTTGTAGATGGCGCGCAGGTTCGCCAGTCTCTGCGCGATTTCCGCACCGGAGATGGCGTATTTGTCGTGGGGAGAGTCAAATAACTCAGAAGAAGTACCATTCCACTCGTCTGTAGTATCGTCGTTGATGACGTTACTCTCTGCCTTCGGTGAGACACGAGCAGATTTATCTTTGTATATTTCGCTAGGTCCGGTGCCATCATTTGGCACATCGACAAATTCTAGCCCAAAATCTCCCGCATGATAATTTACGATACGTATTATTCTTTCCCACAACATGGTCACATCATGTGAATAATGACTGGTGTGATCACGAGCCTCAATTTCTATCAAAAGATCGTTGCGTCCGGCTGAATAATCCATATGATACATAATATAGCCATCGCGATAATCGTTCAACATGACATAAGGCGGGTCCCCGTACCAACGTACGTCTGTCATAGCTCCTGTGCCCATCGCACCTTTTAGAGTCATAAAATCTGATTTTTCACTCAAAGACTCTAATTCTGGCGCCTTATCGCCTTGCGACCACAATCGATCAGCTAGTATGACGAGGCGGTCATTGCTCGACCCTCCGACGATCGTGTCGTAACCCGGGCTCACGACATAAGTGAATCCCGTGCCGGAGAACCCGATCGCGTCCTGCGCAATGATCAAGTTGTTGGTTCCTGACCCGGTATTGACCAGATCGCTGCCCTGACCCAGCAGGATGGTGCTGTCGCTGTCGTTGATGAGGAATTCTGCATTTCTTTTTGTGCCGCGAAAATATTTCTGCTTTCCCTTCGAGGAATCATAGATGAGATCAGGAGGGAGGCTCTTAAATACGTTATCGTCGCCGCGCGTCGCGAAACTCATCAAGTTATAAAATTCTACTGGCTTGAGATAGCTGAAGCACGTACTTGTGCTCGACCCTAGCGAAGTAATTCCTGTAACAAATTCTTGCTTACCAATCTGGCAGGCTGCCGGCCCGCCGCTATCACCGCCATTAGTAGCCACTGACGCGCGAAACTGACCGTCGACACTCGTCTCTTCGAAGGTTCCAGACGAGGTACTTGTTTGACCGTATTGCGTGACAGACTTATTCTTTAGTTGCTTATTGATGCTATCGATATTAGCAAAAACTGCGAAATTCGATTAATTTGCATTCGAGATCTTGTAGTCGATTTTAAAAACAGCGAGATCATTAATAGGATATTTCTGAGATTGGCCATCCGGCAAATACGTCGATTTGAATGCTTCGTAGGGATTCCAATTTCTAATATCCTTCCAAGTGTCTTTTGCCTTCGCGCTGCCAATATATACCTCTTTCGTGACGAAGTGGCGATCATAGGATGGCAGCTTGCTTTCATCTTTCTCCTGTTTTGCGCGCTCGCTCCTCTCCCAGTGATTGAAATTATGGGACGCTGTCAGGAAATAGCCATTCCCCAGGGCAATGCAAGTACTCCAAGGCCACCTTATCCCGGGAGGTCCTTCAATGCTAATAGCTGGCGTTCCATCCATTAATGTTGCAATAGTTCCATCTGGATTATAAATATCTACGTTGAGGTCCATTTTTTGAGAAATGATTGTCATACTTATAGCTCCAAGTTGCCAGAGGTTCTTATGGCGTAAATTCTCTAGAGGCCCGCAGCGAAATCTACGTAGCCATCTCCAAGATCCTCATGATGAACTCTCCCCGATTTCCCCGTTATATCCTCAAGAGCTAATAATTTTATGCCTTTTTGTATAATTTTTACTTTGTCAGATCTTATAAGATCCAAAAATTCTTCACTCTCACACGGTGACAAGAAATGCCTTCGGGTGGGGCAGTGAATAAAGACCTCCAAATCGGATCGCCTCGTAAAAAAATGGCCATGCCATGGCAAATCGAAAATTTCGCCTTTTTTGAACGTGGCTCGACCTGGCGGATCGACTGAGGGTTTTAATTGACCTTTAGACCACTTTGGCCAGATTTCTTCAGCATTTGCGGCATTCAGCCAGATCGACGGACCTAATGTTGAAACAATTAAATAACAACAAGATGAAACTATTTTTATGCGAGTGGCGGATGATTGCGTCATGGCGCGACTCCCGTTTGAAGAATGTCCGATGTACGGCGGTGGATATTACGTAAAGTAAATCAAGAGTCAACTTAGAATTTTTTTCGTCTTGGCTGGTGCGAATGATTTTTCATAAAATTAATTAAAAATTGAATGTATTATAAAAGATAGACCGACGATATTCATTCGGGCCGCAAAGCGCGCACGGCCTGCGAAGTCGAATCCGGCGCCGGTGCGGGATGGAGGGGCCGGGAGACGAGCCGCCGCCTCGCTGGCATCGGCACGCCATCAGGGAGACGCGGCATCGGCCACCACCGCCGTGAACCGCGACGCGGCGTCGAATGCCGGTTCGGTCACGAGGCAGCCGCCACCATGAGGGCCGGGGTCACGGACAAGGGGCAAAGAGTATCACCGGGCAGACAGCAACCCCGGGACGCCTCCTCACGCAGGATCGCGCGGACGGCCTGGCTAGCGGTTTCGGTCGTGATCCGGCGTGGGTGTCTCGTCCCCGCGTGCGACGAGCGGGCGGCGCTCCCTGGCCCGGATCGCAGCAGGCCCGAAGGGACGAGGAGAGGGAGCATCGATGGACAACGTGGCTCCGGATGCAGGGCGCGTCCGGTCGTCGCCGTGCCCCGAGGAGGTCACCGTCGTTTCCGGCCTGCGAGGAGAATCCATGCAATCCGGCGACGCTCGGCCGGACCGCATCGCCGGTCGTGCGAGGGGGCTGCCCCGCCGCCTCACTCCTTCGCCGGCTCGTCCTTGGCCGGGACCTGCGTGATGCCGCCGATCACCCGCACCGGGCGGTTGCCGTCGGGCGGGGTCTTCCAGCCGCCGTCCTTGGCCTCCGGCGCCTTGGGCGGCGCGGCCTCGGCCGCGGTCCTGGCGGGCGGAGCCGCCTTCACGGGCTCGGCCTTGGGTGCCAGGGGCGGGACGAGGGCGGCGGGCGTCTCGGTCTCGGCCGGCTTGGTGCGGGCCGCCGTCCGGCGCGGCGCCTCGGGTTTCGCGCCCTCTGGCGCGGTCTCGCGGCGTGCGGCGCCACCGGTGCGGGCCGCCGCGCTATCGGGATTCATCCCGAGGGGATTCGGCCCGGCGGCGCGCGGCGCCGGCGCGGTCCGGACGGGCGCCTCGTAGGGGGGGACTCCCGGCTGGGGGGCGG
Source organism: Methylobacterium currus (assembly GCF_003058325.1). Classification (NCBI taxonomy): domain Bacteria; kingdom Pseudomonadati; phylum Pseudomonadota; class Alphaproteobacteria; order Hyphomicrobiales; family Methylobacteriaceae; genus Methylobacterium; species Methylobacterium currus. The sequence goes on from NZ_CP028843.1 coordinate 4,589,537, forward strand.
GCTGCGCCGGGCGGGCGGCGACGCGGCGCTCCTCCGGGCGCCCGGCCACCGGCGGCAGCGGCTCGCCGCGCGAGAGCGGGACGGGAGCGTAGGTTTCGCCGTCGCGCCAGCCGCCATCACGGGGCGTGCGCTCGCGAAAGGCTTCCTCGCGCGGCCAGGGTCGGCGCGCCTCGGTCTCGGTCCAACCGTAGCCGGGGCGGCGGCCGCCCGGGATGGTGCCGGGAGGAATCAGCGGCGCCTCCAGGCGCTCGCGGTCGAGGATGCGGCCGGTGCGGGCATCGACGACGAGCTGCACCCGGTTGCCCCACGGGCTGTCGGCCTCGACCTGGTAGGTCTCGCCGTCGAAGCGCGGGTGGCTCATGCCGGTGAAGCCGGCCCGGCCGAGGCGGACGAGCACCGCCCGCGGCGGCAGGATCACGTCGTCCTCGATGACGACCCGGTAGCCCTGCGCCTGCGCGGGGCCGGTCAGCGCCGCTCCCGTCAGCATTGTGGCGGCGAGCGCAACGAGGAGTGCCGCGCCCGTCACGGACCGCGAACCCGTCTTCGACGGCAGTGCAGTCATCGTCCCGCATTCCCTTGTTTCCGGGGTCGTGCCGGGTGTGTGCCACCCCGCATTCCCCTCGTGCTCGGACAAGGGTCTGTTAACCGTGGGATTGAGGCGGGATTGCGGGAGCGCGGCCGTCACGCGCATCGCCTTTGGGGTAAGGACTGACGGGCGAGCGATCGCCCATCCCGAAGGAAAGCCCCATGCCCCGCCGATATCACTTGCCGCGCCTGCTGCCCGCCCTTCTCGTCGCCCTTCTGCCTGGCGCAGCTCTTCTGCCGCGCGCGGCGTCTGCCGAGGACCGCCTGCCGACGATCCCGCCGGCCCAGTACAGCCCTGAGCAGAAGCAGGCGGCGGAGGCGTTCGAGGCCGCCCGCAAGGTGCCGGTCTTCGGGCCGTTCGAGCCGCTGATGCACTCGCCCGAGGTGATGTCGCTGGCGCGCTCGATGGGCGACTACCTGCGCTACAAGCCGAAGATCGGCACCACGCTGTCGGAGCTGGTGATCCTGGTCAATGCCCGCCACTGGACGCAGGATTACGAGTGGTACGTCCACGCGCCGATCGCCCAGAAGGTCGGCATCGCGCCCGAGACGATCGCGGCGATCCGCGACGGCCGCCGTCCGACCGGCCTGCCGGACGATCAGGAGACAGCCTACGACTTCACCAGCGAGCTGTTGCAGAACAAGCGCGTCTCGGACGCGACCTTCGCGCGGGCGGAAAAGCTGTTCGGCAAGCCGGGAATCGTCGATCTCACGGCGGTCAGCGGGTACTACACCTTCCTGGCGATGGAGCTGAACGTCGCCCGCTACGCGCTGCCGAAGGACGGCACGAAGCTGCCGCGCCTGCCGGAGTGACGGTGGCAGCCCCGCGGATCACGCCCGCGGGGCTCGAAACCCCCTACGTCACGACCGACGGCTCCGTGCGCCCGGTCTGCTGCGCGATTCCCGCGATCGCCTCGGCGGCGGCCACGACCGGGGCCAGCATCTCGGCGGTCGGCGCATCGAGCCGGTCCTGCGAGAAGCGCTCGAGATAGACCCGCAAGGTCGCCCCGACCGTCCCGGTGCCCGACAGGCGGAAGACCACCCGGGCATCCTCGCGGAAGAGGATCCGCACGCCCTGGCGCGCGGTCACCGAGCCGTCGACCGGGTCGGTATAGGCGAAGTCGTCCGCCGCCGCGACGGTCAGCTCGCCGATGCGCTGCCCCGGCAGCCCGGCGAGCTTGTCACGGAGCGCGCTCATCAGCCCCTCGGCGGCGGCGCTCTCCACCTCCTCGTAGTCGTGGCGGGCGTAGTAGTCGCGGCCGTAGGTCGCCCAGTGGTCGCGCACCACCTGGTCGGCGCGCTTGCCCGTCGCGGCGAGCAGGTTGAGCCAGAGCAGCACCGCCCACAAGCCGTCCTTCTCGCGCACGTGGTTCGAGCCGGTGCCCGCGCTCTCCTCGCCGCACAGCGTGATCCGCCCGGCATCGAGCAGGTTGCCGAAGAACTTCCAGCCGGTCGGGGTCTCGAAGGCCGGGATGCCGAGGGCGGCCGCGACCCGGTCGGCGGCGCGGCTCGTCGGCATCGAGCGGGCGATGCCCGCCAGCCCGCCACGATAGCCCGGCGCCAGGTGGGCGTGGGCGGCCAGGATCGCCAGGCTGTCGCTCGGCGTGACGAAGAGGCCGGGAGCGACGATCATGTTGCGGTCGCCGTCGCCGTCGGAGGCGGCGCCGAAATCTGGCGCGTCCGGGCCGGTCATCAGCGCCATCAGCTCGTGGGCGTGGACCGGGTTCGGGTCGGGGTGGTGGCCGCCGAAATCGGGCAGCGGCTCGGCATTCACCACCGTGCCCGCCGGGGCGCCGAGGCGCCGCTCCAGGATTTCTTTCGCGTAGGGGCCCGTCACCGCGCTCATCGCGTCGAACCGCATCCGGAAGCCGGAGCGGAACAATGCCGCGATGGCGGGGAAATCGATCAGCGTCTCCATCAGCGCCGCGTAATCCGCCACCGGGTCGATCACCGTGACGGTCGCGTCGCCGAGAGCCACGTCGCCGAGCGTGTCGAGGTCGAGATCGGCCGCCTCGACGATGCGGTACTCGGTGATCGCCTTGGTGCGGGCGAAGATCGCCTCGGTCACCGGCTCTGGCGCGGGACCGCCGTTGCGGGCGTTGAACTTGATGCCGAAATCACCCTCGGGCCCGCCCGGGTTGTGGCTCGCCGAGAGCACCACGCCGCCGATCGCGCCGTATTTCCGGATCACGCAGGAGGCGGCCGGGGTCGAGAGCAGGCCGCCGCGGCCGACCAGGATGCGCGAAAAGCCGTTGGCCGCCGCGATCTTCAGGGTCGTCTGCACCACCTCGCGGTTGAGGAAGCGCCCGTCGCCGCCGACCACCAGGGTCGTGCCGGCCCGGTCGGGCAGGCAGTCGACGATCGCCTGGATGAAGTTCTCCACGTAACCAGGCTGGCGGAAGACCGGCACCTTCTTGCGCAGGCCCGAGGTGCCGGGCTTCTGGTCGGGAAAGGGCTGCGTGGGGACGGCCTTGACGGTCATGGGGTCTCGTCTCGGTGGAGGCGCAAGGTCGGCCGGACCGTTGCCGGCCGGCCCCTGACCCTGGCTTATGCCGCCTCCCACCGCCGCCGGCCAGCCCGCACGGCCGGATTCACCCCCCTCTCCCTCACGCGGCGTCCTCGTCGGCCGGCGGCCGGCCCTCAGTCAGGTGGCGGAAGGTCGCGATCGGGGCCGGGCGGCCGAACAGGTAGCCTTGCGCCTCCTGACAGGCCTCCGCACCGAGGAAAGCCAGCTCGGCCGAGGTCTCGACGCCCTCGGCCAGGACCGGCAGCCCGAGGCCGCGCCCGAGGCCGAGCACCGTGCGCACGATCGTGGCAGCCTGCTCGCTGGTATCGACCGAGCGGGTGAAGGAGGAATCGATCTTGATCTTGTCGAACGGGAAGGCGCGCAGGTTCGACAGCGACGAATAGCCGGTGCCGAAATCGTCCATCGCGATCCGCACCCCGAGCGCCTTGATCCGGCGCAGCGTGGCGAGCGCCCGCGGCAGGTCGCGGATCAGCGCCGTCTCGGTGATCTCGAGCTCCAGGCGGGCGGGCGCGAGGCCGGTGGTGAACAGCACCTCGTGCACCAGCTCCGAGAAGCCCGGGGCGTGGAGCTGGACCGCCGAGACGTTGACGGCGATGCGCAGGGGTCTCTGCCAGGAGGCGGCCTCGCGGCAGGTCTCGCGCAGCACCCACTCGCCGATCTGTAAGATGCTGCCGGTCTCCTCGGCGATCGGGATGAACAGGTCGGGCGGGACGGTGCCGCGCTCCGGATGGTGCCAGCGCAGCAACGCCTCGAAGCCCACCGCCTCGCCGGTGTCGATGCGGGTCTGGGGCTGGTAGACGACCCTCAGCTCGCCGCGCTCGACGGCGTGGCGCAGGTCGTGCTCGAGGGAGCGCCGCTCGCGGACCTGCACCCCCATCCGCGCCTCGTAGAAGCGCAGGCGGCCGCGGCCCTCCTGCTTGGCGCGGTAGAGGGCGGTGTCGGCCTGGATCATCAGGGTCTCGGCCTCGACGCCGTCATGCGGGAAGAGCGCGATGCCGAGGCTCGCCGCCGCGATCGCGCCGGCCGGCCCGGTCTCGGCCTGCCGGAGCGCCGCCAGGATCGCCTCGCCGAGCGCCTCGGCACCGGCCGCGTCGAGGTTCGGCGCCAGCACGGCGAATTCGTCGCCGCCGAGCCGTGCCAGCATCTGGCCGGGACCGAGCACGGCGGTGATCGTCGCGCAGACGGCGCGCAGCAAGCCGTCGCCGGCGGCGTGGCCGAACAGGTCGTTGACCTCCTTGAAGCGGTCGAGATCGGCGCAGAGCACCGCCAGCGGCCGGTCGGCGGCCTGGGCGAGCGCGAGTTCCTGCGCGAGCCGGGCGTTGAAGCGGGTGCGGTTCGGCGCACCCGTGAGGGCATCGTGGTGGGCCAGATAGGCGATCCGCGCCTCGGCGCGCTTGCGCGCCCGCAGGTCGCGCACCGCCAGGGCGGCGTGCGGGCGGCCGGCGAAGTCGATCACCCGGCGGATCACCTCGACCGGCACCTGGCTGCCGTCATGCCGGCGCAGCTGCGCCTCGGGCGTCTCCGCGGCACCGGTGGAGGCCGGCTCGGCGAGGAGGCCCGAGAGGGCCACCCCGGTCAGCGCCTCGGGCCTCAGGCCGACGAGGTCGGCGAAGCTGTCGTTCACGGTGACGATCCGGTCGCCGTCGCAGACCACCAGCCCCTCGACGGCGGCGTTGGCGAGCCCCCGCATCCGGTCGCCCTCGAGTGCCGAGCGGCGCTCGTCGCGCAGGTGCAGCCACAGGCCCGCGAAGGCCAGGAGCAGGATCGTGATGCTGGCGAGCGCCACCGCCACCGCGAGGATCTCCGCCGGCACCGCCGTGCCCGACAGGGCGACCGACGGGTCCGGCGCGATCATGGCGGCGCTCATCGCGGTGAAGTGCAGGCCGCAGATGCCCGCCACCATCAGGCCGGCGCCGGCCAGCTTCGCCCGGACCGAGCTGGCCCGCAGGGTCGTGGCGAGCGCCAGGCTCCCGAGCCCGGCGCCCGCCGCGAGGGCCGCGAGGACGAGGCCCTTGTCCCAGGTGACCCGGCCCGCCACCTCGAAGGCCGCCATGCCGGTGAAGTGCATCGCGCCGACGCCGAGGCCGATCTGCGCGCCGCCGATCCAGGCCGCGGCGGGCAGGCCCGGCCACAGGGCGATCCAGAAGCCGGCCGCCGCCATGCCGATCGCGATCAGCAGGGACAGCCCGGTCAGGCCGAGATCGTAGGCGGAGGGAATGCCGGGCGAGAAGGCCAGCATGGCGATGAAATGCGTCGCCCAGATCCCGGTCCCGCCCGCCAGGGCGGCGGTGGCGAGCCACAGCCGGCGCTCCCGGCCGGCATTGACGCGGGCATGGTCGAGGAGCGTCAGGCTTGTCGCCGCCGCAAGGTTGCACACAACCGCTGCGAGCATAACCAACTTGAGGTCGTGATATCCGGCAATACAATCGTAGAGGGTAGCCACGACGTTCGTCTCGCGCTCTAACTCTTTGTGGCATCCCAAGTGCGCGGGCTTTGGTGAAGATCTCTGTTATTGCCTGGCCGCAACCGACGCTTCTCGGGCGCGTAGTGAATTCCGTCCTAACACGGGTGGTCGCCATGCGCGCTCGCGCCTTGGCGGCTGTCCTCTGGCGGCTCCCCTCGGCTGCTCCCCTTTGGCCGCTCCCCCTTGGCACCCGGCCCCCCCCGCACGATATCCGCCCTCGACGAGACACGGACGCGAGCGCGATGCAGAACGAGGAGCCCGGCGCCCCGGCGCGGCCGATTCTGGACGAGGACACGATCGCCTTCGCCGGAAAGGTTTTTCAGTATGCCCGCCTCGGCCACCACGCGGAGCTGGGCGAGCTGTTGGGCATGGGCCTGCCGCCCAACCTGCGCAACGACAAGGGCGACACGCTCCTGATGCTGGCGGCCTATCACGGCCACGCCGAGACCGTCGGCGTGCTGATGGCGCACGAGGCCGACCCGGAGATCGCCAACGACCGCGGCCAGACCCCCCTCGCGGCCGCGGCGTTCAAGGGTGCGATGCCGGTGGTGCTGGCCCTCCTCGACGGCGGGGCCGCCATCGACGGGGCTGGACCGGACGGGCGCACCGCCCTGATGACGGCCGCGATGTTCAACCGCGTCGAGATGGTGGAGACGCTGCTCGCCCGCGGCGCCGACCCGGCCCGCCAGGACGCGAGCGGCCACACCGCCGAGAGCGCCGCCCGCGCCATGAACGCGCCCGATACGCCGGAGTTGCTGGTTCGGGCAGTCGCCGCGGGCCGGCCGGGCTAGATCGCCGGCGGCGCCTTCACCATCAGCCCGCGGCGGGCCTCGATCGTCTGCCAGGCCATCAGCGCCGGCACGCCCAGCACCACGTCCGGCACCCGCTTGACCAGCGAGAGGGCGAGCGCGGTGTGCGGATCGATGCCGAACAGGCTGCCGAGGAGCACGAAGCCGCCCTCCTGCACGCCGAGCCCGCTCGGGACCGGGAAGGCGGCGGACTTGATCGCCTGGCTGAGCGACTCGAGCACCACCGCCTCGGCGAAGGTGACGCCCTCGATGCCGATGCAGCGAAGCGCGATCCAGATCTCCAGGGCGCCGAGGAACCAGGCCGCGAGGTGGAGCAGGAAGCCTTGGGCGAGGGGCAGCCAGCGCCGGAGATCCCAGACCGCGTCGAGGGCCGCCTGCACGCCGCCGCCGGCCGGCACCGTCCCGCCCTCCGCGGCGAAGCGGCGGGCGAGCACCGTTACCTGGCGCTCGATGTAGGCGGCGCCGCCGTAGCGCTGCACCGCGAAGAAGGCGGCGAGCACGATTCCGCTCAGGACCAGTCCCTTGGCGCACCACGCCGTCAGAGTCGCGGCCTGCTCGCCCTCGAGCTGCGACAGGAGGACGACCCCGGTCAGCGCGAACAGGGCCTGGGTGACCACCTGGAAGAACATGTCGACCAGGATGCCGGCGGCGCTCGCCGCCCCGGTGACGCCCCAGAAGGTGAGGAGGCGCGCGCCCAGGACCTCGCCGCCGACCGAGGCGACGGGCAGGAGCACGTTGACGCCCTCGCGCACGAAGCGCAGCAGGACGAACGGCCCGGCGGCGACCGCAGCGAGGCCCGTCACGGTCCGGGCCCAGGCAATCCCGCACAGCCCGATGATCGCGACGCGCACCAGCACCACCGCGACGATGCCGAGGAGGCCGACCCGCCCGAAGGCGTCCGCCACGGCGCCGACGTCGTTGGCAGCGACGAGCCAGAGCGCCAGCACCACGCCGATCGCGGCGCCGAGGAGCGGCACCCGCCGCAGCAGGCGGCGGCCGAGGCTCGGGCGCGTGCCGGCCCGCGCTGCGCCGGTTCCGGCCGTCGTCACGGTGCGTCGCCCGGATTCTGAGCCGGCAGAAGGGCGTCCAGCATTGCCGCGGGATCGAGGGACGGATCGAGCACCAGGAGGCGGCCCTCGCCGAGGGAGCCGGCAGTGGCGAGCGTCAGGCTGCGCTTGGGGCACAGGCCGAGGCAGCCGGTCTCGACCACCCGCACCTTGCGGCCGCGGCGATCCGCCTTGAGGGCGCGCTTCAACCCGCCCCGGACCGCCTTGGCGCCCACCCCCTGCCGCTTGGCGCACTTGGCGCACACCATCACGATCTCGGCGAAAGGAGCGGTCGCCGCCTTGGCGGGCCCGCGTTTCGTCATCGGCGCCTTGCTCACCGCGTCCTGGTCTCCCGTTCCGTCACCGAATACGGGCTGGAGTTAACCGCCGGCCGGAGCGGGTGCAACGCGGCATGACGTGGCGTCGGGCCTGCTTGGCCTCAGATCTTCTTGGCGCCGGGCCTACCGGGTGTCGGGTCTACGGCGCCGCCTCCCCGAGGCGCACGCAGCGCGCCGCATGGCCCGGCCCCACCGGCACCCGCGCCGGCAGGCCGTCCCGGCAGGCCGGGACCACGAGGCCGCAGCGGGGCTCGAAGGGGCAGCCCGGCGGCGGGTCGGCGAGGTCGGGGGGCGAGCCCGGGATGGTGGGCAGCCGCAGGCCGCGCGGCGAATCGGGGGTGATCCGGGAGGCGAGCAGGCCCTGCGTATAGGGATGGGCCGGCGTGCCGATCACCGCGCCGCTCGAGCCCACCTCGACGAGGTGGCCGCCATACATCACCGCGACCCGGTCGGCGACCTGCACCGCCACGCCGACATCGTGGGTGACGAAGATCACCGCGAGGCCGAGGTCGCGCTGCAACTCGCGCAACAGGAGCAGGATCTGGATCTGCACCGTGGCGTCCAGCGCCGTGGTCGGCTCGTCGGCGAGCAGCACCTTCGGCCGGCAGGCCAGCGCCAGGGCGATCATCGCCCGCTGGCGCATGCCGCCTGACAATTCGTGCGGGTAGGCGTCGAGCCGGCGCGCCGGCGAGGGGATGTGGACGCGCTCGAACAGCTCCAGGGCGCGGGCCCGGCCGGCGGCGCGCGACACGCCCTCGTGCCGCATCACGGCTTCCGCGATCTGGTCGCCGATGCGGTAGACCGGATCGAGGGCGAGGCCCGGATCCTGGAAGATCATCGCGACGGTGCCGCCGCGATAGGCCGAGAGCGCCTTGGGCCTCAGCTTGAGCACGTCGTGACCGTCGACCCTGAGATGCCCGCCGATGCGGGTGCGGGTTTCCGGCAGGAGCCGCATCAGGGCCCGCAGGGTCACGGACTTGCCGGAGCCGGATTCGCCGAGCAGCGCCAGGGCCTCGCCGGCGCGGATGGTGAAGTCGACTCCGCCGACGGCCCGGACGGCTTTTCGGCCGCCCAGGAAATCGACCGTCAGGTCGCGGACCTCGATCAGGGCGTCGGAGGTCACGGTGTCGGGTTGGCGCAGGGGTGCGTTCATCTCTGCCTCACGCCGCCAGCGGAATGGCGGGAGCCTTCGGGTGGCCGGAGCCCGCCACCGCCATGTGGCAGGCGGCGAGATGGGCCGGCGCGACCGGATCGAGGCCGGGCTCGCGGGTGCGGCAGACCTCCGCCGCAAACTGGCAGCGGGTGTGGAAGCGGCAGCCCGGGGGCGGGTTGATGGGGTTGGGCGGATCGCCGGAGAGCGGCGCTTCCTCCAGACGGGCCTCCGGGTCGGTCGAGGGCTGGGAGGCGAGGAGCGCCGCCGTGTAGGGGTGGCGCGGCGCCTTCAGGATCGCATCGGCCGGGCCGATCTCGGCGACGCGGCCGAGATACATCACCATCACCCGGTCGGACATGAAGCGCACGACGTTGAGGTCGTGCGAGATGAAGATGTAGGTCAGGCCGAACTCGCGCTTGAGGTCGGTGAGGAGGTTCAGCACCTGCGCCTCCACCGACTTGTCGAGGGCCGAGACCGCCTCGTCGAGGATCAGGAGCCGCGGCTCGAGGGCCAGCGCCCGGGCGATGTTGACCCGCTGGCGCTGGCCGCCCGACACCTCGTGCGGATAGCGCCCGCCGAAGCGCCGCGGCTCCAGGCCGACCCGGCGCAGGAGGTCGTGGGCGCGCGACAGGGCCGCGGCCGCCGAGAGCCCGTGCGCCCGCGGGCCGAAGGCGACCGATTCCTCGACCGTGAGCCGCGGGTTGAGCGAGGCATAGGAATCCTGGAAGACCATCTGCACCTGGCGGCGATAGGCCTTCAGGTCGAGGGCGCGAGAGCCGAGCAGCTCGCCGTCGAAGACGATGTCGCCCTTGTCTTGTTTGCTGATCTGCATCAGCAGGCGCGCCGTCGTCGACTTGCCGCAGCCCGACTCGCCGACGACGCCGAGGGTCTCGCCCTTCATGACGGAAAAATCGACGCCGTCGACGGCGCGCACCGCCGGCCCCTTGCCGAAGAGGCCGCCCTTGCCGGGAAAGTGCTTCACCAGGCCGTCGACGGTCAGCAGCGGCTGCGCGGGGCCGCCGCGGTCGCGGGGATCGAGATCGGTCACTGGCGCACCTCCATGGCCGAGCGCAGGCCGTCCGACAACAGGTTGAAGGAGATCGAGGTCAGGAAGATCATCATGCCGGGCAAGGCCGCCACGACCGGGTTGACGTAGATCGCGGTGCGCAGGGTGTTGAGCATCAGGCCCCATTCCGGCTCCGGCGGCTTCACGCCGAGGCCGAGGAAGGAGAGCCCCGAGGCCAGGATCATCGAGACCGAGATCAGGCTGGTGGCATAGACGAAGACGGGACCCAGCACGTTGCCGAGCACCTGCACCCGCACCACCGTGAACGGGTTGGCGCCGGAGACCCGGGCGGCCTCGACATAGTCGCGGTTGCGGATCTGCACCGTCACGCTCTCGGCGACGCGGGTGATCTGGGGCACGAACACGACCGTCAGCGACACGATGGAATTCAGGATGCCGGCCCCGAGGGCGCCCGAGAGCGCGATGGCGAGCAGCACCGACGGGAAGGCGAAGAACACGTCGACCACGCGCATGATCAGCGTGTTGACCCAGCCGCCGGCATAGCCCGCGAGGATCCCTAGCCCCGAGCCGACGAAGAACGCGATGACGACCGGCAAGACGCCCATGAACAGCGACAGGCGGCCGGCATAGAGGAGGCGCGTGAGCATATCGCGGCCGAGCTCGTCCGAGCCGAGCCAGTAGGTCGCGTCGCCCACATGGCGCAGGCGCCGGACCATCGAGCCCTTGAACGGGTCCATCGGGGCGATCAGCGGCGCGAAGATCGCCGCGAGCACGATGGCGAGGATGACGCAGGCCGCCGCCATGGCGACGGGATCGCGGGAAAGCCGCCGCAGCACGCTGCCCCAGTAGCCGCGCGACGCGACCGCCGGGATCTCCGGGGCGGCGACCGAAGCGACGGGATCGCCCGTGAGGGACGTCTGGATCGACATCGGGTCAGGCCCTCTCGATGCGGGGGTCGAGGGCGGTCTGCACCACGTCGACCAGGAGGTTGAGGGTGACGAAGAACATCGCCAGGACCAGGATCGTGCCCTGGAGCAGCGGCAGGTCGCGCTGGAAGATCGCGGCGTTGAGGAGGAAGCCGGTGCCGGGCCAGGCGAACACGGTCTCGATCAGGATCGAGCCGCCGAGCAGGTAGCCGAGCTGCAGCCCCATGATGGCGATGGCGGTGGGCGCCGCGTTCTTGACCACGTGGCGGAAGACGCCGAATTCCGACAGGCCCTTGGCGCGCAGCGCCTGGACGAAGTCCTGATGCAGGATGTCGCCGACGAGCGCCCGGACGGTGCGGGAGATCACCCCCATCGGGATCACCGACATGGTGATGGCCGGAAGCAGGATGTAGCGCAGATGCTCGAGGTCCGGGAACCAGTTGCCCGAGCCCTGCGGCCCCGCACCGGTCGGCGGCAGCCAGCCGAGGGTGGCCGAGAACACGATCACCATCACGATGCCGAGCCAGTAATGCGGCACGCTGACCCCGAACACCGCGATCGACGAGGCCACCCGGTCGAGCCAGGAATCGCGGGCATAGCCGGCGACGAAGCCGAAGAAGGTGCCGAAGGTGAAGCCGATCAGCGTCGCCACGGAGGCGAGGATCAGGCTGTTGCCGACGGCGCGGCCGACCTCCGCCAGGACCGGGCGGCCGGTGGCGATCGAGGTGCCGAGGTCGCCCTGCAGCACCTTCCAGAGCCAGAGGCCGTACTGCACCGGCAGCGGCTTGTCGAAGCCGTAGGCCGCGCGCATCTGCGCCTGCATCTCGGCGGTGGCATCGACCGGCAGGATCGCGCTCAGGGGATCGCCGGGGGCGAGGTGGACGAGGAGGAAGCACACCAGGCTGACGCCCAGGGCGACCGGGGCGGCGTAGCCGATGCGCTTGAGGATGAAGAGGATCATGGGGCGGCGCCGTTCGCGGTGTCGTGGCCCCGCCCGGCTCGAGACCGGGCGGGGGGGGTCGGGTCAGGCGATCACTTCGCCCTGGCGATCACCCGGAGGCGATCACCAGGAGGCGATCATCAGGAGGTGATCACTTGGCCATCGTGATCGGCGAGAAATCCTGGAACCAGCTCTGGGCCTGGACGAAGCCCTGCACCTTCTTGCTCATCGCCCGCGGGTTGACGTCGTGGGTGACCATCAGGAACAGCGCGTCGTCCACGAACTTCTCGTGAATCTTCTGCAGGACCGCGACCTGATCCTTCGGCTCGAAGGTCGCGCGGACCTCGTCGAACAGCTTGTCCATCGCCGGGTCGCAGTAATAGCCCCAGTTGGTGCCGTTCGGCGGCGCCAGGTTGCACTGGGCGTGGCGGATGAAGGCGGTGAACGGGTCCTGGATCAGGTAGGAGTAGTTCATCGCGGTGCCGCCGCGGGCGCTGTCGGACTTGGAACCCGCGCGCCAGATGTTGATCAGCGTGTTCCACTCGACGACCTCGTAGTCGACCTTGATGCCGACCTCGGCGAGGTTCTGCTGGAGGAACTCGTTCATCGGCAGGGGCTGCATCTGGCCCGAGCCCGACGCCGAGATCAGCACCTTGGTGGTGAGCGGTTTGTTCGGGCCGTAGCCCGCCTCCTTCAAGAGCTTCCTGGCCGCTTCCGGGTCATAACCGACCTTGAAGGTGGGCTTGCCGAACCACGGATGGCCAGGGGTCAGGAAGCCCTCGGCCGGGGTGGCGAGGCCGCCCAAGAACTCCTTCAGGCCCTCGCGGTCGATGGCGAGGTTGGCAGCCTTGCGCACTCGCACGTCGTTCCACGGCGAGCCCTCGGCCCGCGACAGGTGCCAGGTCCAGTTATGCGGGTAGAGATTGGTGACCAGCGCGAAGCCCGCCGATTTCAGCGAGGCGACCGCGTCCGGCGCCGGCGCCTCGATCCAGTCGACCTGGCCCGACCGCAGGGCGGCCACCCGGGCATTGGCCTCGGGCAGGGGCACCAGCACCATGCGATCGAGCTTCGGTACCCGTGCCTTGTCCCAGTACGCCTTGTTCGGCACCAGCTCCAGGCGCTCGCGCGGCACGAAGCCCGTCACCTTCCACGGACCGGTGCCGGAGGGCGCCTTGGCGACCGCGTCCCAGCTCTTGCCCTGCTTCTCCCAGTTGGCGGGCGACGACATCAGGATCCAGGCGATCTGGTAGGGGAAGGTCGCGTCCGGGGTCTTGGTGACGATCTCCAGCGTCAGCGGATCGATCGCCTTGTAGGAGGCGACGGCCGGGATGCGTGTACGTCCCTGCGCCGACTGGCGCGGATCGAATTGCGGGCTGTCCGACTTCAGGAGCTTGTCGAGGTTCCACACCACCGCGTCGGCGTCGAAGGCGGAGCCGTCGTGGAAGGTGACGCCGGGCCGGAGCGAGAAGATCCAGCGGGTCTTGTCGGCCGGATCCACCTTCCAGGCGGTGGCGAGGCCGGGCGTCAGGTCGGAAGCCTTGTCGGCGCGGCTGAGGTCCCAGTTGATGAGGGCGTCGTACACCGTGTAGCCGGTGAAGCGCATGCCCTCGCCGCCATTGTCCGCCTGGCCGGTGGTAAGCGGGATGTCGGAGGCGGTCATGCCGATGCGCAGCACGCCCTGCGCGCTCGCAGGCCCCACCAGCGCGAGGGCGAGGGCGAGCCCGGACAGGGTCCGCCCGAGCGGGCGCAGGGGCAGGCGGGTGGGCAGCGGCATCGTGAAACATCCCCGTTGGTGAGTGACGGGGGGATGGGCTGCAAGAGCCCTGCCAATTCATGCGCGCTCGGACGCCCAGCTTCCGGCCAGCGAAAATGCCTAAATTTTAGGCTGCCTCATTCGGAGGCGAATGATCCTGCTTAGATTTGCTCTCAACGGAGGCAGGCTGGCGCCGAGCGCGTTCGGCACCTGCGGCCTGCGCCAGGTCGGGCCGTTCAGCTGGATCCACCTCCTGTCGGTGTTCACGCGCGCCGCCCTGGTCCGCACGGTGATCTCCGCGCGTCGGGGTGCCGTCGCGGCCCATCGCTGGACGATGACCGGGCTCCATCTCGGGGCGCTGGTGATCACCGGACTGTTCACCCTGCTGCCGGGGCGGATCATGGGGCCCTCGTGTTCGGGCGAGGTCTCGGGGCCTGTTCGATGGCCCCCACAGAACCGACACCCTCGGCGTCAGGACCGGCGATCACATCCGGACGCCTCAAGGCAGCGCCCGCTCCAGCAGCATCTCCGCCACCGCGCCGACCCCGTTCGCCCCGTACATCGCCCGCTCCCGCGCGAGCCGGGTCGCCGCATAGGCCTCGGCGACGGCCGGCGGCGCGCAGGCGGCCAGCGATGCAGCAGCGGCGAGGGTCGCGAGGCGGCCGGTGGCGAAGCGGGTGCGGGCCTCGGCGTCGGGAGCCTGGAGGGCCGCGACGATGTCGGCGGCGGCCGCGCGCACGCCCGGCAGACCTTCCGCCTCCTCGGCGAGGTCGGCCACGAGGCCGACGACCTCCTCCGGGGCGCGCGCGGCGGCGCGCAGCACGTCGAGGGCCATGACGGTGCCGGAGCCTTCCCAGATCGCGTTGACCGGTGCCTCGCGGTAGAGCCGGGGCAGGGGGCTCTCCTCGACATAGCCGTTGCCGCCCAAGCACTCCATCGCCTCGTAGACGAAGCCGGGCGCGGCCTTGCACACCGCGTACTTCACCGCCGGGGTGAGGAGACGGGTGCGCGCCGCCTCGCCCCGGTCGAAGGCGGCGGCGAGGCGGCACACGAGCGCGGTCTGCGCCTCGCTCTCGAGGGCGAGGTCGGCCAGCACCCGGCGCATCGCCGGCTGGTCGACGAGGGGCGTCTCGAACACCCGGCGGTGGCGGGCGTGGTGGAGCGCCAGCACCAGGGCCATGCGCGCGAGACCCGCCGACGCGACCGCGCAATCGAGCCGGGTCAGTTGCACCATCGCCAGGATGGTCGGGACGCCGCGGCCCTCCTCGCCGATGCGCCAGCCGAGCGCCCCCTCGAACTCGACCTCGGCGGAGGCGTTCGAACGGTTGCCGAGCTTGTCCTTCAGGCGTTGCAGGTGGAGGGCGTTCATGCTGCCGTCGGGCCGGTGGCGCGGTACCAGGAGGCAGGTCAGACCGCCGGGTGCCTGAGCCAGCACCAGGAATCCGTCGGACATCGGGGCGGAGAAGAACCACTTGTGGCCGGTGAGCGCGTAGGTGTCGCCGCCGGTGGGCTCCGCCCGCGTGGTGTTGGCGCGGACATCCGTGCCGCCCTGCTTCTCGGTCATCCCCATGCCGAGGGTGACGCCGGCTTTCTCGAACCAGGGCCTGAAGCTCGGATCATAGGTCCGGCTCGCGATCCGCGGCAGCCAGGCGGCGAGGTGGTCGGGGGCGGCGGACAGCGCCGCGACGGCCGCGCTCGTCATGGTCATCGGGCAGAGATGCCCGCTCTCGACGCCGGCGACCATGAATTGGCGCGCCGCCCGGGCGAGATGCCCGCGTGCCTGCGGCTTGCCCGGATCCGCCCCGTCCCAGAACGAGGCGTGCAGGCCGTCCGCGACGCTCGCCGCCATCAGGGCGTGATAGGCCGGGTGGAACTCGACCCGGTCGGCCCGGTATCCCCGCGCGTCGTGGGTGCGCAAGACGGGGGAATGCGCGTTGGCGAGGCGGCCGAGATCGATCCGCTCCGCCGAGCCCCACCGCGCGCCGAAACCGTCGAGCCCGTCGAGGTCGGCGGGCCCGCCGAAGGCCGCGAGCGCCCCCCGCAGCGGGGCATCGGCGGCGAACAGGTTCGCGTCGCCGAAGGGCGGGCTCTGGTTCAGGACCTCGTGCGTCTTCAGGACCTCGTGCGTCATGGCCCGAGGGTGCGCCGGCCGCGGGCGATCCGCAACCCGGTCAGCGCGGACCCGCGCCGAGCCGGTCGCGGTCCATCGCCACCGGCGGACGGGTGGACGGGGCCTTCAGCAGCCGGTCGCGGCTCAGGCCCTTGTGGACGTGGACCATCAGGGCGATGCCGAAGAGCGGCGTGATGAGGTTGACGATCGGCACCAGCATCAGTCCGGCGAGCAGGGCGCCGGCGAGCATCACGGTCGCGGTGTGGGTGCGCCGCATGGCACCGGCCTCGGAAAGGGGCCTGAACCGGGCGGCGGCGAGCTCGAAATACTCGCGGCCAAGGAGGTAGGTGTTGGCGAGGAAGAACGCCGCGACGTTGATGCCCGGCACCAGCAGCAGCGCCAGGGCCGCGAGGTTGACGGCGAGCGCGAGCGCCGCGAAGCGGATTGTGTAGAGCATCGCTCGGCCGAGCGGCATCGCCTGGCCCGGGACCTCGTCCGGAAAGTCGGTGCGCTCGACGATTGCAGCGGCATCATCGAGGAAGTAGCCCGCCACCAGGATCGAGACCGGCGGCAGGATATAGGCGAGGCCGACGAACAGCCCGGCCCCGGCGAGGAACGACGCCACGGCGTTGACCATCGCGTAGTCGGTCGAGATCGGGTGGGCGACGAGCAGGGCCGCGATCCCCTTGGTGAGGGCGAACCACACCAGGGCCAGGAGCCCGACCGTGAGGCCGAGCGACTTCCACAGGATCGCACGCAGCGGACGGGAGAAGACCTGCCGCAGGGCCGCGAAGGCGGCGTTGATGAGCATCGGGACCTCGGGGGTGGACGCACCGCTCACTTGATGCCGAACGGCCTCGCCGTCCAGAGGCGAACCGCGCCACGCTTCGCGGGTTGAGGCAGCACCAAACGTCGCGTGTGCTGAGCTGGAGGTTCGACCGATGGACATCGCCGTTGAGAAGGTCAGTGAGTTCATCCTGCGGGCCCGGGCCCTCGACGTGAAGGAGGGCTTGAGCGATCCCGATTCCGGCTCGAACCCGATCGACGACGGCGCCCGCGACGTGCTGGTCGACGGCACCGACGACGCGACCGAGGAGGAGCTGCGCGAGATGATCGCCGGCCTCAACGACGACGAGCGGGCCGAGCTGGTGGCGATCCTGTTCGTCGGCCGCGGCGACATGGAGCCGGAGGAATTTCCCGATGCGGTCCGCCTCGCCCGCGAGCGCGAGGCCGCCGGCACCCGCACCGCCGACTACCTGCTCGGGATCCCGAATGTCGGCGACCTGCTCGACGAGGGGCTGGCGGCCCTGGGACTGAGCTCCGACGTCTGATCCCGCAGCGCCTTCGAACGGACTCGTTCGAAGGCGCTGGCTGAGCCCGAACGGACGCCGATGCGCCCGACGCCCTCGCATCGACACGTCGATGCGAGGGCGCGATGACATGAGGGGTTCCACGGGCCGCGGGGCATCGCCCCGCCGGAGCGCGCCGCTACTCCGCCGCCACCGCCTGGTGCACCACCGGCACCGCCGGCGCGCCCTCCCAGCGGGAATTGGCGGGGATCGTCTCGCCCTTCATCACGATGGTGAGCGGACGCAGCTGGGCGTAGTCGCCGACCTTGGTGTCGTAGAGCACCGTCGCGAAGGCGCCGACGCTGACGCCGCGGCCGACCTCGACCCGGCCGACCTTCATCACCCGGTCCTCGTAGAGGTGGGTCTGCAGCGCCGACATCCGGTTGACCGAGGCGAAGTCGCCGATGGTGACGCAGTCGAACTCGGTGATGTCGGTGGCGAGCAGGCAGACGCCCTCGCCGGTGCGGGTGCCGAACAGCCGCAGCACCCAGGGCAGGAACGGCGTGCCCATCAGGTGCTCGAGCAGCACCTTGCCGGCGAGGCCCCAGTACATCACCGCCACCGCCTCGGTGCGCATCGCCCACCACGACCACATCGGGTGCATGCCGGGCTCGTAGCGGCCCATCAGCAGCCACTTGACGGCGATGACCACGAGCGTCTGCAGCACCGCGATCACCACGCTGGTGGCGACGAAGCTGATGGCGAGGCCCGCCCAGTCGCCGGCCAGGATCGCCGGGTAGAACACGAAGTCGATCGCCAGGATGGCGAAGGTGATGAACAGCATCGGCGAGAATGAGGAGGTGAACGCCTCGAAGATGCCGCGCCGCAGCCGCGGCCAGAGGCCGGGCTCGAAGGTCTGGGCCTGGCCGAGATCGACCTTCTGGCGGACCGGCAGCTTGATCGGCGGGGAGCCGAACCAGGTCTCGCCGGGCGCCATGCGGTCGTTGGCCGGCGGCTTCGACTTGATGCCGATCAGCACGTCGTCGGGGATGACGGCGCCGGGCGGAACCACCGCGTCGTTGCCGACGAAGACCCGGGCGCCGG
Organism: Methylobacterium currus; assembly: GCF_003058325.1. Lineage (NCBI taxonomy): Bacteria > Pseudomonadati > Pseudomonadota > Alphaproteobacteria > Hyphomicrobiales > Methylobacteriaceae > Methylobacterium > Methylobacterium currus. The sequence goes on from NZ_CP028843.1 coordinate 4,607,608, forward strand.
TGCGCACCGGCGCCAGTTCCATCATGCCGCGGCGCACCTCCTCCTCGCCGTAGACGACCTCGTCGGCGATGAAGTTGCGCGGGCCCACTTCCGCGAGGTCGTAGCGGCCGGCGAGGTTGGTCGAGATCTCGGCGCCCTGGCCCATCCCGGCGCCCATCAGCCGGTACCAGGCCCGCATGTAGACCGTGGCGAAGAGGGAGGAGAGGGTCTCCAGCGTCACCTCGGCGGCGAGCGCCACCGCCCATTTGCGCAAGTAGGTGCCGCTATGGATCGAGTAGCTGCCCTCGCGCAGGCGCGGCAGCACCGCCCAGCGGATGCCGGCGATCAGCCCGACCGTGCCGGCGGTCATCAGCATCGCGGTCGGCCAGGTCAGGAGCGGCAGGTAGACGTGGTAATCCACGTCGGTCATCGTCGCGAGCGAGTCGCTGATCTGGTCGAAGATGTAGAAGGCCGGGAAGATCGGCAGCAGGCCGACCGCCGGGATCGCCGCCAGCAGCAGGGCGTAGATCACGAAGAACACGGCCCGGCGCTCGCGCGAGACCTCCGGCGACGGGTGATGCTCCGAGAGGTCGGCCATGCCGACCTTGCGGCCGGGCGAGCCGTCCCAGGCCTCGGCGCGGCCGACCACGGTGCCGGAGGGCACGGTCGTCAGGTCGGAGAGTTCCGCGTGGTCCTCGATCCGGGTGTCGTAGCCGACGACGCAGGAGGTGCCGATGGCGACGTCGTCGCCGATCGAGACCCGGCCGATGATCAGTTCGTTGCCGACCACCTCGGCATTGGCCAGCGTCAGCCGGCCGCCGAGCGAGGCGCCGCGGCCGATGCTCACGAGGTCCGGCGCACCGATCTCGATGTCGGAGATGAGCGCGTCCTCGCCGACCTTGGCGCCGAGCAGCCGCAGGTAGATGCGGATCATCGGCGAGCCCTGGAGCCACTTGACGTGGACCAGGGGCGTCAGGCGCTGGGTCAGCCACCAGCGGAAATAGTAGGTGCCCCACAGGGGGTAGCGGCCGGGCCTGGTGCGTCCGAGCACCAGCCACTTCACCGCGATGGCGATGAGCGCGGTCGCGGCGTTGAGGCCGATATAGACCAGCAGCAGCACCGCCATCTCGGCGAAGAAGCCGAGCCCGCCGCCGGTGATGAGCAGGTAGGTGACGAAGATGCCGAGCCACTGCGCGGTGGCGAGCGCGATCACGAAGGGCAGCACGATCGCCTGCGCGAGGCCGCACAGGAAGCGGCGCATGAGCGGCGGCGGCACGAAGGACAGGTCGTGGGTCACGGCCGCGGCCCCCGCCCCGCCGGTGCGCGCGATCAGGGTCTCGGCCATCGCCCGCAGGGTCCGGCCGTTATAGACGTCCTGGAGCGTGATGGCGGCGAGCGCCGGCACCTCGCGCACCGCCGAGACGAAGCGGGCGGCCAGCAACGAGTGGCCGCCGAGATCGCCGAAGAAATCGGCGTCGAACGGGATCGGCTGGTTGCCGAACACCTTGTGGGCCGCCGCGAGCAAAGCGGCTTCCGTCTCGTCGCGGGGCTCCTCCTGCTCGCCCGAGGGCTCGACGACCGCGAGCGGGCGCGCGCGCAGGGCCTTGCGGTCGACCTTGCCGGAGGCGGCGAGGACGGGGAGGCTCTCCACCACCTCGAAATGCGCCGGGATCATGTAGGGCGGCATCGTCTCGGCCAAAGCCGACCGCAGCCGGCCCCGGTCGAACTCGGCACCGCGCTCCGGAACCACGAAGGCGACCAGCCGATCCACCCCGTCGTCCTGGCGCAGGACCACCGCCGCCGAGGCGATGCCGGCTTGCGCCCGGATGCGGGCCTCGATCTCGCCGAGCTCGACCCGGAAGCCGCGGACCTTCACCTGGTCGTCGATGCGGCCGTGGAAGGCGATGCGGCCGGCATGATCCAGCGAGACCGCGTCGCCGGAGCGGTAGAGCACCGGATCCGCGCCGTCGCCGCCATACGGGTTGGCGACGAACTTCTCGGCCGTCAGCTCCGGCCGGGCGAGGTAGCCCTTGGCGATGCCGGGGCCGCCGATCAGCAGCTCGCCCTGCACGCCGGGCCCGACGAGGTTCAGCGCCTCGTCGGCGATGTAGGCGGTGTAGTTGGCGATCGGCGTGCCGATGGTGACGGGGTCGCCCGGCTTCATCTCGGCGGCGGTCGCCACCACCGTCGCCTCGGTCGGCCCGTAAGTGTTGAACAGCTTTCGCGAGGGGGTCGCCCAGCGGGCGATCAGCGGCTCGGGCAGGGCCTCGCCGCCGAGCAGGATCAGCCGCAGGCGCGGCACGTCCTTGGTCATCAGCCCGAGCAACGTCGGCACCGTGTCGAGGACGGTGATGCCGGCCTCGATCAGGATGTCGGGCAGGGCCTCGGCGTCGCCCATCTGGGCCGGGCTCGCCACGAACAGGGTCGCGCCGGCCAGATACGGAACCCAGATCTCCTCCATCGAGAGATCGAAGGCGACCGAGGCGCCCTGGAACACCACGTCGTCGCCGGTGACGCCGTAGAGGGCGTTGGCCGAGCGCAGGAAGTGGCAGATGTTGCGGTGGCTGATGACGATGCCCTTCGGCACGCCGGTCGAGCCCGAGGTGTAGATCAGGTAGGCCGGGTGCTCGGGGGTGAGGCCGGCGGCGCGCAGGTCCGGCGCCGGGCCGCTCGCCGCTGCTGCGACCTCGTCCGGGGTGAGGGCCGGGCAGGCATCGGCCGGCGCCTTGTCCTTCAGCGCCGCGGAGACCACCAGCGCCTTCGCGTCGGCGTCGTTCAGGCAGACCGCGACGCGGTCGGAGGGCGCCTCGGCGTCGAAGGGCAGCCAGGCCGCGCCGGCCTTGGTGATGCCGATCTGCGCCACCAGGAGGTCCGGCGCGCGGGCCATCCACAGGCCGACCACGTCGCCGGGCCTGATCCCGCGGGCCGCGAGGCCCGCCGCGATCGCGTCGGAGCGCCGGTCGACCTCGGCATAGGACAGGCGGGTGCGCGACGCCGAATCGAGGCCGCTCGCCGCATCGATGAGCGCGGGATGATCGGGCCTCGCCTGAGCCGTATCGCGAAAAATCTCGGCCAGCACCTCGTCGCGGATGAGGTCCGGCCGCGCGGGGCCGCGGAGCACCGCCGCGCCGGCGGGCGGGACGGCCGGCTGGCCCGTCCCGGGGCTGGGCGTGCGGACGGTCCCGGCGGTGTGGTTCATCAAGCGACTCCGCTGGCCCGGGCGGGCCGTTGACCTCGAGGCATGGGCCCGATTCCGGGCTCTCGTGCAGCGTTCATCCCGATCTCGGGCAGGCGGGAGGTGGACGAGAACCGGGGCCGGTTCAAGGCATGGCCAGGTATAAATGGCCAGGTATAAAACGCGGCGTCAGGCCCAGCGCCGTCCGCCGCCTTCGAAGACCAGGATCCGGCCCTGGAGGATCTCGAGATGGGGCGCTTCCTCCGCCGAGGCCGTTCCCAGCGTCACCATGACGGCCCGGGCGACGCCGCCATGCGCCACGATGATCGTCGGCCGGTCGAGGGCGTCGAGGAGCGGGCGCACCCGCTCGGCCACCATGGCGTAGCTCTCCGCCCCCTCGCCCGGCGGGCAGAAGCCCCAGCGGTCGCGGTCGCGGGCCTGGGACCGGGCGGGATCGGTGCGGCGGACGTCCTTCCAGGTCAGACCCTCCCAGGCGCCGAAGCCGATCTCGCGCAGGCGGGGATCGATCGTGTAGCCGGAGGGATCGAGGCCGAGCGCCGCCCGCAGGCCCTCCATCGTGTGGCGTGTGCGCTCCATCGGGCTCGCGATGAAGGGAAGGGCGCCGACGCCGTCGCCGAGCAGGCGCGCCAAGCGTTCGCCGGCCTCCGCGGCCTGGCCCACGCCCTTGCGGTTGAGCGGCGTGTCGCGCTGGCCCTGGAGGCGGCCTTCGGCGTTCCAATCGGTCTCGCCGTGGCGCACGAAGTAGAGCGGCGCGCGGCTCACCGGCGGGTCCTCTCGGCCGTCCTCTCGGAACGGCCCCGCTTGGCCGCCGTTATTCCGTCTACGATTCGTCGCACGCCGCTGTCCCCGCCGGAGCCGTCAGCCTCCCGATGTCGAAGAAGAACCCGAAAGACAAGCCGGTTTCGCTGCCCGGCCATCCGCGCCCGTCCTCCGCCGCCTGGGCGAGCGAGGCCGGATCGCTGGCGGCGGCGAGCCTGGGCTTCCTCGCCGAGCACGGCGCGACCATTCCGGTGCCGCCGCCAGGGGTGGTGCAGTGCCGGCCCGAGGCGCCGTGCCGGCTCGCCGAGATCGACCCCGACGCGCCGGGCTCCTCCGACGGCAAGGCGGCCGCCGAGGCGGAGCTGCTGACGGTGCGCGCCCGCATCCAGGCGCTCCAGGAGCGGCTCTACGCCGAGCGCAAGCGCAGCCTGCTGGTCGTGCTGCAGGCGATCGATACCGGTGGCAAGGACGGCACGATCCGCCACGTCTTCGAGGGCGTGAACCCGCAAGGGTGCCGGGTCTCGTCGTTCAAGACCCCGAGCCCGGAGGAGCTCGACCACGATTTCCTGTGGCGCTACCACCGCGAGGTGCCGACCCGCGGCATGATCGGGGTGTTCAACCGCAGCCATTACGAGGACGTGCTGATCGTCCGGGTGAAGGAGCTGGTGCCCGAGACGATGTGGCGGCCGCGCTACGACCTCATCAACGATTTCGAGCGCCTGCTCACCCTCTCGGGCACCACGGTGCTCAAGATCTTCCTGCACATCTCGAAGGCGGAGCAGAAGGAGCGGCTGGAGAGCCGGCTCGCCGATCCGACCAAGACCTGGAAGTTCGACCCCGCCGACATCGTCGAGAGGCAGGCCTGGGACGCCTACCAGGCGGCGTTCCAGGACGCGCTGACGCTCTGCGGCACGCGGCTCGCGCCCTGGCACGTGGTGCCGGCGAACCGCAAGTGGTTCCGCAACCTCGCGGTTGCCCGGCTGATCGCCGGCACGCTGGAGGCGATGGACCCGCGCTACCCGGAGCCGAAGGCGGATCTCACCGGGATCACGGTGCCGGATTGACGGGATCGCCCGACCGCGTCGGGCGCTTCATCCCACCCGCGACCTCAGGATGATGCTGGGGGTGGGACTGGATACTCACTCCGAAGGCGACCGCCGTTACGCCGCCTCGTCCCGCTTGCCGAGGCGCTTGTCGAGGTAGGTGTCCACCGTCTGGGTCAGCTCGTCGACCTTGCCGTCGAAGAAGTGGTTGGCGCCCTCGACGATCTGGTGCTCGATGATGACGCCCTTCTGGGTCTTCACCTTCTCGATCACCGGCATCACCTCGCGGGCCGGCGCCACCCGGTCCTCGGAGCCGTGCACGAACAGGCCCGAGGACGGGCAGGGGGCCAGGAAGCTGAAGTCGAAGCGGTTGGCCATCGCGGCGATCGAGATGAAGCCCTCGATCTCCGGGCGGCGCATCAGGAGCTGCATGCCGATCCAGGAGCCGAACGACACGCCGGCGATCCAGCAGGCCCGGGCCTCCGGGTTGACCGCCTGCACCCAGTCGAGGGCCGCCGCCGCATCCGACAGCTCGCCGACGCCGTGGTCGAACGCGCCCTGGCTGCGCCCGACGCCGCGGAAATTGAAGCGCAGGGCCGCGAAGCCGCGATTCGCGAACGTGTAGAACAGGTTGTAGACGATCTGGTTGTTCATCGTGCCGCCGAATTGCGGGTGCGGATGCAGCACGATGGCGATCGGGGCACCCTTCTGCTTCGGCGCCTGGTAGCGCCCCTCCAGCCGACCGGCGGGACCGGCGAAGATGACCTCGGGCATGAACGACCTCTTCTCGAGCTTCAAGGGTGCGTGAGCGCCGCGCGGAACCGGATGGCGAGCCCGGTCCCGCAGCTTGACTCGGGGTCCGTCTCCCATAAAAGCACCCTTAGAACGGTTCTAGATGACTAGAATCATTCTAAAAAGCAGGTGCCGCAGTCTCGCGCTTCGCGCCGGTGAGCACGCACCATCTGATTACGCGTGTCCGGAGCGGGCCTTAGCACGGCCCCCCGGGGGAAAGGCAAAGGAATTCAGCGCATGGAGCGCTCGCGCGCCTATCTCGACCATAACGCCACCTCAGCCCTGCGGCCCGAGGTGGCGGAGGCGGTCGCGCGCGCGCTCATGGAGCTGCCCGGCAACCCGTCCTCGGTCCACCGCGAGGGGAGAGCCGCCCGCTCGGCCATCGAGGCGGCACGGGCCAGGGTCGCGGCCCTCGTCGGGGCGGCGCCATCGCAGGTGGTGTTCACCAGCGGCGGCACCGAGGCGGCCAACGCGGTCCTGTCGGGCTCCCTGCGCCGGCGCGGCCTGCCGGCGCCGACCCGGCTGCTCATCGGCGCGACCGAGCATCCCTGCTGTCTCCAGGGGCATCGCTTCCCGGACGACCGGACCGAGATCGTGCCGGTTGACGCCGACGGCACGGTGCACCTCGGTGCGCTGGAGGCGCGGCTCTCGGCGCTCGCCGCAGAGGGCGTCACCGCCCTGGTCTCGGTCCAGACCGCCAACAACGAGACCGGAACGGTCCAGCCCCTGGCGAGGGTTGCGGCGCTGGCATGCCAGCACGGCGCCCTGCTCCACAGCGACGCGGTCCAGGCCGCTGGACGGATATCGGTTGCACGCAATATATTCAGCGCCGATGCCCTGACCCTGTCGGGGCACAAGCTCGGCGCGCCGAAGGGCGTCGGCGCGATCGTGCTCGGGGAGGGCGCGACCCTGGAACCGGGCTTCCTCCGCGGCGGCGGGCAGGAGGCCCGCCTGCGGGCCGGGACCGAGAACGTTCCGGGCATCATCGGATTCGGTGTCGCGGCGGAGCTGGCGCTGGCGGCCATGCCGGCGGAGGCCGTCCGCCTCGCGGCTTTGCGCGACGCGATCGAGGCCGGCATGCGGGCGCGCGCGCCGGACGCGGTCGTGTTCGGAACGGGAGCCGAGCGCCTATCCAACACCTCGTGCTTCGCGGTGCCGGGGCTCAAGGCCGAGACGGCCCTGATCGCCCTCGACCTCGACGGGGTGGCAGTCTCGTCCGGGGCGGCCTGCGCCTCGGGCAAGGTGTCGCGCTCCGGCGTGCTCGCGGCGATGGGGGTCGATCCGGCCCTGTCCGCGGGAGCGTTGCGCGTCAGTTTGGGGTGGAACAGCCGGCAAGAGGACGGGGAAAGGTTCCTCGCGGCCTTCGATCGGCTGGTTTCGTCCCTATATAAGCGCCGGGAACGGGCCGCATGAGCGTGCTGCCCATTCCGGCCGTGTCATCACCTCGCGGCCCTTGAAGCCGTCAGCGGTAGGAGACGGGTATGCCTGCAGTGCAGGAGACGGTCGATCGCGTCCGCGCCATCGATGTCGATCAGTACAAGTACGGGTTCGAGACCACGATCGAGATGGAGAAGTCCGAGAAGGGCCTCTCCGAGGACGTGATCCGTTTCATCTCGGCCAAGAAGGACGAGCCGGGATGGATGCTCGAATGGCGCCTCGACGCCTATCGCCGCTGGCTCACCATGAAGGAGCCGAACTGGGCGCGGGTCGAGTACGACAAGATCAAGTATGACGAGCTGTACTATTACGCCGCGCCGAAGCGCAAGGCGGCGCAGTCGCTCGACGAGATCGATCCCGAAATCCTGAAGACCTACGAGAAACTCGGCATCCCGCTGCGCGAGGTCGAGCTGCTGGAGGGCATCGCCCCCGAGCGCCGCGTCGCGGTCGATGCGGTGTTCGATTCGGTCTCGGTCGCCACCACCTTCAAGGCCGAGCTGGCCAAGGCCGGCGTCATCTTCATGCCGATCTCGGAGGCCGTGCGCGAGTATCCCGATCTGGTGAAGAAGTACCTCGGCTCGGTCGTGCCGGTGACCGACAACTTCTTCGCGACGCTGAACTCGGCGGTCTTCTCCGACGGCTCGTTCGTCTACATTCCGCCGGGCGTGCGCTGCCCGATGGAGCTGTCGACCTATTTCCGCATCAACGAGCGTGACACCGGCCAGTTCGAGCGCACGCTGATCATCGCCGACAAGGGCTCCTACGTCTCGTATCTCGAGGGCTGCACCGCCCCGCGGCGCGACGACAACCAGCTCCACGCCGCGGTGGTCGAGCTCGTCGCCCTCGACGACGCCGAGATCAAGTACTCGACGGTGCAGAACTGGTACCCGGGCGATTCCGAGGGCCGCGGCGGCATCTACAACTTCGTGACCAAGCGCGGCGATTGCCGCGGCGCGAACTCGAAGATCTCGTGGACGCAGGTCGAGACCGGCTCGGCGATCACCTGGAAGTACCCGTCCTGCATCCTGCGCGGCGACAATTCCCGTGGCGAGTTCTACTCGATCGCGGTGTCGAACGGCATGCAGCAGGTCGATTCCGGCACCAAGATGATCCATCTCGGCAAGAACACGACGAGCCGGATCATCTCGAAGGGCATCTCGGCCGGCCGCTCGCAAAACACCTACCGGGGTCTCGTCTCGGCGCACAAGAAGGCGAAGGGCGCGCGCAACTTCACCAATTGCGACTCGCTGCTGATCGGTGACCAGTGCGGCGCGCATACCGTGCCCTACATCGAGTCGAAGAACGCCTCGGCGGTGTTCGAACACGAGGCCACCACCTCGAAGATCTCCGAGGACCAGAAGTTCTACTGTCAGCAGCGCGGCCTCTCCGAGGAGGAGGCGACCGCGCTGATCGTCAATGGCTTCGTCCGCGACGTGCTGCAGCAGCTGCCGATGGAGTTCGCCGTCGAGGCCCAGAAGCTGATCTCGATCAGCCTGGAAGGCTCGGTGGGCTGATCTGAACGACACCTTCGACGACGGCATGCTGCGCGCTGCGCACCGGCACAGCGCCCGGCATGCCGACGAGGTCAGGAGCAGCGTTCAATGCGGATGCTTCTCCTGGCTCAACGTATTCGCACCGAACGAAATCACGGATTGGATCGCCGGAGAAGCCACGGCCCTCTGTCCCCATTGCGGCATTGATGCGGTCATCGGCGACCTGTCGGGCTTTCCAGCCGGGAGCCGGGTTTTCCTGCAGGCGATGCACCGGCACTGGCTTTAAGGGAATTTGACGAAAATGCTCGAGATCAAGAACCTGGTCGTCAACATCGAGGACAAGCGCATCCTCAACGGCCTCAGCCTGACCGTCAATGACGGCGAGGTCGCCGCCATCATGGGGCCGAACGGCTCCGGCAAGTCGACCCTGTCCTACGTCATCGCCGGCAAGGAGGATTACGAGGTCCTCGACGGCGAGATCCTGCTCGACGGCGAGAACATCCTGGAGATGGAGGCGGATGCCCGCGCCGCCGCCGGCATCTTCCTGGCCTTCCAGTACCCGCTGGAGATCCCGGGCGTCGGCACGATGACCTTCCTCAAGGCGGCGATGAACGCCCAGCGCAAGACCCGCGGCGAGGAGGAGCTGACCACGCCCGACTTCATGCGCCAGGTCTTCGCGGCGGCCGACAAGCTCGAGATCAACCGCGAGATGCTCAAGCGCGCGCTCAATGTCGGGTTCTCCGGCGGCGAGAAGAAGCGCATGGAGATCCTGCAGATGGCGCTCCTGTCGCCGCGCTTCTGCGTCCTCGACGAGACCGATTCCGGCCTCGACATCGACGCCCTGCGGATCGTCTCGGAGGGCGTGAACGCGCTCCGCGCCAAGGACCGCAGCTTCCTGGTCATCACCCACTACCAGCGCCTGCTCAACCACATCGTGCCCGACACCGTGCACGTGATGGCGCAGGGCCGGGTGGTGAAGTCCGGCGGCAAGGAGCTCGCCCTCGAGCTCGAGGCCTCGGGCTACGCCGAGTACCGGTCGAACGAGGCCGCGTGACCATGGCCGACGTCACCACCCTCCGCACCGCCGCCGAGACGGGCCTCTCGAAGCTGTTCGAGGTCCAGCGGCTCAAGCTCCCGGGGGCGGCCATCGCCCGCGAGGAAGCGTTTCGCTATTTCGAGGCGGCGGGCCTGCCGCATCGCCGCGTCGAGGCGTTCAAGTACACCGACCTGCGCGCCGCCGTCCGCGAGGCGGCGCCGCCGGCCGATGCGCCGGATGCCGAGACCGCCCGCAACGCCGTCAAGACGGCGCGGGGCTTCGCCGGGATCGAGGCCGCGCGCCTCACCTTCGTCAACGGCCATCTGGTCGCGGCGCTCTCCGACCTCGCCGGCCTTCCCGAAGGCCTGGAGGTGGTGCCCTTCGCGAAGGCCATGGCCGAGGGGCACCCGCTCCTCGACCATCTCGCCCCGGTCGAGCAGACCCGCGAGAACCCGATCTACCAGCTCAACGCCGCCTTCATGGCGGACGGGGCGGTGATCCGGGTCGCCGACGGCGCCAGGATCGAGCGGGCCCTGCACCTGCGCTTCATCGGCACCGGGACGTCGCCGTTCTCGACCGCGACCCGCGTGCTGGTCGTCGCCGGCGCGGAATCCGAGGTCACGCTGCTCGAGAGCCACGAGGGCCCGGACAGGATCGCCTACCAGCCCAACGACGTCCTCGATGTCGTGGTCGGCGACCGCGCCCGCGTGCTGCACAGCCGCCTCAACCTCGAGGGCAACGCCGCCATCGCGCTCTCGACCGTCTCGGCCCGCCTCGGTGCCGGCTCGCATATCGAGACCGTCAACGTAGTGACCGGGGCGGTGCTGTCGCGCCACCAGCTCTACCTGCACTTTGCAGGGGACGACGCGACCGCCACCGTCAACGGCGCCGCGATGATCCGCGACGGCCAGCTGGCCGACTCGACGCTGCTCGCCGACCACGCCGCCCTCGGCGGTATCAGCCGCGAGCAGTTCAAGACGGTGATCGACGGCGACGCCACCGGCGTGTTCCAGGGCAAGATCATCGTCCGCCAGGTCGCCCAGAAGACCGACGGCAAGATGAAGTCCGACTGCCTCCTCCTCAGCGACGAGGGGCAGATGATGAACAAGCCGGAGCTGGAGATCTTCGCCGACGACGTGGCCTGCGGCCACGGCGCCACCTGCGGCGCGCCGGACGACGACCTCTTGTTCTACCTGATGGCCCGCGGCCTGCCGCGCGCCCAGGCGGAGAGCCTGCTGGTCCAGGCCTTCCTCGGCGAGGCGATCGAGGCGGTCACCCACGAGGGAGCCCGCGAGGCGATGATCGCCGAGATCGAGGCCTGGCTGTCCCGCCGCGGCTAAGCACGACCGGGCCGGCTCTCCGGAGCCGGCCCCTCTCACGCCCCTGCACGAGAGCCCGACATGAACGCACCCGTTCTCCAGACCCCCTACGACGTCGAGGCGATCCGGGCGCAATTCCCGATCCTGTCGCAGCAGGTCTACGGCAAACCGCTCGTCTACCTCGACAATGCCGCCTCGGCGCAGAAGCCGCGGGCGGTGATCGACGCCATGTCGGGGGCGATGGAGACGGCCTACGCCAACGTGCATCGCGGCCTGCACTTCATGGCGAACGCCGCCACGGAGGGGTTCGAGGGCGCCCGCGAGACGACGCGGCAGTTCCTCAACGCCCGTTCCACCGACGAGATCATCTTCACCCGCAACGCCACCGAGGCCTACAATCTCGTGGCGACCTGCATGGGCTGGGCCGGGCTGATCGGCGAGGGTGACGAGATCATCCTGTCGATCATGGAGCACCATTCCAACATCGTGCCCTGGCACTTCCTGCGCGAGCGCCGCGGCGCCGTGCTGAAATTCGCCCCCGTCGACGACGAGGGCAATTTCCTGGTCGAGGAGTACGAGAAGCTCTTCACGCCGAAGACCAAGATGGTGGCGATCAGCCACATGTCGAACGTTCTCGGCACCATCACGCCGGCCGAGGAGATCGTCCGCATCGCCCACGCCCACGGCGTGCCGGTGCTGCTCGACGGGGCCCAGAGCGCGGTGCACCAGGCGATCGACGTCCAGGCCCTCGATTGCGACTTCTTCGTCTTCACCGGCCATAAGGTCTACGGCCCGACCGGCATCGGCGTGCTCTACGGCAAGAAGGAGTGGCTGGAGCGCCTGCCGCCCTACCAGGGCGGCGGCGAGATGATCGAGATCGTCGAGGAGGAGCGCATCACCTACAACGCGCCCCCGCACCGCTTCGAGGCCGGCACCCCGGCGATCATCGAGGCGATCGGGCTCGGCGCCGCCCTCGAATTCATGATGTCGCTCGGCCGCGAGCGCATCGCCGCCCACGAGGCGCATCTCCTCGCCTACGCACAGGAGCGGCTGCGGGGCATGAACAGCCTCAGGATCATCGGCACCGCGAAGGCCAAGGGCGCGGTGATCTCCTTCGAGATGAAGGGCGCGCATGCCCACGACGTCGCGACCGTCATCGACCGCCAGGGCGTCGCGGTGCGGGCCGGCACCCATTGCGCCATGCCGCTCTTGAAGCGCTTCGGCACCACGTCGACCTGTCGCGCCTCGTTCGGCCTGTATAATACGACGGCGGAGATCGACGCTCTCGTCTCGGCCCTGACCCGGGCCGAGCGGATGTTCGCGTGAGGACCCCATGACCGACACCCCAGCCGCGGGCGGCGCGAATACGCCGCAGCTGAACGCCCAAGTGAATGCCCCGGCGATCCCGCCGGAGGAGATGGACCGGCTGACCGACGGCATCGTGGCGGCGCTCAAATCCGTCTACGACCCGGAGATCCCGGCCGACATCTACGAGCTTGGCCTGATCTACCGTGTCGACATTGCCGACGACCGCAACGTCGCCATCGACATGACCCTGACGGCGCCGGGCTGCCCGGTGGCCGGCGAGATGCCGGGCTGGGTCGAGAACGCCGTCTCGGCGGTGCCGGGCGTCGCCGGGTGCAGCGTCACCATGGTGTTCGACCCGCCGTGGGACCAGAGCCGGATGTCCGACGAGGCCCGCATCGCGCTCGACATGTGGTGAGGGCGGTCAGCGCATCGCGTCTGTGATGCGGGCTGCGAAGGTGAGATCGTCGTAGATGTCGGCGAGGGCGAGGCTCGCGCCGATCTCCGGCAGGTCGATCACTGCCTCCAGTCCCTCGAACAGCTCCGGTCGCCAGCCTTCGGCCTCGCGGTGGTAGAGCAGGGCGACCGGTGCGACGGTTTCGCGGACCAGGATGCAACGAAGCGTCGGATGGCGCTTGTGCTCCTCAAGCTTCACGGTCCGATCGACGGTGGTGGTCGAAGGGGAGGCGATCTCGACGACGAGACGCGTCTCGCGGGCCTCGTGCGTGTCGTAGACCATCTCGCCGCACGCGACCGTGACGTCGGGCCGCCGGATCGTGGTGATGCTGGTCCGCAGCGAGACGTCATCGGTCGTCGGCCGGCAGCGTGAGCCGCGGAGCTGGTTGCCTAGGCTGATGATGACGTTCACTGTCACACGGCCGTGCTGGATGCTGGCCCCAGTCATCATCCGGCGCTTCGGCACGGGAACGCCGCCGACGAGTTCGAACGGCTCGTCCTGCCCCTGCCAGACAAAGAATTCTTCCGGCGTCATCCGCCGCCGGCGCCGCGTCCGCCATCGCCGCCTCCGTCACGTCCCATCCTAGCACACCGCGCGGTGGACCCCGGCGACCGGGATGCTTATCTTGTGGCTGTAACGTCACGCCTCAACCGCCCGGGCCTTGAACCCGGCCGTCGGAGAGAGTTTTCACAATGGCACCGAGCTTCAAGGTGATGTCGCTGACCGAAGCCGCCGCCGAGCGGATCAAGGGCATCATGGCCGACGCCGAGCGCCCCATCGCGGGCCTGCGCGTCGGCGTCAAGAACGGCGGCTGCGCCGGGATGAGCTACACGATGGAATATGCCGAGGAGCGAAAAGCCGGCGAGGACGTCGTCGAGGACAAGGGCGTGCGCGTCTTCATCGACCCGAAGGCGGTGCTGTTCCTGCTCGGCACCGAGATGGATTTCCAGACCACGAAGCTGGCGTCGCAGTTCGTGTTCAACAATCCCAATCAGACCTCGGCCTGCGGCTGCGGCGAGTCGGTCGCGATCACGCCCGCCGACCCGAAGGCACTGACCGCCGCCCACGCCTGACCCGCGTCATCCGATCCCCGACGGCGCTTCCGGGCGCCGCTCGCGGGGGGAGGGCCGAGCCGGCGATCAGGCGACGTCGTCCATGGTCTCGGCCGGCGCGGCGTCGTCGATCACCTGGTTGCGGCCCGCCCGCTTGGCGGTGAACATGCAATGGTCGGCGCGCTCGAGCAGTGACACCGCCGTGTCGCCGCGCCGGTAGGCCGCGACGCCGACCGAGATGGTGATCCGCCCGAGGCTCTCGCCGGTGGAGCGCTTGACCAGCTCGCGGCCCATCACGCTGGTGCGGACCTTCTCGGCCACCTCCCGCGCCTCGTCCCGGTCGCTGCCCGGCAGGATGATGCCGAATTCCTCGCCGCCGAACCGCGCGATGGTGGTACGGGGCTCCGCGGATTCGCGCATGGTCATCGCCACCAGCCGCAGCACCTGGTCGCCGGTGAGATGGCCGTAGAGGTCGTTGAAGCGCTTGAAGTGGTCGATGTCGAGCACGACGAGGCAGACCGGCTGGCCCTGGACCGCGGCATGGTCGACGGCCTTGTGCAGCATCTCCTCGAAATGCTTGCGGTTGCCGATGCCGGTGAGGGGATCGGTCAGCGATTCGACGCGCACCGCCTCCAGGGTCTCACGCAGGGTCTCGATCTCGTTGCGGCTCTCGCGCATCCGCGCCTCGAGGGTGCGGTTATTGGCGGCCACGTCCCGGGTGGTGACGACGAGCGACGAGACGATCTCCCGCACCCGGGCGCGGTTCACCGCCGGCGCGGCAAGGTCCTGGCTGAAGGCTTGCAGCGAGGCGCCGTAACGCGCCGTCGAGCCGAGCGCCGCGTCCAGCATCTCCATGATCTGCTCGATCTCGGCCAGCACCCCGGTGCTGGCCCGTTCGGTCTCGGTCGAGAGCTTGCGGCCGTCGAGGTAGGTCTCGAAGAGCTGGTCGACATGGGCGTCGGCCAGGATGCCGTGCTCGGCGGTGATCCGCTTGACGGCCTCGATAAGCTGCCCGTTCAGGCCGGCCACATACGTGTACCAGACCGTGTAGCTGCGCGGCGTCGCCGAGGACCGATACGCCTTCATCAGCTCCAAGGCACGCTGACCGAACAAGAAGCTCCGATCAAGCTCGGCGCTGCTCAGGTCAGGCATCGAACGTCTCCGCGCTGGGCGTCGGCTTCGTGCCGGTGCGCCTCTTCCCGACCTGTACAGCCGGTCCGTGGAGAAGCAGTTAAAGCGCGAAGGAATTTACGCCCGGCACGCGAGAAAACTGCGGTCTACTCGCCCTCTGTCCGCTTCTTCAGGACAACTGGCCGGAGCAGGAAGGCCGGGATGTGAGCGCCCATGCCGATCTCGGCCTCCGGCATCGCGTCGTCGTCCCGGTGACGGCCGCGGTCGTTGCGCCGGCCGGCGGAGCGCTCGTCGGCGCGATGGCGGTCCTCCGGAACGCGGCGCTCGTTCGGAACCCGCCGCTCGGCCGCCGGCCGCGGTGCCTCGCCGTTGCGGCGCGGGGCCGGAGCCGGCGCCGGCGCCTCCACCTCCTCAGGACGGTTGCCGCGGGCGCGCCGCCGGCGGGTCTCGTCCCGGCGTCCCTCGTCGCCCCGGCGGGCTTCGTCGCGACGGCCCTCGCTGCGGCCCTCGTCGCGGCGGCTGCGGCCGCCCCGGCCACGCCGCTCGCCCGGCTCGGAGGCCTCGTCCTCGGGCAGGCTGGCGAGGTCACCCTCTGCCCAGGCGATCGGCTGGCCGATCAGCGCCTCGATCGCCGCGAGCGACTTCTCGTCGCCGCGGCCGACCAGGGTGAAGGCGGCGCCGGGGCGGCCCGCCCGGCCGGTGCGGCCGATCCGGTGGACGTAGTCCTCGGCGTGATGCGGCACGTCGAAATTGAAAACGTGGCTCACCGCCGGGATGTCGAGGCCGCGGGCCGCCACGTCACTGGCGACGAGCAGCGGCACCTCGCCGGAGCGGAACGCGTCGAGCGCCGCCATGCGGGCCCGCTGGTCCATGTCGCCGTGCAGGGCCGCGACGTTGAAGCCGTGGTTCGCCAGCGACTTCTGCAGCTGCGCGACGTCGCGCTTGCGGTTGCAGAAGACGATGCCGTTGTTCAGATCTTCCGCCGTGCGGATCAGCTTGCGCAGCGTCTTGCGCTTCTGGTGCCCCTCGGCGCCCGTCGCGACAAGCCGCTGGGTGATGGTGGCGGCGGTGGAGGCGGGGCGCGCCACCTCGATGCGGACCGGATTGTGCAGGAAGTCGTCGGCGAGGCGCTGGATCTCCGGCGGCATCGTCGCGGAGAAGAACAGGGTCTGGCGCGTGAACGGCACCATCTTCACGATCCGCTCGATGTCGGGGATGAACCCCATGTCGAGCATCCGGTCGGCCTCGTCGATGACGAGCAGCTC
Organism: Methylobacterium currus; assembly: GCF_003058325.1. Lineage (NCBI taxonomy): Bacteria > Pseudomonadati > Pseudomonadota > Alphaproteobacteria > Hyphomicrobiales > Methylobacteriaceae > Methylobacterium > Methylobacterium currus. The sequence goes on from NZ_CP028843.1 coordinate 4,623,872, forward strand.
GACACCGGTGAGCAGCAGCTTGCCGCGCTCGAAATGGTCGAGCAGCCGCCCGGGCGTCGCGATCAGCACGTCGACGCCGCGGGTGATCTTCAGGTCCTGGTCGGCGAACGAGACGCCGCCGATCAGCAGCGCGACGTTGAGCTTGTGGTTCGTGCCGTAGCGCTCGAAATTCTCCACGACCTGCGCGGCGAGCTCGCGCGTCGGCTCAAGGATGAGCGTGCGCGGCATCCGGGCCCGGGCCCGCCCCTGCTCCAGCAGGGTGAGCATCGGCAGCGTGAACGCCGCCGTCTTGCCGGTGCCGGTCTGGGCGACGCCCAGGACGTCGCGCCGCGCGAGGACATGCGGAATGGCTTGGGCTTGGATCGGGGTCGGCGTGGTGTAGCCCGCGGCCTCGACGGCCTGCTGGACCTTCTCGCTTAAACCCAGTTCGGCGAATGACATTCTGAAGAGAACCGTTGCGCGCGGGCGGATCAGGCCGGCGCGTAAGACACCGTCGCGGCAACGGCCGGGAGGCAAAGTCGTTTCGCAGCCTGTTCGCGCCGGCTGCGCCGGGGCGGGACGTTCACGCCATTGCTCCGTCGCGTCGGGCACGCGACCGCCCGCAGGACACGCCCGATGCGAGCCCTTTTGTCAAGTGCTGACCGGGATTTGTTCGGTGAACAGAAGCGCGCCGCCGGCCCTGCGCGCCGCCCGCCGTCACGGGCGCGACGGCACACCGCAAGGATCGAGCCGCGTCCGCGCCGCAGGCCCGGCGATCGATCCGGTGGTCTCGGGCTCGACGACGCCGCGCAGGGTCGCGACCGCCTCCCGGCCGGGTCCGGGGGCCATGCGCGCCGCCAGGAAGTGAGTGGCCGCCAGCGAGGCGGCGACGGCGAGCAAGGCGATCCTCCAGGTGCGCCGGAGCAGGGAAGGCGGCGCGCTCTGGTGCCCGGAAGCGTCCATGTCGGTTCCTCAGCGGAAGTGCTCGATCATACGATGGTGCCTCATGGTTAACGCTAAGTGACCGCGCTCATTCGATTTTTTGGATCAGCAGTCGCCGCCGATTCACGTTTCGTTGACGGGTGGCCGGGTAAACCCTGGCCTCGTTGCAGGAATGCGACAGACCGGGTGACCGACCGGGGATAGAAGCGCGCCGGCTCTCGCCAATCAGGACCAGTCAGAGAATGAAGAAGATCCTCCTCGCCTCCGTGGCCCTCGTCGGCCTGTCCGCGGCTGCCTCGGCTGCCGACCTGCCGCGCCGCGCGGCTCCCCCGCCGGTCTTCACGCCGGTGCCGGTCTTCACTTGGACGGGCTTCTACGCCGGTTTCAACGCCGGTTACGGCTTCGGCACTGACGACCGCCGCGCTGGTCCCGTCGTCGGGATCGACAACCGCACCGGCCTGATCGGCGCTGGTCCGGGCGGCGTCCCGGGCACCGCGGTCATCGCCTTCGGCGGCCGCAACAGCACCGACGGCTTCGTCGGCGGTGGCCAGATCGGCTACAACTACCAGTTCACCCCGGGCTCGGGCGTGGTCGTCGGCATCGAGGCCGACGCCCAGTACGTCGATTTCGGTCGTGACCGGAACCGCTTCGTCTCGACCTCGCCGCTCGCCGCGCAGCAGGTGTTCAACCCGAACGGCCTGTCGGGCCTCGACTACTTCGGCACCGTGCGCGGCCGTCTCGGCTACGCCTGGGACCGCACCCTCGTCTACGCCACCGGCGGCTTCGCCTACGGCTCGGGCGGCGGTCGCGACTTCGGCCTGCCGAACAGCTCGCGCGACGAGTTCCAGACCGGCTGGGTCGTCGGCGGCGGCGTCGAGTACGCTCTGCCCACCGACTCGTTCCTGAACTTCTTCCGCTCGTCGGCCGTGACCCTGAAGGTCGAAGGCCTGTACGTGAACCTGGATCAGGGCAACCGCAACAACGGCGCCTTCGCGGTGAACAACGCCGGCACGGTGATCACCACCTCGTCGCCGGGCGTGGTCGTCGTCAACCCGGGCCAGACCCGTCGCGACACCGAGTTCGCGGTCGTCCGCGCCGGCCTGAACTACAAGTTCAACGGCTTCTAGTCGTCGCACTCCGTCGCCCGACGGAGCGGAGCCCGGCCTCACGGCCGGGCTTTTCGCGTTCCAGAAGCGCTCCCTATCGCGGGAAGCTCCGTCTCGGACGCGCCGACCTGCAACGACGAAAGCCCGGCCGCTGGTGCGGACGGGCTTTCGTCACGTCGTGCTCGCTGCGGGAACGGCCGCGCCGTCCCCGGCGGATCTCATACCCTCGCGCCTTGGCATCGACACGTCGATGCCAAGGCGTCCGGCGCATCGGCGCCGACGCCCGTTCGGGCTTAGCCAGCGCCTTCGAACGGGTCCGTTCGAAGGCGCTGCGGTATCAGATGTCGAGCTCGATCTCGTCGGCGAAGACCGCGCGCTCGGAGATGAAGGCGAAGCGGGCCTCGGGCTTGTTGCCCATCAGCCGCTCGACCGTGTCGCCGGTGGCATCGCGTGCCTCCTCCACCACCTCGACCCGCAGGAGCGTGCGCTTCTTGGGGTCCATCGTCGTCTCCTTGAGCTGGCCGGGCATCATCTCGCCGAGGCCCTTGAAGCGCCCGATCTCGACCTTGCCCGACTTGAAGGTGGTCTTGAGCAGCTGCTCCTTGTGGCGATCGTCGCGCGCATAGGCGCTCTTGGCGCCTTGCGTCAGCCGGTAGAGGGGCGGCACCGCCAGGTAGAGGTGGCCGCCCTCGATCAGCTTCGGCATCTGCCGGTAGAAGAAGGTGATCAGGAGCGAGGCGATATGGGCGCCGTCGACGTCGGCGTCCGTCATGATGATGACCTTCTCGTAGCGAAGGTCGTCGTGCCGGTACTGGTTGCCGATGCCGCAGCCTAGCGCCTGGATCAGGTCGGAGAGGAGCTGGTTCGCCCCGAGCTTGTCCCGGCTCGCCGAGGCGACGTTGAGGATCTTGCCGCGCAGGGGCAGGATCGCCTGGGTGGCGCGGTCTCTCGCCTGTTTGGCCGAGCCGCCGGCCGAATCGCCCTCGACGATGAAGATCTCGGAGCCCGCGGCCCCGGCCTTCGAGCAATCGGCGAGCTTGCCCGGCAGGCGCAGCTTGCGGGTCGCGGTCTTGCGGGCGACCTCCTTCTCCTGGCGCCGGCGCAGGCGCTCCTCGGCCCGGTCGATCACCCAGTCGAGGAGCTTGTTGGCCTGGGTCGGCGAGGCGGCGAGCCAGTGGTCGAAGGCGTCGCGGATTGCCGCCTCGACGATGCGGGAGGCCTCCAGCGTCGCGAGCTTGTCCTTGGTCTGGCCCTGGAACTCGGGCTCGCGGATGAAGACCGACAGCATCGCCGCGCAGGTCGCCATCACGTCCTCGGCGGTGACCGAGGCCATCCGCTTGACCTGGCCGACCCGCTCGGCGTGGTCGCGCAACCCCCGCAGCAGGGCCACCCGCATCCCGCTCTCGTGGGTGCCGCCCTCCGGCGTCGGGATCGTGTTGCAGTAGGACGACGAGAAGCCGTCGTCGTTGGACAGCCACGCCACCGCCCATTCGAGGGAGCCGTGGCTGCCGGGCTTGGTGACCTTGCCGGCGAAGACGTTGTCGGCGACCAGCTCCTTGCCGTCGATCTCGCGGGCGAGATAGTCCTTCAGGCCGGCCGGGAAGCGGTGCACGGCCTCGGCCGGCACGTTGTCGATGCCGTCCAGCAGGGCAGGGGCGCAGCGCCAGCGGATCTCGACGCCGCCGAACAGGTAGGCCTTCGAGCGCGCCATCTTGAACAGGCGGCGCGGATCGAACTTGTGCTCGCCGAAGATCTCCGCGTCCGGATGGAAGCGCACCTTGGTGCCGCGCCGGTTCTGCACCCGCCCGACCGTCTCGATCGGCCCCTGCGCGTGGCCGCGGGAGAAGGTCTGCCGGTAGAGGGTCTGGTTGCGGGCGACCTCGACCTCGAGCACGTCCGAGAGGGCGTTCACCACCGAGATGCCGACGCCGTGCAGGCCGCCGGAGGTCTCGTAGACCTTCGAGTCGAACTTGCCGCCGGCATGCAGCGTGGTCATGATGACCTCGAGCGCCGACTTGCCGGGGAATTTCGGGTGCGGGTCGATCGGGATGCCGCGACCATTGTCGGTCACCGCGAGGCAGCCGCCCTCCTCCAGCTCCACCTCGATGAAGCTGGCATGTCCCGCCACCGCCTCGTCCATGGAATTGTCGATCACCTCGGCGAAGAGGTGGTGCAACGCCTTCTCGTCGGTGCCGCCGATATACATGCCGGGCCGGCGCCGCACCGGCTCCAGCCCCTCCAGCACCTCGATCGCCGAGGCGTCGTAGCCGGCCTCCGCCGCTTCCGCGGACGCGGGCACGGCGACGGGCTTCAGCCGCTTCGGCTCGGCCGACGGCTTGGCCGGCGGCTTGGCGCCGGGCGACGGGGTCCCGGGGGTCTTGCCCCCCGGACCGAACAGGTCTCGTGCGGCCTCGCTCACGCGACGGCCTCGCGGTGGGGGAAGGGCTCTGGCAGCATTCGAGGTCATCCTTTCCCTATACCGGAACAAACGCGGAACAAAAAGAGCCTTTGCGCGGCTTCGGGGTGTGGCGAACGGGCATGGGCGGGCGGCGCGGAATCGCCGCGCAGCAGAACCCGTACCAGAGTCACCGAGACGTAAACAAATTCCCTTAAAGCCTGGTGACGCGCGCGCTACCCCCCGGAACCTCGACTGTGACCGCCCGTTGTCCGGATGGCCGCTCCCGACGCCGGACGGGAGGACCGTGCCGCAGGAGCGTTCCGACGATGAAAGCCGTCACCCGCCACGCCCGCCATCTCTCCCTCGCCCGCGCCGAGCAGGCGGCCGGCCAGGCCTTCGGCTTCGCCGAGGAGGGCGTCGCCGCAGCCGCCCTCGGGTTCGGGCGCGTCACGATGACGGCGACCGGCGCAGCCGTCGCGGCGGCCTTCGCCGCGACCCTCGCCTGGGCGTTCTGAAGACCCCGCGCGCGGCCATCCCCAGCGACCGCCGGATCCGGCCATTGCCGCGGGCGAGGGCCGCCTTAGCTCCCGCTTCGCAGCGCGGCTTTCGCAGCGCGGAACTGGCTCGCGGAACCGGCCCGAATCCACCGAATTTCCTGAGCGGCGCCCCACGCCGTTCGCACACTCTTGCTTTCAAAGGATGGTGGCCCGATGCGGCGCGCCCACAGCATGCCATTCGGTGCGCAGATCGGACCGGAGGGCGTGCGCTTCGCCCTCTGGGCACCGACCGCGACGAACGTCGCCCTGGTGCTCGACGGGGAGGAGCATCCGCTCGACGACCAGGGCGAAGGCTGGCGCCGCCTGACGGTGCCGGGCGTGCGCGCCGGCGCCCGCTACGGCTACCGGATCGACGGCGACCTCGTGGTGCCCGATCCGGCCTCGCGCTTCCAGCCGGAGGACGTCTCGTCCTTGAGCGAGGTGGTCGACCCCGCTTCCTTCGCGTGGACCGACGGCGCCTGGGCCGGGCGCCCGTTCGAGGAGACGGTGATCTACGAGTGCCATGTCGGCACCGCGACGCCGGAGGGGACCTACGCGGCGCTGACCGACAAGCTCGACTCCTTGCGCGACCTCGGCGTCACGGCGCTCGAACTGCTCCCGCTCGCCGACTTCAAGGGCAGCCGCAACTGGGGCTATGACGGCGTGCTGCCCTACGCGCCGGATTCCGCTTACGGCACGCCCGACGACCTGCGCCGCCTCGTCGACCGGGCCCATTCCCTTGGCCTGATGGTCTTCCTCGACGTCGTTTACAACCATTTCGGCCCCGCCGGTAACTATCTCCACGCCTACGCCAAGTCGTTCTTCACCGAGCGCCATCAGACGCCATGGGGCGCGGGCATCAACTTCGACGGCAAGACCAGCGGCGAGGTGGTGCGGGACTACTTCGTCCATAATTCGCTGTACTGGATCGAGGAGTTCCACATCGACGGCCTGCGCTTCGACGCCGTCCACGCGATCCTGGACGATTCCGAAAAACACTTCCTCGGCGAGCTGGCCGAGCGGATCCGCAGCGCCGTTCCCGAGCGGCCGATCCACCTGATGCTGGAGAACGAGGCCAACCAGGCCTCGTGGCTGGAGCGGGACGGAACGGGCCAGCCGCGCTTCCACAGCGCGCAGTGGGCCGACGACACCCATCACGGCTGGCACATCCTGCTGACGGGCGAGGATTCCGGCTACTACGAGAGTTTTTCCGACAAGCCGGCCGCCCATCTCGCCCGCAGCCTCGCGGAGGGCTTCGCCTACCAGGGCGAGCCGTTCAGGACGCTCGATAATCACCCCCGCGGCGAGCCTTCGGGGCACCTGCCGCCGTCCGCCTTCGTCACCTTCCTGCAGAACCACGACCAGGTCGGCAACCGGGCGCTCGGCGAGCGCCTGAGCCACCTTGCCGATGCCGACAGGCTGGCGCTCGCCCGGGCCGGTCTGCTCTTGAGCCCGCAGATCCCGATGCTGTGGATGGGCGAGGAATGGTCGGCCTCGACGCCGTTCCTGTTCTTCGTCGACTTCGCCCCCGACGAGGAGCTGAACAAGGCGGTGCGGGACGGCCGCCGGCGCGAGTTCAAGAGCTTCGCGGCCTTCGCCGACGAGGAGAAGGCGAAGACGATCCCCGATCCGACGGCGGAAGCGACGTTCCGGCGCTCGAAGCTCGACTGGGCGGAGCGCGACCGCTCACCGCATCGCGAGATCCTGTCCGATACGACGGCGCTCCTGGCCCTGCGCCAGCGCGAGGTGGTGCCGCTGACCAAGACCGCCTGGCAGGGCGGTGCTTTCGCGCTGCCCCGGCCCGACGTGATCGACGTAACCTGGTCCTTCGCCGGCGGGACGCTGCGCTTCGTCGGGGTGTTCGGCGGTGAGCCGTACGAGCCGGGGCCGCTGCCCGGCCGCGTCATCTGGCGCTCGCCGTCCGTCTCGCAGGACGAGGACGGCGCCCTGGTCCTGCCCGCCTGGTCGGGCGTGTTCGTGAAAGAGGTGCGTTGAGATGGCCGTGACCGAGGATGTCGTCGCGCGGCTCGCCGATGAGGCGGGCATCGCCGCCGACTACACCGACGCCTTCGGCCGGCGCGTCGAGACCCCGCTCGCGGTGCGCCAGGGGCTGCTCGCCGCCCTCGGCCTCCCGGCCGGGACCGACGCGGAGGCGCAGGCGAGCCTGGACCGCATCCGCTCCTTGCGCCACGGCCTGGTGCCCCCCCTGGTGCCGGTCGAGGCGCGGCGCGGCGCACGGGTGCCGGTCCGGCCGGGAGGAGCGTCCGGCACGGTGAGCTGGCGTGTCACCGACGAGCGCGGCACGGCCCGCGACGGGCGCGTGGCCCTGACGGCGGAGACCGACGCGATCGAGCTGCCGCCGCTCACCCCCGGCTACCATCGCCTCACCGTGAGCTTGGGCGACCAGCGCGCCGAGGCGACGGTGATCGCCGCCCCGCAGCGCTGCTGGCGCCCGCGGGCGCTCGGCGACGAGGGCGCCCGGGACTGGGGCTTGGCGGCCCAGCTCTACGGCCTGCGCTCGCAGGACAATCTCGGCATCGGCACCTACGCCGATGCCGGCCGGGCCGCGGCGGATGCCGGGGCGCGGGGCGCGGCCTTCCTGGGGTTGAGCCCGGTCCACGCCCTCTTCTCGACCGACCGGCAGAAGGTCTCGCCCTACTCGCCGTCCTCGCGGCTGTTCCTCGAAACCCTCTATATCGACCCGGCCTCCCTGCCGGGCCTCGCCGGCAGCCGGGCCGAGCGCCTCCTGAAAGACGCCGCGCCCGAGATCGCGCGCCTGCGCGACGCCTCGCTCGTCGACCATGCGGGCGTCTGGCAGGTGTTGAGCCCGGTGCTCGAAGCCCTGTGGCAGGACTCGCCGGCCCGGGCCGGGCGGGACACCGAGTTCCTCACCTTCCGGGCCGCGGGTGGTGAGACCCTGGAGGCCCACGCCACCTTCGAGGCCCTGGCGGAGCATTTTTCCAAGGAAGGCGCCCACTGGCTCGGCGACTGGCCGGAGGCCTACCGCCGCAACGGCACCCCGGAGGTCATGGCCTTCGCGGACGAGCACCAGGAGCGGGTCGCCTATCACGCCTGGCTGCAATTCCTCGCCGACCGGCAGCTCGCCCGTGCGGCAGCGCAGGGCCTCGCCTCGGGCATGCGGCTCGGGCTCTACCGCGACCTCGCGGTCGGGGCGGATCGGGGCGGCTCGGAGATCTGGTCGCATCCGGAGCGCTTCGCCGCCGGGCTGTCGATCGGCGCGCCGCCGGACATCCTGGCCCCGAACGGCCAGGATTGGGGCCTGCCGCCCTTCGATCCCCTGGAGCTGGAGCGCGACGGCCTCGCGGCCTTCCGGGCCCTCGTCCAGGCCAACATGCGCCATGCCGGCGCGATCCGCATCGACCACGCCTTCCAGCTCGCCCGGCTGTTCCTGATCCCGGTCGGAGGAGGGGCGAAGGGCGGCGCCTACGTGGCGATGCCGTTCGAGGCGATGCTGGCGGTCCTGCGCCTCGAGAGCCACCGGGCGAAGTGCCTCGTCATCGCCGAGGACCTCGGCACCGCGCCGGCCGGCTTCTCCGACGCGCTGATGCAGGCCGGGATCCTGAGCTACCGCATCCTGTCCTTCGAGCGGGGCGAGGGCGGCGCGTTCAAGCGCCCGGCCGAGTACCCGCGCGACGCGCTCTGCGCCATCACCACCCACGACCTCCCGACCTTCGTCGGCTGGTGGCGCGGCGTCGACACCGAGCTGCGCCAGTCGCTCGGCCTCTACGACGCCGAGCGGGCCGGGGCCGAGCGCGAGGAGCGGGTGCACGAGCGCCGGCGCCTCGCCGAGGCGCTCAACCAGGAGGGCCTGATCCCGACGAGCGAGGTGCCGGCCGAGCCGCCCTTCGAAGCGGCGGTGCGCTTCCTCGCCCGGGCGCCGTCGGTGCTGACGGCGGTGCAGTACGAGGACATCCTCGGCGAGGTGAGCCAGGCCAACATGCCGGGCGTCACCGAGGGCTACCCGAACTGGCGCCGCAAGCTCGACCGCGACCTCGACGCGATCGCGGCCCCGGGCGGGCCGCTGGCCAAGCTCGCCTCGTCGCTCGCCGCCGAGGAGCGCGGGCCGCGCTCGGGGGCCGCGCGCCTCGCCTCGCCGCCGCCGCGGGCGACCTACCGGCTGCAATTCCACAAGGACTTCACCTTCGACCACGCGGCGAAGATCGTCCCCTATCTGGCCAAGCTCGGCATCAGCCACGTCTACGCCTCGCCGATCCACAAGGCGCGGCCGGGCTCGATGCACGGCTACGACATCGTCGACCACCGCGAGATCAACCCGGAGCTCGGCGGCGAGGAGGCGTTCGTCCGCTTCAGCGACACCCTGAAGGCGCACGGCCTCAAGTTCCTGCTCGACATCGTGCCCAACCACATGGGCGTCGGCGGTGCCGACAACCCGTGGTGGCTCTCGGTGCTCGAATGGGGTGCCCTGTCCTCGGCGGCCGACGCCTTCGACATCGACTGGGGCCGGCTCGGCGCCCGCAACAAGCTCGTCGTGCCGTTCCTCGGCGACCGCTACGGCGAAGCCCTGGAGAAGGGCGACCTCAAGCTCGCCTTCGACCCGGAGGAGGGCGGCTTCAGCGTCTGGCACTTCGAGCACCGCTTCCCCGTCAACCCGCTGAGCTACCCGATCATCCTCGACCGGGCGCTCGCCGCCCTGCCGGTGGTCGGCGACGAGTACTCGGCCGAGGTCCTGTCGATCTCCGAGCGCCTGCGCCGGATGGGCGACGAGACCAGCCCCGAGCGCCAGGCCGCCTTCCCGGAGGAGGCGGAGGGCCTGAAGCGGCGCCTCGCCCATGCCGTCGCGGCCTCGTCCGACCTGAAGGCGGCGGTCGACCGGGCGGTGACCCTCGTCAACGGCTTCAAGGGCCATCCCGACAGCTTCGGGGCGCTGCACCGCATCCTGGAGGCGCAGGCCTACCGGTTGGCCCATTGGCGGGTCGCGGCGAGCGACATCAACTACCGCCGCTTCTTCGACGTGAACTCGCTCGCCGGCCTCAAGGTCGAGGACAGGCGGGTGTTCGAGGGCGCCCACGCGATGCTCTTTCGCCAGATCCGCGAGGGACGGATCGACGGATTGCGCATCGACCACATCGACGGCCTCGCCGATCCGGCCGGCTACGCCCGCGCGCTCCAGGTGGCTCTCGGCCCCGGCTTCTACATCGTGGTGGAAAAAATCCTGGAGCCCGGCGAGAAGCTGCGGCCCTGGCCGATCGCCGGTACCACCGGCTACGACGTGCTCAACCAGATCGACGGGCTGTTCGTCGACCAGGGGAAGCGCGAGGCGGTGGCAGGGCTCTATGCCGGGGCGACCGGCATGGACGAGCCCTATCCGTGGCTCCTGCGCAACGTGAAGGGCGAGATCCTGGAGACCAGCTTCGCCAGCGAGCTGGAAGTCCTGACCTCGGACCTGAAGCAGGTGGCCGACGCCGACCGGCGCACCCGGGACTTCTCGGTCAACGCCCTGCGTCAGGCCCTGTCGGAGATCATCGCCCGCTTCCCGGTCTATCGCAGCTACCTGTCCCAGGATCTGGACGAGAACGAGATCGAGCCGGAAGACCTGAAGCTGATCGGCGACACGGTCCGCAAGGCCAAGCGCCGCTCCAGCCTGCCCGACCGCTCGGTGCACGACTTTGCCGAGCGGGTGTTGCTGGGGCGCCTCGACACCGAGGGGCCGGGCCGTCCCGACCCCGAGGTGGTGCGCCGCTTCCGCCGCCGGTTCCAGCAGCTCACCGGCCCGGTGATGGCCAAGAGCCTGGAGGACACGCTGTTCTACCGCTTCGTCGAGCTTCTGGCGCTCAACGAGGTCGGGGGCGATCCGGGCGAGTACGGGCTGACGGCGGAGCATTTCCACGCGCTCCAGGCCGCCCGTGCCCGGGACTGGCCGAACGCGATGATCACCACGGCCACCCACGACACCAAGCGCGGCGAGGATGCCCGCACCCGGCTGCTGGCGCTCTCCGAGATCCCGCAGGAATGGGCGCAAGCCTGGGACGTGTGGGGCCGGCTGGTGGCGCCCCACCTCTCCGAGGTCGAGGGCGAGGCGGCGCCCGACGCCAACGACCAGTGGATGTTCCTGCAGGCCATCCTCGGCGCCTGGCCGCTGGAGCTGCTGACGGACTCTCCGAATCCGAAGGACGTCGAGGATTTCCGCAAGCGGCTCGGCGCCTATGCCGAGAAGGCGATGCGCGAGGGCAAGCGGCGGTCGAGCTGGGTCAATGTCGACGAGGCCTATGAGGGCGCGGTCTCCAGGCTGTTCGACGCCCTGGTGGCGCCAGGATCGGACTTCCTCAAGGACTTCCGGCCCTTCGCCGAAAGGCTGGCGCGGGTCGGCATGGTGACGGGCCTCGCCCGGTCGGCACTCAAATGCACCCTGCCGGGCCTGCCCGACATCTACCAGGGCACGGAGTTCTGGGACTTCTCGTTCGTCGATCCCGACAACCGCCGCCCGGTCGACTATGCCGAGCGCGAGGCGGCGCTCGGGCAGGACGTGGCGCTCGAAGCCCTGCTTGCCGCCTGGCCGGACGGGCGGATCAAGCAGGCGGTCCTGGCCCGTCTGCTGGCCGACCGCGCCGCTCATCCCGGCTTCTACGCCGAGGCCGACTACGCCCCGGTCGCGGCGGAGGGGCAGGGGGCGGAGCGCGTCGTCGCCTTCCTGCGCCAGGACGCGACCGTGGGCTCCGAAGCCGGCGACCTCCTGGTGGCGGTGCCCCGCCGGGTCGCCGCCGAGGACGCCCTCAACCTCGCGGGCGCCTTCGCCGGAACGAGCCTGCCGGTGCCGGAGGGCAGCGTCTGGCGCGACCTGGTGACGGGCGACGAGGTCCGCGCCGAGGGCGGGCGCCTGAGCGTCGAGCGACTCTTCGCGCGCCTCCCCCTGGCGGTTCTGCGTCTCTCCGCCAGTTGAGACCCCGGTGCGGGGCCCTCGGGCCCCGCACCCACGACACGCCCCCGTGACACGATCGAGAACGAGCAGGCAGGATCGGGCCGATGAACGTACCCCGCACCAGCACCAAGCCGGCGAAGCGCACCCGCGAGGTGACGCCGCTGCCGGCGACCCTGGCGCCGCTGGCGGCCGGACCGCGAATCTACAACCTGTTCCCCCTCCTGGTCGGCCGGGTCTCGGCCTGGACCGCCGAACTGCCCCGCATCGCGGAACTCGGCTTCGACTGGGTCTACCTCAATCCCTTCCACCAGACCGGCGGCTCGCGCTCGCTCTACGCCGTCGCCGACCCGGACCGGCTCGACGAGCGCCTGCGCGACCTCGACGGCACCCCGGACGACGAGCAGATCCGCCGCTTCTGCGAGGCCGCCGCCGGGCACGGCCTGAAGATCATGACCGACCTGGTGGTGAACCACGCCGCCAATGACGGGAAGCTCGCCCACGAACGCCCGGACCTGTTCGTGCGCGACGCCTCCGGCGCGCCGGTGAGCCCGCACGCGGTCGATCCCGACGATCCGACGAAGATCACGGTCTGGGGCGACCTCGCCGAGTTCGACTACGTCGCCGCCGGCCCGCGCACGGCGCTGACGGAATTGTGGAACGGCTACATCGCCCGGCTTCAGTCCTTGGGCGTCGCGGGCTTCCGCTGCGATGCCGCCTACAAGGTCCCTCCGGACGTGTGGCGCAGCCTGATCGCCGCCGCCAAGGGCCGCGACCACGCGGCGCTCTTCGCCGCCGAGACCTTAGGGTGCACCTTCGAGGAGGCGCGGGCCACGGCGGAGGCCGGGTTCGACTACCTGTTCAACTCCTTCGCCTGGTGGGACCTGAAGGCGCCCTGGGCCCTGGAGCAGTACGAGCGCCTGCGCATCCTGGCGCCCTCGATCGCCTTCCCGGAGAACCACGACATGCCGCGGCTGGCGGCCTCGCTGGAGGGCGGGCGCGAGGCGGTGGCGGCGGACCTCAAGAGCCGCTACGCGCTCGCCGCCTTCTTCTCGGCCGGCGTGCTGATGCCGATCGGCTACGAGTGGGGCTACGCGAAGCCGCTCCACGTCGTCGAGACGACTCCGGAGAGCCGCGAGCACCAGACCGGCATCGACATCTCGGGCTTCGTCGCGGCGATCAACCGCCTGCGCGCCGACCTGCCGGCGGCGAATGTCGAGGGCGCGCAATGGCGCCTCTCGGCCCCCGACGCGTCCTACGTGGCGTTGATCCGGATCGATACCGGCCATCCCGGCTCGGCCGAGAACGCCGTGATCGTGCTGCACAACCCGACCGACCGCCCCGTCGCGGTCGACCCCGCACCCTTGATCGCCGGCTCCGGCGGGGAATTCGGCCCGTTCCAGGACCTGACGCCCGAGGCCGCGCCGCTGGTCTTCCGCGCCGACCAGTCGATCGGCCTGGAGCCCCGCGCGGTGCGCATCCTCGCCGCCCGCCGCATCGGCGCCATGCGGCGGCCGCGCCGCACCACCCCGAGCGGGGAGGGGCGGGTGATCATCGAGGCGGTGAGCCCGGAGATCGATGGCGGCCGCTCGGCGATCAAGCGGGTCGTCGGCGACCAGGTCCATGTCGAGGCCGACATCTTCACCGACGGGCACGACGTCATCAACGCCGCGGTCCTGTCGCGGCTGGCCGGCGAGTCCGAGTGGCGCCGCGACCCGATGCTGTTCGTCGACAACGACCGCTGGCACGGCCATTTCCCGCTCACCCGCAACGCCCGCTACGAGTATACGGTCGAGGCGTGGCGCGACGACTTCTCGTCCTGGCTGCGCGGCCTGGAGAAGAAGCGCAACGCCGGCATCGACGTGCGGCTCGAGACGCAGGAAGGCGTCGGCCTCGTCAGGCGCGCCGCCGCCCTCGCCGAGGGCAGCGACGCCGCCGCGCTGAACGCGCTCGTGGCGGCGCTCGAGGCCGACGAGCCCGGATCGGCGGCGCAGCTCCACCGCCTGCTGGAGCAGACGGCGCTGATCCACCGCAACTCGGAGAGGGTGAACCTCTCGCGCTATCCGGTGGTGCTGGAGGTTTTCGCCGACCGGCTCGCGGCCCGGTTCTCGGCCTGGTACGAGATCTTTCCGCGCTCGCAATCGGGCGATCCGAACCGCCACGGCACCTTCGACGACGTCATCGCCCGGCTGCCCGAGATCCGGGAACTCGGCTTCGACGTGCTCTACTTCACGCCGATCCACCCGATCGGCCGCACCAACCGCAAGGGCAAGAACAACTCGCTGAAGGCCGGTGAGGGCGATGTCGGCTCGGTCTACGCCGTCGGCGCCGAGGAGGGCGGCCACGAGGCGGTGCACCCCGACCTCGGCACCCTCGACGACTTCCGTCGCCTCGTCGCCGCGAGCCACGCCCACGGCATGGAGGTGGCGCTGGACTTCGCCATCCAGTGCTCGCCGGACCATCCCTGGATCAAGCAGCATCCAGAATGGTTCGACTGGCGCCCAGACGGAACGATCAAGTTCGCCGAGAACCCGCCGAAGAAATACGAGGACATCGTCAACGTCGACTTCTACCGCGAGGGCGCCTTCCCATCGCTGTGGATCGAGCTGCGCGACATCATCGTCGGCTGGGTCGAGCTGGGCGTGAAGATCTTCCGGGTCGACAACCCGCACACCAAGCCGATCCCGTTCTGGGACTGGATGATCCGCGACGTCAACGACCGCTATCCGGACGTGCTCTTCCTCGCCGAGGCCTTCACCCGGCCGAAGATGATGAAGAAGCTCGCCAAAGCCGGCTTTCAGCAGAGCTACACCTACTTCACCTGGCGCAACACCAAGGAGGAGCTGGCGGCCTACGCGACGGAACTCGCGGGTGAGATGGGCGAGTATTACCGCCCGAACTTCTTCGCCAACACGCCGGACATCAACCCGGTCTTCCTCCAGACCAGCGGCCGGCCGGGCTTCATCATCCGCGGCACGCTCGCCGCCACCCTGTCCAGCGTCTACGGCATCTATAACGGCTTCGAGCTGTGCGACGCCGCCCCGGTGCCCGGCAAGGAAGAATATCTCGACTCCGAGAAGTACGAGCTGAAGGCCTGGGATTATTACCGGCCCGGCAACATCCGCGACCACATCATCGCGCTGAACCGCATCCGCCGCGAGAACCCGGCCCTCTGGGATTTCCGCAACGTCGTCTTCACCCCGGCCTGGAACGACCAGATCCTGGCCTACCTGCGGATGACGCCGTCGGGCGACAACGCGGTGTTCTGCATGGTCAATCTCGATCCGCGCAGCCGCCAGGAATGCACCTACGAGGTGCCGCTCTGGCAGTTCGGGCTGCCCGACGACGGCGCGGTCGAGGTCGAGGACCTGTTGCAGGGCTTCACGTTCGAGCTGCGCGGCAAGACCCACCGCATCGCCCTCGACCCGGCCGAGCGGTCGGTGGTGATCTGGCGCCTTCGCCGTCCCGACCGCCTTGCGGCGACCGGCGGCGCGTGGCAGCACGGGGGCGCCTAGTTTCGTCCGTCCGGTGCGGTCCCCCGCACCGGACATCTCGGCCCCCGAACTCTCCCCGGCGCCCCGCGTTGAGCCCAAGCCACTTGAGCCCAAGTCCCGCGACACCCGCCAACCCGGCGCCACGACCCGATCGAATGAGGCTCTGACGCGATGATCGATCGCAGCGATCCGCAATGGTACCGTGACGCCATCATCTACCAGGTGCACGTCAAGTCCTTCTTCGACGCGAACAACGACGGCATCGGCGACTTCGACGGCCTGACCGCGAAGCTGGACTATATCCGCGACCTCGGCGTCACGGCGATCTGGCTGATGCCGTTCTATCCCTCGCCTTTGCGCGACGACGGCTACGACATCGCCGATTACCGCGACATCAACCCGTCCTACGGCACGATGGACCAGTTCCGCACCTTCGTGGACGAGGCCCATGCCCGCGGCCTGCGGGTCATCACCGAGCTCGTCATCAACCACACCTCGGACCAGCATCCCTGGTTCCAGCAGGCCCGCAACGCCCCGAAGGATTCGGAGTGGCGCGACTTCTACGTCTGGTCGGACACCGACGAGAAGTACACCGACACCCGCATCATCTTTCTCGACACCGAGGCCTCGAACTGGACCTGGGATCCGGTCGCCAAGGCGTATTACTGGCATCGCTTCTACTCGCACCAGCCCGACCTGAACTTCGACAACCCGAAGGTTCTCGAGGCGGTGATCGAGGTGATGCGGTACTGGCTCGACATGGGGGTGGACGGGTTGCGCCTCGACGCGATCCCCTACCTGATCGAGCGCGACGGCACGAACTGCGAGAATCTCCCTGAGACCCACACGGTCATCAAGAAGATCCGCGCCGCCCTCGACGAGTCCTATCCCGACCGGATGCTGCTCGCCGAGGCCAACCAGTGGCCGGAGGAGACCGCGCAGTATTTCGGCGAGGGCGACGAATGCCACATGGCGTTCCACTTCCCGCTGATGCCGCGGATGTACATGGCGATCGCGCAGGAGGACCGGCACCCGATCACCGACATCATGCGGCAGACGCCGGAGATCCCGGAGGGCTGCCAATGGGCGATCTTCCTGCGCAACCATGACGAGCTGACGCTCGAGATGGTGACCGACAAGGAGCGCGACTACCTCTGGAGCTTCTACGCCGCCGACCGGCGCGCCCGCATCAATCTCGGCATCCGCCGCCGCCTCGCGCCCCTGCTCGAGAACGACCGGCGCAAGATCGAGCTGATGAAGTTCCTGGTCCTCTCGATGCCCGGCACCCCGGTGCTGTACTATGGCGACGAGATCGGCATGGGCGACAACATCTATCTCGGCGACCGCGACGGCGTGCGCACGCCGATGCAATGGTCGCCGGACCGCAACGGCGGCTTCTCGCGCTCCGACCCGGCCCGCCTGTTCCTGCCGACGATCCAGGACCCGATCTACGGCTTCGACGCGGTCAACGTCGAGGCGCAGACCCGCGCCCAGACCAGCCTGCTCAACTGGACCCGGCGGATGATCGCGATCCGCAACAACCACGTCTCGCTCGGGCGCGGGGGCCTGCGCTTCCTCTATCCGGACAACCGCAAGGTGCTCGCCTGGATCCGCGAGCACGACAACGAGCGGGTGCTCTGCGTCGCCAACCTGTCGCGGGCGCCGCAGGCGGTGCAGCTCGACCTGTCGGACCTGCGCACGGCGGTGCCGGTCGAGCTGACCGGCGGCACCTCGTTCCCGCCGATCGGCGACCTGCCGTACCTTTTGACCATGCCGGCCTACGGCTTCTACTGGTTCTCGCTCTCGACCGCGAATGCCGGCACGATGGGCCCGAGCCCGGAAGCGCCGGAGCTGTTCACGCTGGTGCTGACCGGCGGCGTCGAGACCCTGATGCGGGGCCGGGAGCGCCAGGCCTTCGAGCGCACCGTGGCGCCGCGCTTCATCGGCTCGCGGCGCTGGTTCGGCGCCAAGGGCACCCGCATCCGCGGGGTCGAGGTGGTCGACAGCGCGATCCTGCCGAGCTTGAGCGGCACCGGCGGCTTCCTCCTGCCGCGCATCGCGGTCTCGCTGGCCAGCGGTGAGACCCAGGACTACTTCGTGCCGCTCGCGGTCGACGAGGGCCGCGAGGACGAGTCGCTGATGGACCACGCGGTCGCCCGGGTGCGCCGCGGGCCGCGGATGGGCCTCCTCTACGGCGCCGCCTCCTCGGTCGACTTCGCCCTCGCGATGGTCGACGCGATCCGCAACAATCGCGAGATCGCGTCCGAGAAGGGCAGCATCCGCTTCCAGGCGACCTCGCTGTTCGACCCCGAGCTGGACCTTGACCCGGCCGACATCCGCCGGCTCTCGGCGGAGCAGAGCAACACCTCGATCGCTTTCGGCTCGCGGCTGATGCTCAAGCTGCTGCGCCGGCTCCAGCCAGGCAGCCATCCGGAGGTCGAGGTCGGCCGCTTCCTCACCGAGGAAGCCGGGTTCAAGAACACGCCGGCGCTGCTGGGCGTGGTCGAGCATGTCGGGCCGGACGGCACCGCGACGGCGCTCGGCCTGCTCCAGGCCTTCGTGCGCAACCAGGGCGATGCCTGGACCCTGATGCTCGAATACCTGCGGCGCGACCTCGACACGATCGTGCTGGTGCCCGAGAGCGAGGCGCACTCCCCGGAAGAGACCTTCGCCACGCATCTGCGCTGGGCCGGGCTGCTCGGCCAGCGCACCGCCGAGATGCACAAGGCGCTCGCCACCGAGACCGACGACCCAGCCTTCGCGGCCGAGCCGTTCACGGGCGAGGATCTGTCGGCGCTCGCCGCCGACACGCGGCGCCAGGCCGAGAAGGCCCTGCGGGCCTGCGCCTCGCTCGGCTTCACGGCTCCCGAGAGCGCCCAGGAGGCGGCCGCCGCGATCGTCGCCGCCAAGGCGGAGATCGAGGCGCTGATCGCCTCCCTGAGCCGGGGCGCTCCGCAAGGCGCCCACCGCACCCGCATCCACGGCGACTATCATCTCGGCCAGGTGCTCGCCTCGCAGGACGACCTCATCATCGTCGATTTCGAGGGCGAGCCGTCGCGGCCGGTGGACGAGCGCCGGGCGAAGTCGACGCCCCTGCGCGACGTCGCCGGCATCCTGCGCTCGTTCGCCTATGGCGGCGAGACCGTGACCCGCGAGGTCTCCTCGCGCTTCGCCGAGGCCGGCGAGCGGGCGAAGACCGCCGTCGCCGCCTGGCGCCAGATGGTGAGCGGGGCCTTCCTGGAGGCCTATGCCGCAACGGTGCAGGGCAGCCGCGCCGCCGTCACCGACGAGGCCACCCACGACCGCCTGCTGCGGCTCTGCCTGCTGCAGAAGGCACTCTACGAGATCGATTACGAGGCCAACAACCGCCCGGACTGGATCGAGATTCCGGCCCGCGGCGTGCTGGCCATCCTGGCCGACCAGAAAGGGGCGTGACCCATGGACGACGAGACCAGCGCCCGGAAGCCGGCCGCTCGCCGGCGCCAGACCGACCGCAGCCTCGAGACGCGCGTGACCGAGACCGTGAAGACCGAGAAGCCCGGCAAGGCCGCGAAGGTGAAGGCCACCCTGGTGGCGCCGGTGACCGTGACGGCGAAAGCCGGCAAGGAGTTGGACGGTAAGACGGGCAAGAAATCCTCCGGCGGGTCAAGCCGCAAGGGTGTCGTCAAGCAGGTTTCGCTGCGCGTCGCCGCGATGCAGGCAGCGGCGTCGCCCCGGGTCTCCGGGCCGGTGCCGGGCCGCCCGGCACGGCCGCCGGTGCCGGGCCGGGCCTACGCGGTCCATCCCGACGCCGTCGAGGCGATCATGCGCGCCGAGCACGGCGATCCCTTCGGGGTGCTGGGTCCCCACGAGACGGGGGACGGCCAGTGGGAGGTGCGCGCGGTGCTGCCGGAGGCCCGCGCCGCCACGGTGGTGATCGGCGAGAACCGCGTGCCGATGGAGCGGCGCCACCCGGCCGGCTTCTTCGTCGCGAGCTTCCCGCACGGGCAGCGGCCCGATTACCGCATCGCGGTCGAGGGCTGGGACAACACCGAGCGCACCCGCCGCGATCCCTACGAGTACGGCGCCACCCTGACGCAGGGGGAGATCGGCCTCTTGCGCGACGTCGGCAACGACGCGGTGCACCGGGTGCTCGGCGCGCAGGCCATCGAGATCGGCGGCACGCCGGGCTTCCGCTTCGCGGTCTGGGCCCCGAATGCCCGCCGGGTCTCGGTGGTCGGCGACTTCAACGACTGGGACGGCCGGCGCCACCCGATGCGGCTGTGGCAGGATGGCGGCGTCTGGGAGCTGTTCATCCCCGAATTGAAGAAGGGCGGCCACTACAAGTTCGAGATCCGCGGCCCCGACGGCGCGCTCCTGCCGCTCAAGGCCGATCCGGTCGCCTTCGCGGCGCAGCAGCCGCCCGAGACCGCCTCGCGCCTCGAAGGCCTGCCGGCGCCGGTCTGGCGCGACCAGGCCTGGATGCAGAGCCGCAACGCCCTCGACCACCGCCACGGCCCGATCTCGATCTACGAGGTCCATCTCGGCTCGTGGGCGCGGGTACCGGAGGAGGGCAACCGCTACCTCACCTATCGCGAGCTCGCCGGGCGCCTGATTCCGTATGCCAAGGAGATGGGCTTCACCCATATCGAGCTCCTGCCGATCACCGAGCACCCGTTCGACGGGTCCTGGGGCTACCAGCCGGTCTCGCTCTACGCGCCGACCAGCCGCTTCGGCTCGCCCGAGGATTTCTCGGAATTCGTCAACGCGGCGCACGAGGCCGGCATCGGCATCCTGCTCGACTGGGTGCCGGGCCACTTCCCCCTCGACGCCCACGGCTTAGGCCAGTTCGACGGCACCCACCTCTACGAGCACGCCGACCCGCGCCAGGGCTTCCACCAGGACTGGGGCACCTACATCTACAATTTCGGGCGCACCGAGGTCTCGGCATTCCTCGCCTCGAACGCCCGGTTCTGGCTCGAGCATTACCACCTCGACGGCCTCAGGGTCGATGCGGTGGCGTCGATGCTCTACCTCGACTATTCGCGCCGGGCCGGCGAGTGGATCCCGAACCAGTACGGCGGCAACGAGAACCTCGACGCGATCGACTTCCTGCGCAAGACCAACGAGGCGACCTACAGCCACGCCCCCGGCACGATGACGGTGGCGGAGGAATCGACCTCCTGGCCGGGCGTCTCGCACCCGACCTATACCGGCGGCCTCGGCTTCGGCTTCAAGTGGAACATGGGGTGGATGCACGACACCCTGCGTTTCATCTCGAAGGAGCCGGTGCATCGCCGCTACCACCACCACGACCTGACCTTCGGGCTGCTCTACGCCTTCTCCGAGAACTTCATCCTGCCTTTGTCCCACGACGAGGTGGTGCACGGGAAGGGCTCGCTCCTGGGCAAGATGCCGGGCGACCGCTGGCAGAAATTCGCGAATCTGCGCGCCTATTTCGGCTTCATGTGGGGCCATCCCGGCAAGAAGCTGCTGTTCATGGGCGGCGAGTTCGGCCAGGAGAAGGAGTGGAACCACAACCAGAGCCTCGACTGGCACCTGCTGGAGGATCCGTTCCATGCCGGCCTCAAGGCGCTGGTGCGCGACCTGAACCACCTCTACGCCGCGACCCCGGCGCTCTACGCCCGCGACACCGAGGCCGCGGGCTTCCAGTGGCTGGTGTCGGACGATGCCGAGAACAACGTCATCGCCTGGGCCCGCAAGGGCCGCGAACCGAGCGAGGTCGCGATCGTGGTCTCGAACTTCACCCCCGTGGTGCGCCACGGCTACCGCATCGGCGTGCCGATGGCCGGGCATTACCGCGAGGCGTTCAACTCGGACGCCGAGGGCTATGGCGGCAGCAATGTCGGCAATTACGGCGGGGTCGACGCGGTGGCGGAGGCGTCTCACGGCCAGGACCACTCGCTGACCCTGTCGCTGCCGCCGCTCGCCACGCTGATCCTGGTGCGGCAGGGCTGACGGCCCCATGGCCGGCACGGCCCGGAATGGCCGCGCCGGTTCTCGATCGCTCCGGCTTGCGCCGGGGCGCGCCTCTTGCGAAGCGTTGCGCCTCGAATCCCTCCGGTTGAGGCCTCCGCATGACCGTCCCGCCCCTGCCCGATACGATGCCGCCGGTGAGCCGCGAAGCGGCCGGGGTGCTGCCGAGCGGCATCGGCGAGCTCGTGGCCTACGGCGTCGAGCGGCCGGGCCTGATCCCGCTCTGGGTCGGGGAGGGCGACCGGCCGACGCCGGCCTTCATCGGCGAGGCGGCGCAGCGGGCTCTTCGCGATGGCGCGACCTTCTACACCCGGATGCTCGGCATCCCGCCCCTGCGCGAGGCCCTGGCGGAGTACGTCACGCGGCTCTACGGCGATCCCGTCGGGCCGGGGCGGTTCTTCGTGACGGTGGGGGGCATGCA
Organism: Methylobacterium currus; assembly: GCF_003058325.1. NCBI lineage: Bacteria > Pseudomonadati > Pseudomonadota > Alphaproteobacteria > Hyphomicrobiales > Methylobacteriaceae > Methylobacterium > Methylobacterium currus. Next base: position 4,645,619 of record NZ_CP028843.1, read on the forward strand.
CGCCTTCCACACCGCGATCCGCATCGCCGCCGAGCCCGGCGACGAGGTCGTGCTGCCGACCCCGACCTGGTCGAACTTCTTCGGCGCGGTCGCGATGCAGGGTGCGCGGCCCGTCCCCGTGCCGATGCAGTTCGATGCGGCGGCCGGCTGGAGCCTCGACATCGCCCGGATCGCGGCGGCGATCACCCCGCGCACCCGCGCCATCGTGCTGAACACCCCGGCGAACCCGACCGGCTGGGTCGCGACGAAGGGAGACCTCGAGGCGGTTCTGGCGATCGCCCGGCAGCATCGGCTCTGGATCGTCGCCGACGAGATCTACGGCCGGTTCTGCTTCGATCCGGCGCACGAGGGTTTAGGCCGGGCGCCGTCGATCCGCGACGTCTGGCAGCCCGAGGACCGCGACCGGGTGCTGTTCGTCCAGACCTTCTCCAAGAACTGGGCGATGACCGGCTGGCGGGTCGGCTGGTTGGAGGGGCCCGAATCGATCGGGCGGATCGTCGACGGGCTCGTCCTCTACGGCACGTCCGGCGTCGCCACCTTCCTCCAGCACGCCGCCGTCACGGCGATCCGGGAGGGCGAGGCGCTGGTGGCCGAGCAGGTGGCGCAGGCCCGGGCCGGCCGCGAGATCGTCTGCGGTGCCCTGGGTGCCGTGCCGGGCGTCGAGCTGCCCGCGCCGCCCGGCGCCTTCTACGCCTTCCCGAGGGTGCCGGGCGAGCCGGACGACGTCCGCCTCGCCAAGCGCCTCGTCGACGAGGCCGCTATCGGCCTCGCCCCCGGCTCGGCCTTCGGGCCCGGAGGCGAGGGATTCTTGCGGCTGTGCTTCGCCCGTTCCGCGGCAGACCTCACCGAAGCGATGCGGCGGATGGTGCCGGTGCTGAGCGAGCGGTAAGCACGTCCCGTCTGCACCTCTCTTCCGTCATCCCGGGTTCCGCGGCGCGGCCCCGGATGACGGGGAGGGTGGCCCAACTCACCGCTTGCGCACGAATTCCGTGCGCAGCACCAAGCCCTTGATCGTGTCGTGGCGGCAATCGACCTCGTCGTCGTTGTCGGTGAGGCGGATCGAGCGGATCACCGTGCCCTGCTTGAGGGTCTGGTTGGCGCCCTTGACCTTCAGGTCCTTGATCAGGGTGACGGAATCGCCGTCGCTCAGGAGGTTGCCGGAGGCGTCGCGCACCTCCCGGGTCGCGGCGGCCTTCATCTCGCCGGCGGGGCGCCACTCGCCCGTCGCCTCGTCATACACGTAATCGTCGTCGGCAGCCGTCACGCGCGTTCGTCCTCCGTTGCGTGGGCGTTGTCGCCGCTGTGAGCCGCCTGCCGCAAGGGCCGGTCCTCAGATAACCGGTAAGCCGCGCTGCTTGGCCTCCTCGGCAGGCTCGACGTGGATCGTCACCACGGCGCCCTCCACCGCGCCTTCGATCGCCGCCTCGAGCCGGTCGCAGATCGCGTGCGACTCCGCCACCGTCATCTCCCCCGGCACCACGAGGTGGAAGTCGATGAAGGTGACCTGGCCGGCGTGGCGGGTGCGCACGTCGTGGGCCTCCAGCGCGCCTTCGCCGTGCTCGGAGATCAGCCGGCGGATCTGCGTCACCATCTCGGTCGGCGCCGCTTGGTCCATCAGGCCGCTGACCGAGTCGCGCACCATGGCGCCGCCCGACCACAGGATGTTGAGCGCCACCACCACGGCGATGACCGGATCGAGGATCATCCAGCCGGTCGCGGTGGCGAGCCCCAGGCCGATCAGCACGCCGCCGGAGGTGAACACGTCGGCCAGCACGTGCTTGCCGTCCGCCACCAGGGCCGGGGAGCGCCAGTCGCGACCGCGCCTGACCAGCATCATGCCCCAGACCAGGTTGATCACCGTCGCCAGGCCGTTCACCGCCACGCCAAGAAGCGGCGCGTCGAGGGCCTTGGGGGCCTGGAGCGCGTCGTAGGCGTCCCGCAGGATCATCACGGCGGCGACGATGATCAGCGCGCCCTCGATCACCGCCGAGAAGTACTCGGCCTTGTGATGGCCGTAAGGGTGGTTCTGGTCGGCCGGCTGCGCGGCGACGCGCAGGGCCACGAAGGCGGTCATCGCCGCCACGACGTTGATGATGCTCTCGAGGGCGTCCGAATAGAGCGCGAGGCTCCCGGTGATCCACCAGGCGCCGAACTTGAGGGCGAGCACCAGGAGGCCGACCCCGGCGCTGGCGAGGGCGGCGGCTTGCGCACGTTCCATGACGATGTTCCGAAAGTGGTCGTGGCCGCGTCGCGGGAGGGGCCCGGTGCGGCGCGGCGCCGCTCCCTTAAGGCGACATCGGCCGGAAGGCCACGGCACAGGTCATAGCCCGGGCTAAATGCGTCTCACCGCATCCCCGCCGATGTTCAGGCGCATCCCTGGACGCAGCCGGCGCGGGCAAAGCGCGGAACCTTGGCGTGGGCCCGCGCATTGCCTGTTTCATGAGCATCGCCTTCGTTCGCGAGAAGGAGGGCGGGGAGGCCTTCGAGGATCTTCCCGACCGTCCCGTCTCCCCGCACCCGAACTTCGTCACGCCGGAGGGCCTCGCCCTGATCGACGCGGAGCTGGACCGGCTGCATGCCGAGCATGCCGGCCTGTCGCCCGACGACAAGGCGAACATGGCGCGGGTGAACCGCGACCTGCGCTACTGGACCGCCCGGCGCAACTCGGCCCAGGTGGTCGAACAGCCTGGGGGCGACACCGTGCATTTCGGCTCGACCGTCACCATCGCGCGCGAGGACGGGCCTGAGCAGACCTTCCGCATCGTCGGCGAGGACGAGGCCGACCCGGCCAAGGGCTCCATCGCCTACGTGGCGCCGCTCGCCCGGGCGCTCACCGGCAAGCAGGCCGGCGAGACCGTCGAGGTGGCCGGTCACGAGGTGGAGATCGTCTCGGTCCGCTGACGCGGAACCCGTCCCTCGATCAGGTCGCGTTCGCGGGCGATGGCATCGCCGACGAAATCGAGGAAGGCCCGCACCCGGGCGGCCCGGCGCAGGTCCGGATGGGTGAGGAGCCAGAGCCCGGCGGCGAGGTCGGGCTCCGGGTCGGAGAGCCGCACGAGGCCCAGCCGGCGGTCGCCGATGACGCAGGGCAGGGGCCCGATGCCGATCCCGGATTCCACCGCGTCCGCCAGGCCCTGCACGGTGTCGAGGCGCAGCACGATGCGCTCGGGATTCGTGCGCTCCTGCACGTAGCGCGCGGCGGAGGCCGCCCCGAGCCGGGGCGCCGGCGAGACCCAGCGTTGTGCGGCGAGGGGGCTGCCCCGGTCGAGGTCGGCCCGGCCGTAGAGCGCCCAGGCGATGGTGGCGAGGCGCCGGCCCACCAGGGTGTCGGGCGGGTCGTTAGTCGCGCGCAGCGCCACGTCGGCGTCGCGCTTGGCGAGGTTGAGCGCCTGCTCCGACACCACCACGTCGAGGCGCACCTCCGGGCAGCGGGCGCAGAACGCCGCGAGGATCGGGGTCAGGAGGCCGTTGAGGAGCGAGGCCGCGGTGGTGATGCGCAGCTCGCCGGCGGGGCTCAGGCCCTGGCCCTCGATCCGGCGGGTGAAGGCCAGCACCTCCTCCTCCATCCGGGCGGCAATGCGGGCCATCTCCTCGGCGGCCGGCGTCGGCACGTAGCCGGTGCGGTGGCGCTCGAACAGGGGCGTGCGCAGGGCCGCCTCGATCTGGCCGAGACGCCGGAAGGCGGTGGAATGGTTGATGCCGAGCCGCTCGGCGGCCTGGGTCAGGCCGCGCTGGTCGGAGATGGCCTTGACCAGCCGGAAATCGTCCCACGCGAGGGTGGCGGTCACGTCGTCAGGCTCCTGACCTTGCATGCGTGCAAGCGCGGGCTTGCACCATAGGCCATTTTCCGCGGGTCCGCGATCCGCGATGGTCCGCACCGCGCACCGACAGGAGATCACGCGATGGCGAAGGTTCTGGTCCTCTACTACTCGACCTACGGCCATATCGAGCAGATGGCCTACGCGGTGGCCGAGGGCGTGCGCGAGGCCGGCGCCGAGGTCGTGGTGAAGCGGGTGCCCGAGCTGGTGCCGGAGGAGGTCGCCCGCCAATCGCATTACAAGCTCGACCAGGCGGCGCCGATCGCCACCGTGGACGAGCTGCCCTCCTACGACGCGATCATCTTCGGCACGCCGACCCGCTACGGCAACATGGCCTCGCAGATGAAGAACTTCATCGACCAGACCGGCGGCCTGTGGGCGAAGGGCGCCCTCGTCGGCAAGGTCGGGGCGGTGTTCACCTCGACGGCCTCCCAGCATGGCGGCCAGGAATCGACGATCCTGAGCTTCCACACCGTGCTCTTGCATCAGGGCATGGTGGTGGTCGGCCTGCCCTACAGCTTCCAGGGCCAGCTCGGCACCGCCGAGGTGATGGGCAATTCGCCCTACGGCGCCTCCACCATCGCGGGCGGCGACGGCAGCCGCCAGCCGAGCGCGGTCGAGCTGGAGGGCGCCCGCTTCCAGGGTCGCCACGTCGCCGGCATCGCGGCGAAGCTCGCCGGCTGAGGCCTTTCGCCAAAGAAAAAGCCCGGACGGTGTCCGGGCCCTGATCAAGAAAAAGGCCCAGCGCAGCTGGGCCTTTGAGGCGGAAGGTCGATGGGGGCTTAGGTGACCTTCTAGGCTCGAGAAACGCGGATCCCACAGGGTCGGTTCCACGAGATCCGAAAAAAAGTCGTCAGCCGATCGCCAATCTCGGCCGCCGGATCACCGCGGCGCGGCAGCCCGCGCGAGCCGGTCGCGGATCGCCTCGCCGAGCCCGTGCTCCGGTATCGGCGTCACCGCGATCGTCGCCGGGCCGGCGGCGTCGAGGCGGCGCAGATGCGCGAAGAGGTGGGCGGCCGCCTCCGCGAGGTCGCCGGCCGGGCTGAGATTGAGCGAGAGCGCCGCGTCGTCGAGCCCGTCCGGCGGGACGGGGCCGAACAGCAGGGCGGCCTCGCCCGGCCGGATCCGCGCCGCATCGAGGCGGACGGCGGCGCGGGGCGCATAATGCGAGGCGAGGAGCCCCGGAGAGACCGGGGCCGCCCCGTCCGGCGCGCTCGGCATGGCCAGTTCCCGCCCCAGGATCGCCTCGATGGCGTCGCGCGGCACGCCGCCCGGACGCAGCAGCACCGGCGGGCCGTCGAGGCAGGCGACGATGGTCGACTCGACCCCGATCGGGCAGGGCCCGCCATCGAGCACGCCTGCGATCCGGCCGTCGAGGTCGCCCAGCACGTGATCCACCTCCGTCGGGCTGACCCGCCCCGAGCGGTTGGCCGAGGGCGCCGCCACAGGGCAGCCTGCCGCCGCCAGCACCTTCCGGGCGAGGGCACTGCCCGGCACCCGGAGCGCGACGCTCGGCAGCCCGGCCCGGGCGAGGTCGCAGACGCGGGCCGTGCCGGCCAGAGGCACCACCAGGGTGAGGGGGCCGGGCCAGAAGGCCTGCGCCAGACGCAGGGCCTCCGGGCCGAAATCGCCCTCGCGCCGGGCCGCCGCGAGGTCGGGCAGGTGGGCGATCAGCGGGTTGAAACGGGGCCGCTCCTTGGCGGCGTAGATTCCCGCCACCGCCGCCGGATCGCCGGCATCGGCGCCGAGGCCGTAGACGGTCTCGGTGGGGATCGCCACCAGCTTGCCGGCGCGCAGAAGGGCGCCGGCCTCCTCGATGCCCGCGTCATCGGCGGCGAGGCGGCGGGTCGGCATTGACCCGCGATCATCGTTCACGTCTAAACTATCCGTCACCATGCCGCCGGCCGTAGGTCGGCGGCATCCGTACGTCAAATCCAAAGGGTGGTTGCCGGGGGTCCGCGCGGCGGGCTCGCCCGGCGAAGCCGCCTCGCTTTCCGTCGGGAGGAGCCCTCGATGACCTATCGCGCGCCCGTGGCCGAGATGGCCTTCACCCTCCGGCACGTCGCCGGGCTCGATCGCGCCATCGCGGAGGGGTTGCACGGCGACCTCTCGGACGACCTCGTCGACACGATCCTGGAGGAGGCCGGGCGCTTCGCCAACGACGTGGTGGCGCCGCTCAACACGGTGGGCGACCGCCACGGCACCCCGCTCAAGGACGGCGTCGTGACCATGCCGCCGGGCTACCGCGAGGCCTACCGTGCCTGGACCGAGGGCGGCTGGAATGCCCTGCCGGGCCCGGTCGAGTATGGCGGCCAGGGCCTGCCGGTGCTGCTCAACGCCGCCTGCATCGAGATGTGGAACTCCGCCGCGATGGCCTTCGGCCTCGGGCCGCTGCTGACCGCCGGCGGGGTCGAGGCGCTGAGCCGGCACGGCAGCGAGGACCTGCGCGCCCGCTACCTCGAGAAGCTGGTCTCGGGCGAGTGGACCGCCACCATGAACCTCACCGAGCCGCAGGCCGGCTCGGACCTCTCGGTGATGCGCACCCGGGCGGAGCCGGCCGGCGACGGTCGCTACCGGATCTCGGGCGAGAAGATCTACATCACCTGGGGCGAGCACGACCTCACCGACAACATCATTCACCTCGTTCTGGCGCGGCTCCCCGACGCGCCCGCCGGCACCCGCGGCATCTCGCTGTTCCTGGTGCCGAAGGTGCTGCCGGACGGGTCGCGCAACGCGCTCACATGCGCCGGCATCGAGCACAAGCTCGGCATCCACGGCTCGCCGACCTGCACCATGGTGTATGACGGCGCCACCGGCTGGCTCGTCGGCGAGCCGAACCGGGGCCTCGCCTGCATGTTCACGATGATGAACAACGCCCGCCTCGGCGTCGGCCTCCAGGGCGTCGCCATCGCCGAGCGCGCCTACCAGCAGGCGCTCCTGTATGCCCGCGACCGCCGCCAGGGCCGGGCGAGCGCCGCGAGCGAGGGCGCCAGCGCGATCATCGAGCATCCCGACGTGCAGCGGATGCTCCTGACCATGAAGGCGCTCACGGCGGCCTCCCGGGGCATCTGCTACCTGACCGCCGAGGCGATCGACCGCGCCCACCGGGCGCCGGACGAGGCGGCGCGCAAGGCGGCGCAGGCCCGGGCCTCGCTGCTGACCCCGGTCGCCAAGGCCTTCTCGACCGATATCGGCATCGAGGTCGCCTCGCTCGGCATCCAGGTCCATGGCGGCATGGGATTCGTCGAGGAGACCGGCGCCGCCCAGCACCTGCGCGACGCCCGCATCGCGGCGATCTACGAGGGTACCAACGGCATCCAGGCGATCGACCTCGTCACCCGCAAGCTGCCGCTGGACGACGGCGCGGTGGTGCGCGGCCAGATCGGCGCGATGCGCCTCGTCGCCGAGCGGGTGCTGAAGGAGGGGAGCCCGGCCTTCGGCCACACCGCCCCGCGCCTGCGCGAGACGATCGAAGCCCTCGACCGGGCGACGGGCCACCTCCTCAAGGCGCTGGGCTCGAACCGGCCCGAGGAGGCACTCGCCGGCGCCACCCCCTACCTGCGCCTGTTCGGCCTCGCCCAGGGCGGCATCTGCCTGGCGCAGGCGGCCCTGGCGGCGAACGCGGCCGTGAAGGCCGGCGACGGCGACCCGGCCCACCCGGCCCGCATCGCCTTGGCGCGCTTCTTCGCCGAGAACCTCGCTACCGCCGCGCGGGGGCTGGAGGAGACGGTGACGGGGGGCGGGGGCTTCCTGCAGGACGGGGCGCTGGCGCTCGCGGGGTGAGGGGCGGTCCGGAGGTCGCCTGCCTCCAGGCGGTGCGCAGCCGCTCCTGACACCGACAGGGTCATCCCGGGTCTCGCCCAAGGCGGGAGCCCGGGATGATGCCGAGGATGTCATTCCGTTGATTGGGAAGACCTTTGTCCACCCGAATAGTCTACTGGTGAACCTTCCATGACCGACCACGTCCGCATCACCGACGAACCCGGCGGCGTCCGCCTCATCCAGCTCGTCCGGCCCGAGAAGAAGAACGCTCTCACCGGCGCCATGTACGACGCCATGCGGGAGGCGCTGGAAGGGGCCGACCGCGACGGATCGGGCGTCGGCGCGGTGGTCTTCGCCGGGACTGATGGCGTATTCACCGCCGGCAACGACATCGCCGACTTCGTCGCCCGGGCCGACACATCCTTCGGCGAGGCGCCCTCCTTGCGCTTCATCCGCCAGCTCGCCGTAACCCGCACCCCGATGGTGGCGGCGGTGGACGGGCTCGCGGTCGGGGTCGGCACCACGCTCACGCTCCATTGCGACCTCGTCTACGTGGCGCCCGCCGCGACCTTCCGGATGCCGTTCGTCGATCTCGGCCTCGTGCCGGAGGCCGCCTCCAGCTACCTCCTGCCGCGCCGGGTCGGCCTGCCGAAGGCGACGGAGCTCCTGCTCCTCGGCGAGGCCTTCGGGGCCGACGAGGCGGTGCGGCTCGGCCTCGCCAACGCAGTCGTGCCGGCCGACGGGCTCCTCGAACACGCGCTGGCGCAAGGCGCCAAGCTCGCCGCGAAGCCCCGCCAGGCGCTCGCCGCCGCCCGCCGGCTGATCCGCGGCGACCACGAGGCCGTGCGGGCCGCCATGGATGCGGAGGCCGCGGCCTTCGACGCAGCGCTCCGCTCCCCCGAGGCGCAAGCCGCGTTCCAGCGCTTCCTGTCCCGCGGCGCCCGGTGAGGCCCGCCGGCGTCCCGGACCTCTCGGGCAAGATCTGCCTCGTCGCCGGCGCCTCGCGCGGGGTCGGGCGCGGGATCGCCCGGGCGTTGGCCGAGGCCGGCGCCACGGTGGTGGTCACCGCCCGCTCCAGCGAGACCGGTCCGCGCACCGACCAGCGCACGGAAGCGCTGGAGGACACCGCCCGGGAGGTCGACCTCGCGGGCGGGCGCGGCCACCATTACCTCTGCGACCACACCCGCGAGCCGGAGGTGGACGCGATGGTGCGCTGGGTGCTGCGCCGCTTCGGCCGCATCGACGTCGCGGTGTCGAGCGTCTGGGGCGGCAACGAGGGCTATGACGGCGTGCGCTATCCCGACGGCGCCAGCTGGGGCACCGCCTTCTGGCGCCGCGGCCTCGCGCCCTTGCGCCACAGCCTCGAGACCGGGCCGCTCGCCGGCCTGATCCTCGCCCGGGCGGTGGCGCCCGCCATGGTCTCGGCCAAGGGCGGCCTCCTGGCGCTGGTCTCGTTCGGGACGGAGGCCTATCTCGGCGACCTGTTCTACGACCTCGCCAAGGCGGCCACCAACCGCCTCGCCCTCGCGATGGCGGAGGAACTGAAGCCCTACGGCGTCACGGCCCTGGCCCTGGCGCCGGGCCTGGTGCGGACCGAGCGGGTGGTGGAGGCCGGGATGGACGGGGAGGCGGGGGAGAGCCCGCTCTACGCCGGGCGGGCGCTGGCGGCGCTGGCGGGCGATCCCGAGGTCGGGGCCTTCGCCGGGCAGGTGCTGCATGTCGGCGACCTCGCGCGGGCTTATGGCTTCACCGACGAGGATGGCGGCCGGCCTGAGCGCTACCGGCCCGAGGGCGCTTGATACGTCCCGCCCGCGCCCCCCGCCGTCACCAACGCCACGCCCGAACTCGTGCCGAGCCGCGTCGCCCCGGCGGCGATCAGGGCGCGGGCGGCCGCCACACTGCGCACGCCGCCGGAGGCCTTGACGCCGACGGCATCGCCCACCGAGGCGCGCATCAGCACGACATCCGCCACGGTGGCGCCGCCTGTCGAGAAGCCGGTCGAGGTCTTGACGAAATCGGCGCCGGCCTCGACCGCCAGGGTGCAGGCGAGGCGCTTCTGCGCGTCGTCGAGCAGGCAGGTCTCGATGATGACCTTCAGCACCTGCTCCCGGCAGGCGGCCCGGACCGCCGCGATGTCGGCCCGGACGGCGGCGTGGTCTCCCTCCTTCAGGGCGCCGAGCGCGATCACCATGTCGATCTCGGCCGCGCCGCGTCGCACGGCGCCCGCGGCCTCCGCCGCCTTGTCCTCCGGCGGCACCGCCCCGAGGGGGAAGCCGACGACGGCGCAGGGCGCGACGTCGCTGCCGGCCAGGATCCGGGCGACGCGCCCGACATGGACCGGGTTGACGCAGACCGCCTTGAAGCGGTGCGCCAGCGCCTCCTCGCACAGGCGCCGCACCTCGGCCGAGGTCGCGTCGGCCCGCAGGAGCGTGTGGTCGATCAGGCGGGCGAGGGCGGGCGCGTCCTAGGGAATCGTCTCCGATGGCGGCTCGGACCCGAATGCCCGTCACCGCGATGGCAGGATTCGATCCCGGCGGTTGGACCGTCAAGCGCCCCGAATCAGCGTCCGCCGGGTGTCAGCGTCCGCTGGCCTGGCGGATCGCCGCGACCGTCTTCTCGACGAAGGCGACGCCCGGTTCGGTGAAGGTGATCTCGTCGTCGCTCAAGGTGGCGAGGCCGCGCGTCTCGACCTCGGCCGCGCCCTCGGGATCCGCGTGATGGCCGCTGCCGTCCCGGCGCACCACGGACGCGATCGGCTGGCCGCTGATCAGGTGGTGGTAGGCCGCGAAGGCGAAGATCGATAGGGCGCGGTCGGAGAGGGCGTTGGGGTCGGCAGCCATCGGGGTCGGACCTCGGGGGGCATGGGGCGCGCCGCAGGATGCGGGGCGTGATCCCGGCCAACGCCCGGGACCGCGAAAGGTGCGACGCCCCCAAATGACGCAGGCCGGCGCGCCTGCCCGATCCCCGTTGCCTCACCGCAGCCGGGCCGGGAGCGGCATCGACGAGGTCTTCTCGTCGTAGAGCACGGCGTAGCCCCCCGCTTCCAGGTCGAACAGGGCGTAGTCGATCCCCTTGATGGTCTCGGTCCGGAAATGCACGCGCTGGCCGCCGCGGGTGATCGCCGCGAGGCGGTGGGACAGGGCCGAGACCGGCAGCATCCCGGTCACCCGCTCCGGCCCATCCGCGAGATCGACCCGGAAGGTCAGGTCGTGCCCGTTCCAGGCCAGGGCTTCGAACCGGGTGGCCTCCCGGCGGTCGAGCCAGCGCAGCATCTGGGCGGCCGAGATCATCGCGACGCCGCGCTCGCGGGCAGCGGCGACCAGATGGTCGAAATAGCCGTCGGTGTAGTCGTAATGGGTGCCGAAGGCGCCGAAGAACTGCTCGGGGCCGAGCGCCCGGTCGAGCAGGGTGGTGATGCCGGTGCGCTGGTCGACGCCGTTCTCGTTCACCAGGTGGCTTGCGGCCTGGTAGATGTCGAGGACCCGCCCGTCGAGGTCGGCGAAGCGCATCGGGAAGCCGGAGCCGTTCATGAAGCCCGGCCGGCGGCGGATCCACGAGCCGGGCCAGTAATAGTAGCCGAGGTCGAGGCGGATCCCCGCCGCACGCTCGATCTTGGCGGTGTCGGCCCAGCCGTTCCAGGTGACGCAGTGCAGGCGGTGGGTCTCCTGCGCCGGGAGGCCGAGCTTCTGCCCGATGCCGCCGACCTGCCGGCTCAGGGCCAGTCCCAGGGTGGCGGCATCGACGTCGCGGCAGCCGGTATCGGCATGGATCCCCGTCTCGAAGCCGAGCGCCGCATAGGCCTGCGCCTGGTCCGGCGCGAGACGCGTCGCCGGCGTGACGTAGGAGGTCGCCCGCGCGCAGTCCCAGGCCTCCGGCCGGCAATCGAGCGGGCTCTCGGCGACGAGGCGCTTGTAGGCATCCAGGGTGCCGCGCCGGGTGGCGTGGTCGTCGCCGGCCATGATGAGGGCGGCGCGGCGCTCGTCGGGCAGGTACCAGACCCGTGGCAGCGGCAGGCGCTCGGCGCTCATCGTCACGATCAGGTTGGCGAGCAGCCGCTGCTGCTCGTCGGCCTGCGGGATCGCCACCCGCGAGAGGTCGAGGTAGTCGGGGAAGAACAGGTCGTTCGGCCGCCGGGGCGGCAGCCCGTCCCGCTCCTGCCCGGCGAAGGCCGGATTGCCCTGGCGCAGGCGCACCACCGAGGTGGCGAGGTCGAAGGCGAAGGCGGCCGCCTGGCCCTGGCCGGCCCGGTGCAGCGCGACTGCCGGCCAGGGCAGGGCCTCGCTCCCGGTCGAGAGGCGGGCGAGGATCGTGGCGTCCCCCGGCGCGTAGCGGGTCGCGGGCCCGTGGAACTGCATCGCCTGCCGGGCGATGCCGCGGGCGGCCGGCGCCTGCGCGTCGACCTGGATGTAGCGCTCGGCCAGGGCCTCTCCGCCCGGGGCGAGGCCGAACAGCGGCAGCCACGCACCCTCCGGCCGGATCGCGATCAGGTTGCCGCCATCCTGCACCCAGTCGGAGAGTCGCGCGGCCAAGGCGTCGTCCGGCGACTCGGTCATCAGCACCAGGGCGGTGCGGGCGAGGCGCTCCGGCGTGAGGTCCCGCGTCGCGACCACCGAGAACAGGTTCAGCCCCTCGGCCCGCAGGATCTCGGCGTAGTAGGGCCCGAAGGGATTCTTCGGCCCGACCGCGACCAGGACCGGCGACCCTTGCATCGCGGCGAGTTCGGGCGCCGCCGCCACGGTGAAACGCCCCTCCGCCGGCTCGGCCAAGGACAGCCCGAGTGTGCTCTCCGGCCGGATCCCGGCCCCGACCACGATCCGGTAGGCCGCGCCCGGCCGCAACGGCGCCTGCGGGACCAGCCGGGCGGAGCGCTGGGCCGCATCGTAGCTGATCGCGACCGGCACCGGCGCGCCGCTCTCCTCACGCAAGGCGATCGTCGCCGGCCCGATCGTCTCCGGCACCATCGCGCGAGAGAAGCCGATCGCCATCGGAAGATCGGGATAGACTTCCGTTGCGCCGTCGATCGGCATCAACGCCAGCACACGCGGAGACAGATGCTCAAACAAGAGGCGTCCCGATGCCGCAATCATCATACACAAGACTACTGAACCCAGCAGGCGCATGACGACCCATCGCATCTCATCTCTCGCCGAACATCGAATGTTGGGATAACGGATGCTTAGCAGGCCGATCCACGGCAGGACAGCCGCGACGACGACGACGCGCGCATCCCTTGGTCGAGGGGCGCGTGCACGCGCTACCGCTTTGGTGGAGGGCGATCGCACGGCACGCGACGACGGCAGCGCCGCACGAGCGGAAAGCCCGGCGACTCGGCGAAGCGGCGTGATGCGGAAGATCCGGCCGGTGGCGCTCCCAAGGGGACTCGAACCCCTGTTTTCGCCGTGAGAGGGCGACGTCCTGGACCGCTAGACGATGGGAGCTGGCCCGGCGGGATGGCGGCGGTATAGCGACGGTCCGGCCCGGGCGCAAGCCTCTTAGTCGGCAATCTCGATCGGCCATCTCGGGCCGGCGAGCGCGTGATGCCGGCCGGGGCTCCGATGGGCCCGGGCCCGATGCGCAGGCAGCCGTTTCGTTAAGCCTTCCGGGTTATCACCGCCCCGACCCGTGGCCGCGGAACGATGGCGCCGCACATCCCGATCCCGACAACCCTATGCCGATCCTCACGCCGTTTCGCTGCTCGCGCCGCGCCGTCCTGACCGCCGGTACGCTCCTGGGCTTCGGGATCCTGACGCTGCAGCATTCGTGGCCGGCGCCGCTGGTCCGGCGGATCGCGATGGCCGACATGACCTGGGTCGAGGTGCGGCAGGCCCTCGATCAAGGCTACACGACCGCCCTCGTCCCGAGCGGCGGCCTGGAGCAGAACGGCCCCTATCTCGCCATCGGCAAGCACGACAGCCTCGTCGCCTGGACGGCGCAGCGCATCGCCGAGGCTTTGGGCCACACCCTCATCGCCCCGGTCGTCTCCTACGTCCCGCAGGGGAATTTCGACCCGCCGACCGGCAACCTCGTCTTCCCGGGCACGCTCGGCGTTTCCGAGGAGGCCTATGCGGGCACGCTGGAAGGCATCGCCCGCAGCCTGAAGGCGCATGGCTTCCGCACCATCCTGTTCATCGCCGATCACGGCGGGGCCTTGGCGCCCCAGCAGCAGGTCGCGGCGCGGCTCGACCGCGACTGGGCCGCCCAGGGGGTGCGGGTGCTGAGCGTCGACGACTACTACGTCGCGGGCAACCGGGCGCAAGCGCTCTGGCTGGAGGCGCAGGGCGAGACGCCGGCGACGATCGGGGGGCATGCCGGGCTCGCCGACCACGCCTCGCTCATGGCGGCGGCGCCCGAGCGCGTCGACTTCGCCCGGCCGACGCCGCCCCTCCTTGCCCGGCTCGGGCTGACCAGCGACGGCAGCAGCGGCGATCCCCGCCGCGCCACGGCGGAGCGCGGGCGCGCGCTGCTCGACCTCCAGGTCGAGGCGGGCCTGGCGCAGATCCGCCGGTTCACGGCCACCAAGCAAGGATCGTGACGATGCCGACCGTTCCGACGCCGCCCTCGCTCTGGAGCGTGATCCAGGCTCTCGGCCAGAGCACGGTCAGCATCTGGCTGCTGCTGACGATCCTGGGCCTCCTGTTCACGGTCGTCAGCTGGATCGCCCGGCCGTGCAATCCCGGCCGGCCCTGGTGGCGCAAGCCGGACGTCGTCACCGACGTGTGCTACTGGTTCGTGATCCCGGTCGTCTCCGGCTACGCCCGGATCTGGCTCCTGGTCATCGGGCTGTTCCTGCTGAACGGGGTCCCGGCGACGCTCGGGCTTCCGAGCCTGTTCGGGGAGGGGATCGGCCCGCTCGCGGGCCTGCCCTTCTGGGCGCAGGCGCCGCTCTACCTGATCCTCTCCGATCTCGTGATGTACGCGACGCATCGGCTGTTCCACACGATGCGGCTGTGGCGCTTCCACGCCATCCATCACTCCTCCGAGGAGATCGAGTGGACCTCGGCCGCCCGCTTCCACCCGGTCGACGCGGTCTTCCACGGCGCCCTCTCGGACGTCGTCCCGCTCCTGCTCGGCATCTCGCCGGACGTGCTGATCGCCCTCGTCCCGTTCAATGTCGGCGTCTCGGCGCTCGCGCACGCCAACCTCGACTGGACCTTCGGCCCCTTCCGCTACCTGCTGGTGAGCCCCGTCTTCCACCGCTGGCACCACACCGGGCCGGACGAGGGCGGCAACAGCAACTTCGCGGGCTGCTTCCCGCTGATCGACCTCGTCTTCGGCACCTTCTACATGCCGAAAGGGGTGCTGCCGCAGGATTTCGGCAATGGCGACCCGGCCTTTCCGCGCGGGTTCGGCGACCAGCTGGTCCATCCGTTCCGGTCGCAGGACAGGCCGGCAGGGCTGGAGCCGGGGCCGTCTTCGTAAACTTCGTGTCCCTTGCCGGGCCCGGAAAAGGGAGAGCGAGCCGACGCTCGCTCCCCGTACTGCGTGCATCCGACGCGAGAAGGCCCGGGAGGGGTGCCGCGCGAGCGCCGCACCCCTCCCGGGCCTCGTCTCATGCCGAGATTGCGAAAAAACCTACTCGGCCGCTTCGATCCGCGGGTGCTCGTGCTGCCGGCGCTCGCGCTTGACGAGGTCGGCGGTCAGGAAGGCCACCTCGAGCGCCTGCTCGGCGTTGAGGCGCGGGTCGCAATAGGTGTGGTAGCGGTCGTGCAGGTCCTCGGCCGTTAGCGCCCGGGCGCCGCCGGTGCACTCGGTGACGTTCTTGCCCGTCATCTCGAGGTGGATGCCGCCGGCATGCGTCCCTTCCGCCTGGTGGATGTCGAAGAAGCCCTGGATCTCCTTCATCACCCGCTCGAACGGCCGGGTCTTGTAGCCGCTCGCCGTCACGGTGTTGCCGTGCATCGGGTCGCAGGACCACACGACCTTGCGGCCCTCGCGCTCCACCGCCCGGATCAGGCCGGGGAGGTGGTCGCCGACCTTGTCGGCGCCGAAGCGGCAGATCAGGGTCAGGCGGCCGGCTTCATTCGCCGGGTTGAGCAGATCCACGAGCCGGATCAGGTCGTCGGCCTTCAGCGACGGGCCGCATTTGAGGCCGATCGGGTTCTTGATGCCTCGGGCGAACTCGATATGGGCGTGGTCGGCCTGGCGGGTGCGGTCGCCGATCCACAGCATGTGGCCCGACGTGGCGTACCAGTCGCCGCTGGTCGAATCGACCCGGGTCAGGGCCTCCTCGTAGCCGAGCAGCAGCGCCTCGTGGCTGGTATAGAAATCGGTCTGGCGCACCTCCTGGTGCGTCTCCGGGTTGATGCCGATCGCCCGCATGAAGTCGAGGGTCTCGGTCATGCGCTGCGCCAGGTCGGCATAGGCCGAGGACTGGGGCGAGTCCTTGACGAAGCCGAGCATCCAGCGATGCGCGTTCTCGAGATTGGCGTAGCCGCCGGTCGCGAAGGCGCGCAGCAGGTTGAGCGTCGCGGCCGACTGGCGGTAGGCCTCGGCCTGCCGGCGCGGATCGGGCACGCGCTCGGCCTCCGAGAAGCCGATCCCGTTGACGATGTCGCCGCGGTAGCTCGGCAGCGTGACGCCGTCGACGGTCTCGGTTGGCGAGGAGCGCGGCTTGGCGAACTGCCCGGCGATGCGGCCGACCTTCACCACCGGCGAACCGCCCGCGAAGGTCAGCACCAGCGCCATCTGGAGGAAGACGCGGAAGAAATCGCGGATGTTGTCGGCGGAATGCTCGTCGAAGCTCTCGGCGCAGTCGCCGCCCTGGAGCAGGAAGGCCTCGCCCGCCGCGACCTTGGCGAGGCCCTGCTTCAGCTTGCGCGCCTCGCCTGCAAAAACCAGCGGAGGAAAGCTCGCGAGCTGCCGCTCCACTGCCTCGAGGGAAGCGGAATCCGGATAATCCGGGACCTGCTGAATCGGCAGCCGCCGCCAGCTCGTGGGGGTCCAACGCTCGCTCATCGTCCTCTCCTCGCGCACCTCTTCGATAACCGGTCAGGTCGGTCGCGGAAGCCGGGCTTATAGGGGGGTTTGCCCCGCCGCGCGAGGGGTCTTGCGCAGGGGTGATCCTCGCAACGGGCGGGGATGCCGCTCCGGCACCCCGCCCCGCGTTCCGGCTCGCCCGAACCGGCATTCGGCATAGGCTCTCGGCACTGGACCTCTCCATCAGTGCATGACAGTATTCCGCCCGGATCGGTGCCGCCATGATTGATGCTTGTCAAAGCATAAGCTCCACCGCGCTGCTGCGGATTGTTCGCTCATCGATCGTGCGAGGCGGATGGCGATGAGGCGGAGCATGCGACTGGCGGAGCCGGCAGGCGCCCCGATCCCCCCTCCCGAGGTCCGAACCATGGAGCGCCACCTCGCCGCCATCCTGGTCGCCGACGTGGTCGGCTACACCCGGCTCAGCGAGATGGCCGAGGAGGAGACCCACCGCCGCCTGAAGACCCTGCGCGCCGGGATCATCGACCCGTTGATCACGGAGTGCGGCGGCCGGATCGTCAAGAATACCGGCGACGGCTTCATCGCCACCTTCCCGGAGGCCGGTCCGGCGGCGGATTGCGCCCTCGCCCTGCAGCGTCGCATCACCGAGGCGACGGAGCGCGATCCCGCGGAGGCGCGCCTGACCTTCCGGATGGGCGTCAACCTCGCGGAGATCATCGTCGAGGACGGCGACGTCTTCGGCGACGGCGTCAACGTGGCGTCCCGGCTGCAGGCCTATGCCGAGGCCGGCGACGTGATCGTCTCGGAGGCGGTGTTCGCCCGGGCGAGCGCGGCGGCGCGGGCGCTGGCGACCGATCTCGGGCCGCTGCCCCTGCGCAACCACGCCCGGCCGGTCCGGGCCTTCGCCCTGCGCTGCGGGACGGGCCCGGGCCCTCGGGCCGGCGAATGCCTGCCGGGCATCGAGGCGCGGGCCTCGATCGCGGTGCTGCCGTTCCGGGCCTGCGCGCCGGACCGGCTCGCCCTCGCCGACGGCTTCACCGACTGGATCGTCCGGGCACTGTCGTCCCTGCGCGACCTGTTCGTGATCTCCCGCGGCTCGACCCTGGCCTATCGCCGCGGGCGCGCCGACCCGGCGGCGTTCGGCCGTCGCCTCGGCGTGCGCTACGTCATGGACGGGACGATCCAGCATCACGGCGACAGCTTGCGGGTCTGCACCGTGCTGATCGAGTGCGGCACCGGGGCGGTGGTCAGCGCCGACCATTACGAGGGCCTCGTCGGCCAGGTCTTCGCCCTGCAGGACGCCATCGCGGTGAAGCTGATCCGCAACCTCGCGCCGCATGTGCGCGAGCGCGAATTGCAGCGGGCCCTGCGCAAGCATCCGGCGAGCCTGACCAGCTACGACCTGCTGCTCCAGGCCCTGGACCTGCTGCACCGGATGGATGCCGAGAGCTTCGCCCGGGCCGGCGGCCTCCTGCAGCAGGCGATCGCCCTCGACCCGTCCTACGCGCCGCCCTTCGCCTACGCGGCCTGGTGGCACGTCTTCCGGGTCGGCGAGATGGGGTCGCCCGATCCGGACGGCGACGCCCGGGCGGCGGCGGACCGCGCCCGCGCGGCGATCGAGCGGGACGGCAACGACCCCCTGGCGCTGGCGATCTACGGCCACGTCCAGGCCTATCTCCTGCGCGACGCCCGCACGGCGCGGCTCTTCCTCGACCGGGCGATCGAGGCGGGGCCGAGCCTCGCCATCGCCTGGACGATGAGCAGCGCCGCCCACGGCTTTGCCGGCCATGGCAGGCGGGCGGTGGAGCACGGGGAGATCGGCCAGCGGCTGGCGCCGAGCGACCCGTACACGTTCTGGCACGAGGGCCTGCTCGCCCAGGCCCACTACGTCGCGGGCGACTACGATGCGGCTCTGGCCTGGAGCCTGAGCGCGGTGGCGCGCAACCGCGCGATCCGCTTCACCCTGCGCACCCTCGCGGCGAGCCTGGCGGCGGCCGGCCGCCTGGCCGAGGCGTCCGAAGCGGCGGCGGAGATGATGCGTCTCCAGCCGAGCTTCCGGCTCGGCGCTTATGCGCCGCGCTGCCCCTTCGCCGATCCGGTCCGGTCGCGCTGGATCGGGCACCTGCGGGCGGCGGGGCTGCCGGACTGAACGGAGGCTCAGCGCCCCTCGCGGCACCGGCCGGCAAGGGGCCGCAATCGGGCATCATCGCCGAGCCAATCGAACGGGGGGAGTCGGGTCGGGGAGGGGAGCGATGACGGGCAACACAGGCAATACCGGGAACACCGGCAATACGGGCAATACCGGCAATGCCGGCATCAATGGCGATGCCGGCGGCTGGTTCGTGCCGGACCGGCCGGACTTCCCGTTCTCCCTCGAGGCGACGCAGGAGGGGGCCGAGATCGGGAGCTTGCGCCGGCCGGTCTTCATCCGTGACGAGACCCCGCCGGGCGCCGCCCGCAGGCGGATCGCCTTCCGCAGCCTGGACGCCCCGACCGGCCGGTCGCTCGCCTTCGAGGACCGCGCCTGGGCCGGGCGCTGGTACGCCTACCGGGTGCTGCGGGACTTCGCCGCGACGGGCTGGGACACCGACGCCCTCCACGACGCGATGGCGCAGATCCTCCTCGACCTGCGCGACCAGACGGACGGCCAGAGCGGTCAGGCGATCGAGCTCGACACGCTCCTGGTGCTGGCGCGGGACGAGCGCGCCTCGGCACTGGGCGAGATCCTGGCCCAGGATGTCGAGTTCATCACCGCCTTCATGGAGGCCCTGTCGATGAATCCGGCCTCGCACCCCCGCACCTACCGGGTGCTGCACATCGCCAGCCTCGTCGGCTCCTTCGCGGCCCTGCGCGTCAAGGAGGCCTTCGACCGGCCGCGGCCCTCCTTCCTCTGCCCGGCCCTGCTGCCGCCGGTGCCGGTGCCGGGGCATTCGTCCTTCCCGAGCGGCCACGCCACCCAGGCGCGCCTGATGGCGCGGTGCGTCGCCGGCGTACTTCGCGTCGCCGGCCTGCCCCATGCCGAGCGCCGCCCGGTCAACGAGACCCTGAAGGCCCTCGCCCGGCGCGTCGCCCGCAACCGCGAGATCGCCGGGCTGCACTATCCGAGCGATTCGATCGCCGGCCGCCGGCTCGCCGACGCGGTGTTCGCGACGCTGTCGGCCCATGACGGCGACGGCCTGAGCCGCGGGGACTACGCCCTGCCGCGCTTCGGCGACGCCGTGATCGCGGCCGCCCGGGAATGCGTCCCGGATCTGGTCCTGCCCTCGGGCACGGTGTGACGGGAGGGCGGCGGCGATGCCCCAGACATCCGAGAGGCCCCGGACATCCGAGACGCCCCTGGACTCCGACGACGGTGCCGGCGATCCCGCCCCGCACCTCGCCCTCCGGCCGCTTCCCCTGCCGCCGGCCGATCTGGACCTGGGGCAGGCCGATGCGGGTCTCCTCGCCGGCTTCGGCCTGCCGGTGCCGCGGCCCGCGGACGGTCCGGCGGCACGCGCCTTCCGCCGGGCCTTCCTGGCACCGCCGCCGGACCGGCCCTTGCGCTTCGTGGAAGTGCCGCGGCCGGTCGCGGCGCCGCAACTCCTGATCGCGCGCCCCCACGCCTCCGTGCCGGCGCGCCGCAGCGTGAACTGGTCGGGGGCCTCACTCACGGCGCTCCACGGGCGCAGCCTCGCCGGCGTCATGGCGCGCTGGCAGGTGCCGGCGGTGACGGGGGAGCCGGGGCGTGCTGCCCGCGCCTCGGCCTGGATCGGCCTCGACGGGCAGGGCCTCTACCGCAACGCCAGCCTGCCGCAGATCGGCACCCTGCAGGTCTGGGACGGGGCCGAGGCCCGCTACGAGACCTGGGTGCAATGGTGGGCCCGGGGCGAGGACAACGCGCCCCAGCCACTCGGCCTCATGGTCGCGCCGGGCGACTGCGTGAGCGCGATCCTGACGGTCCTCGACCCCGTGACTGTGCGCTTCAACCTGAAGAACGAGACCGCCGGCACGATGCTCCAGGCCTTCGACCTCACGGCGCCGGGCGGCCGGCACGTCTCGGGGGCGAGCGCCGCCTGGATCCTCGAGCGCCCGAGCCCACTCGATGCCGATGGCTGGCACCCGTACCCGCTCGCCGCCTACGGGTCGCTCGCCTTCACCGCCTGCCTGGCGCAATCCCGCGGTCCGGGCGACACGGCCTTCACCGAGCACGACCTTTCCCGGGCGAGCCTGATCCGCATGACCGCCCTCGATCGCGATCCGGGCCAGGCCCGCACGATCTCGAATCCGGTGCGGGTGACGGGGGATCCGCGGGCGCTGACGATGTGCTTCGGAGCGCCGTATTGATCGATGGTTCGGCCGCCGATCCAAAAGGTCACTCTCGCGCCGGACCCGCTACGCTCCAACGCGGCCGGTCGTTGGAGCGCGCCCGCTCCTCGCCGGAACCCAGCGGCTTCCCACTGAGGGCCCATGTCCCCATGGCGAAGGCCGCCCCGCCGATCGCCGCACCCACGATCATGTCCGAAGCATAGTGGCTTCCATGGACCGGTGTCGCGGCCAGCATCAGACCATTGAGAGCAAGAGCGAGCCAGCGGACGCGCGGCACCGGCCACGCGGCCAACATGAAGATCACGGCCGCCGCAGCATGCCAAGATGGGAAGGAGATGACGCGCAGATCAGAGAAGGCTGGCATCACCGGAGGCAGCTCCGGCTGCCGCAACCACAGCAGCGGTGCCGTCGCGGCGTCCGTGAACTCGATCGCGATGCCCGCGTGCCCGGCCGGTGTCATTCCGTAGAACTGGTAGGCACCGAGTGCCGGCAGGAACAGGGCGACGATCCAGGTGATCTGTATCGACAGAGGAAGCGCGATTTGCAGCGAAGCGTAGTCTCGCACCCTCTTCTGGACGATGAACACGATGAGCAGAGCGAATGGCTGCCACCAGATCGACCGATATGCCGTCACCAGAATCCAGTTGATGCTCGGTTCAGATGCACCCATTCGAAATAGATGAGCCAATTAAAGCCCAGGGCGGCATCCCAGGCAGCGAGATCAAGATCGATCAGGCGGAATTGCCGCCGGCATACGGAATGACATATTGGAGCTCAAATGCAGCAACACCTGCCAATATGAAGAAAGCAAGCACTAAAACTAATAAGTTCGCAGAAATTTATTTTCTAATATTTAGGTAATAATATGCAAAGAAAGGAAAAGAATCGACCACGATAATATTTTGATATTTGATAAAACATTCTTGGAGTCGCTCAGGACATCTGGACTAATGGCAAAGAGCCCTATCCTCATCACGGCTAGGAGCGCCGTGATCGAGAGGGCGACAGCGAGAATTCTGAACGGACGCGCCACTCGATCCGCGCCGACAATTTCTGGATATGGCATCATAATGACCACAAGTTACTCAAATATATTTTGAGCGATTAAGATTAAAAATTTGTTTAACTAGCAAAAAAATCGTATATTGAGGCTTTTATTTAATAATTTTTTAATAAGTTGCGCGCAAAACCCATATAATATATTTTATAAGACAATATCAGCTGATTTTGTTGTTGTATATCTATAATTACGAATCTATTTATCTATTATATTATTTCGACTATAGGCGATTAGCCGCTGGCAATGCTCCATGCGACAGAACGAAAATGGAACAAAAACCGCGCAACTTTTCCAGCCATGAGCATCGCGCGGGGAATCCAGAAGTTTCAGAGGCTTGAGCGAAATCAAAATTGGCCTTGTAATTACGGTGACACGAAGAGCGCCGGACGCACCCACCGGATGTCGTGACAAAAGTCGTTTTCAATGTTTCATGGTCCGTGCCGGCCGGGTGCAGAGGTGAAGGTGACCTGACCTGCAACAGCCATCTGCCGCTTCAGCGCGGCAGGTCGGATATGTATCCTTCCCTTGCAAAGTGCAGGGCAACTACGACACGGGGCCGCCTCACCCCACCGCCACCGGCTGCTTGACCACCGAGGGCGTGCGCATCGTCACCAGCTCCTCGCCGGCGGTGGGGTGGACCGCGATGGTGCGGTCGAAATCGGCCTTCGTCGCTCCCATCGTCACCGCGATGCCGACCGCCTGGATGATCTCGCCGGCATCGTGGCCGAGCACGTGGACGCCGACCACCCGGTCGCTCGCCCGCTCGACGATGATCTTCATCAGGATCCGCTCGTCGCGGCCCGACAGGGTCGCCTTCATCGGCCGGAAGCGGGCCTCGTAGACGTCGATCTCGCCGCAGAGGCGGCGCGCCACCTCCTCGCCGTGGCCGACGACGCCGATTTCCGGCGTCGAGAACACCGCGGTCGGGATCAGGCCGTGGTCGACCGCCCACGGCTTGCCCCCGAACACCGTGTCGGCGAAGGCGTGGCCCTCGCGGATCGCGATCGGCGTGAGCGCCGCGCGGTTGGTGACATCCCCGACGGCGTAGATCGACGGCGCGGCGGTCTGCGAGAAACGGTCGACGGGAATCGCCCCGGCCGCGTCGAGGGTGATGCCGGCTGTCTCAAGCCCGAGGCCGGCGACGTTGGGGCGCCGTCCGGTCGCCACCAGCACCTGGTCGACCAGAAGCTCGCTGCCGTCGTGCAGCGTGGCGCAGATCGCGCCGTCGCGCCGGTCGAGGCGGTGGACGGTGGTGTTCAGGCGCAGGTCCATCCGCTTCGCATAGGCCTCGCCGAGGGCCTGGCGGATCTCGCCGTCGAAGCCGCGCAGGAGCCGGTCGCCCCGGTGGAGCAGGGTGGTGCGGGTGCCGAGGGACGCGAACACGCCCGCGAACTCGACCGCGATGTAGCCGCCGCCGACGACGAGGATGCGCTCCGGCTGGGTCTCCAGCTCGAACACCTCGTTCGACGTGATGGCGAGCTCGGCGCCAGGGATCAACGGCTCCTTGACCGGATGGGCGCCGACCGCGATCAGGATGTGGCGGGCGCGCACCCGCGTCCCCGAGCGGACCAGGCGTATCGTGTGCGGATCCTCGATCACCGCCCGGTCGGCCACCACCTCGACGCCGGCCCGCATCAGGTTGGTGGCGTAGATGCCCTCGAGCCGCGTCACCTCGGCGTCGCGCCGGGCCTTCAGGGTCGCCCAGTCGAAGCGCGGGGTGCCGACCTCCCAGCCGAAGCCGGCGGCGTCCTCGAACTCGTCCGCGAAGCGGCCGGCATAGACCATCAGCTTCTTGGGCACGCAGCCGCGGATCACGCAGGTGCCGCCGACCCGGTACTCCTCGGCGAGCTGCACCCGCGCGCCGTAGCCGGCGGCGATGCGCGCCGCCCGCACCCCGCCGGAGCCGCCGCCGATCACGAAGAGATCGACGTCGAAAGGCTCGTGCTGCGTGTCGGTCATGGCGATCACCGCTCTGTTGTTAGGGCTTCTAACTGATAAGTCAGGGCGCGCAGCCAGGCGATGGCCGCGCCGACGCCGGCGGTCCACCAGGCCTGCCAGGCGCCGTGCTCCACGAAGGCGACGATGCCGGCCGCCGCCAGGAGCGCCAGGGCGGCGCTGCGGGCGAGCGGTCCCCAAGCCGCCACGGCCCGCAGGGTCAGGATCAGGACGAGGCCCGAGAGCGTCGCGCCGACGAGACCGAGCTCGGCCCAGACCTGCAGGAAGCTGTTATGCGGATGCCCGACCGCCAGCATGACGCGCAGCTCGGGCTCGATCCGCCCGGCCGCCGGCGTGTCCTGGAAGCGCCCCGAGGTGCCGTAGCCGGCCCCACGCCAGGGATCGGCGGCGACCGCCGCGCCGAAGCTGCGGGCGATGGCGACCCGGGCCCGGGTGCTGCTGGCGGCGAGCCGCTGGTGCACGGCTTCGGGCATGGTCCGGGCCAGGAGATCGCCCTCGACCGGCGCGAGGACCAGCGCCCCGAGGAGGGCCGCCCCGGTGAGGCCGATCCCGGCCCGGGCCGGCAGCCAGCGCACCACGCAGAAGGTGAGGGCGCCGGCGGCGAGCCCCAGCACCGTCGCGCCGCTGACCGAGCGCCAGGCCGCCACCGCGACGACGGCCGAGACGATCGCCGCCAGGCCGCGCCGGCCGGTCGCCGCGAGACAGGCCGCGAGGGGGAAGACCAGCAGCATCGCGGTCAGGAGCGGCCGGTTGAACGCGAAGGCGGCGACGCGCTGGCCCAGGGCCTCGCGGATCGTCAGGCCGGAGGCGAGGTCCGCCACCACGTACAGGCAGGTCGCAATCAGGATCCAGGCAGCCGGCCCGGCGAGGGCGGCGAGATGCGGCGGCGCGAGGCGCGCCACCAGGTAGGCGCCGGCGAGCGCCGGCAGGAACTCGGAGAGGGTGCGCAGCGACAGGCCCGGCAGGGGGCTCCAGGCGAGGCTCGACGCGCACCAGGCCAGGACGGCGAGGGCAGCCACGCCCAGAGGCGTCGCGAGCGGCGCGAGAAGGAGCGGCCGCAGCGGGCGCCGGGCCGCCACGCTGCCAGCGAGCAGCAGGAGCCCGGCGAGGCCGACCACCACCGGGCTCGAGCGGTTCGCCACCGCCATGCAGGCCGGCAGGGCGGCGATGACGATCGCGCCGAGACGGTCGAGCGTCCCGGCCCGCTCGCCGGCCGTGCGGGCGGTCACTGAAGCTGGTGGCCGCGCTTGCCCATCTCGGCCCGCACCCGGACCATCATGTATTCCGAGACCTCCTGGGTCCAGGTCTGCATCGCCTGCACCATGTCGTCGAGCACCTGGGGCTGGGTCTCGACGTAGCGCTTGCCCGCGGGCGAGCGGAAGAAGGTCGCGATCTCGCGCAGCTCGGCCTCGGTGAGCTTGTTGGCGTAGATGCGCGAGGCGATGTCGATGATCCGCTGCTTCTGCAGCTCCAGCTCGGGCTGCATCTTCTCGATGACCTCGTTGAGGTCCTTGGTCAGCTCGGGCCGGGTGACCGCCGCCTGCTTGATCTGCTCGCCGAAGGCCGGGAGGATCGAGTCGAAGGAGCGGGCGATGCCGGAGGAGAGCATCACCTCCTTGGCCAGCGCGAGGTGGCTCGGGGTGATCGCGGCCTGCTGCGGCGAGGCGGGAGCGGCGGGCTTCGTCTGGGCGAGAGCGGGGCTGACGAGGATCGGGCTGGACAGGGTCGCGGCGAGGAGGCCCGCCAGGCGAACTCGGGAACGGCGCGGGGACATCGGTTTGCTCCGGAAGACGGCGCCCGCCGGACGGGCGGCCGTGACGAGGATGAAGCGGACGGCGCGTCAGGCCGCCCCGAGGGTGACGATGCGGGGCTGGCCGTCGGCCGCCTCCGCGACGATCGCGCCGGTGGCGAGCCCGATGAACAGGCCGTGCTCGACCACGCCCGGCACCGCCACGAGGGCGCGGGCCAGCGCCTCCGGATCGGGGATGCGGGCCAGGCCGGCATCGAGGATCAGGTGGCCGCCATCGGTCAGGAAGGGCGCGCCGTCGGCGCCTCTGCGCAGGGTGAGGGGGCCGTCGCAGCCGGCGGCGCCGATCGCCGCCGCGACCGCCCGGGTGGTGGCGCCGAGGCCGAAGGGCACCACCTCGATCGGCAGGGGAAAGCGGCCCAGGGTCTCGACGCGCTTGGCGCCGTCGACGATCACCACCATGCGCCGGCTCGCCGCCGCCACGATCTTCTCGCGAAGGAGCGCGCCGCCGCCGCCCTTGATGAGGCGAAGCTGCGGGTCGATCTCGTCGGCGCCGTCGATCGTCAGGTCGAGCTCGGGGGTGTCGTCGAGGGTGGTGAGCGGGATGCCCGCGGCCTGGGCGGCGCTGCGGGTCGCCTCGGAGGTCGGCACGCCGACGACCGAGAGCCCGGCCCGCACCTTCTCGCCGAGAAGCTCGACGAAGAGCGTCGCCGTCGAGCCGGTGCCGAGGCCGAGGCGCATGCCGTCCTCGACCAGCTCGACCGCGCGGGCAGCGGCGGCGCGCTTGAGCGCGGCGGGGCTCACCACCGGCCTCCGTGGGATTGACGGATCTGGGACATCGGCATGGCGCCTCGGTTCGTCTCTCTCGTCCGCCCTCCCGTCGCCCGAGGGGCGGGGAGGGCAGGCGGGGCGTCCTGACGGCCGGCCCCACCGATCGAGAGGCCCCTAGCACGCGGCCGGGGGAGGCGGAAGCGGCCATCCGGCCTCGCCCGAACGGTGCCGCACCACCGGTCCGCCGGGCGCAGCGCCTGCCGCTTGGCGGCGCGCCGGCCTCAGGGCTTGCCCGCCGGCGCCGGCGCCGTGCTGCCGGCATTGCCTTGGGGCGTGCAGACCACGGCATCGTCGAGCACGTAGCAGATGCTCATCGCGCCGGTGCGCTGGTTGACCCGGAAGACGCCGGCCTCGCGCAGGTGGCGCGACGCCACCAGGCTGTACTCGGAGGGGGCCTGCGGCCCGGCGCCCTCGCCGGGGCCGAAGCACAGGGTGGTGCCGATGGTGTTCTCCTGCAACCCGTACTGGCAGGAGATGACCTCGCCGGTCGCCTTGTCGACCCGGTAGACCCGGTTGAGGTCGGCCTGGGGCGCCGGCACGAACTCGTAGGACGCGGCCTGCGCCGCGCCCGCGACCAGCAGGCCCGCCGCGATCCCGGCCACTCGGACCCGATAACCCGCTCTCCCGCGCATGGCGCGCCGCTCCTCGACCTCGTCGCGACGACGGCGCCTCTGTGGCGGCCGGATCGTCTCTCTCGCGCTGTTATAGCTCGACCCGCTTGTCCCGGGCTTGTCCCACCGTGAGCGCATCTCGGTTCCGGCGCGGGTTCCGCGCCGCCACGCTCGCCTGTATGGGAGGCGGCGATCAGCCCCAACCCGCGAGAGCCCATGCCGACCTCCAGCCCCGACGCCCTGCCGCCGATCGTCGTGTTCGATCTCGACGGCACCCTCGCGGAGACCGCGGGCGACCTGATCGGCACGCTCAACGTGATCCTGGAGCGGGAGGAGCTCCCCCCGGTGGCGGTCTCGCAGGCCCGGGAGCTGATCGGGGCGGGCGCACGGGCGCTGATCCAGCGCGGCTTCGCGGCCGGCGGGCGCGAGCTGATGCCGGACCGGCTCGACGCGCTGTTCCGGGTCTTCCTCGCTCATTACGGCGAGAACCTCTGCAACGTGTCGCACCTCTTTCCCGGGGTGGTGGATTCCCTCGACCGGCTGGAGGAGGCCGGCTACCGCCTCGCGGTCTGCACCAACAAGCCGGAGGACCACTCGGTGCGGCTCCTCGAGCTGCTCGGCGTGAAGGCCCGTTTCGCGGCGATCTGTGGCCGGGACACCTTCCCGTACTTCAAGCCCGATCCGCGCCATCTCACCGAGACGATCGCACAGGCCGGCGGCGATCCGGCCCGGGCCGTGATGGTGGGCGATTCCCGCACAGACGTCGCCACCGCCAAGGCTGCCGGCATCCCGGTGGTGGCAGTGCCGTTCGGCTATACCGACGTGCCGGTGGAGGAGCTGGAGCCGGACGTGGTGATCCAGCACTTCGATGCGCTCTACGAGGCGGTGCGGCGGCTCGATCGCGGCGTGGACTGAGCACAGGGTCGGCCCGGGCGAAAGATCTGCCCGAGAGGCCTGCCGCCCTCCGCCTCGCCGGTACGTCCTGCGCCTCGGATCCCGGGTCTCCCCGCCTGCGGCGAGCCCGGGATGGACCGGAGGGGATGCCGACGGGACGGGGCGGAGCTGACGGCCTGCCTTGCGCCCGTCACTCCGCCGGCGGCCGCGCGCTCTCCCGGAACGGATGCGCCGGATAGGTGCCGATGATCCGGAACGCGCTCGAGAAATAGGCCAGCTCGTCGAGCGCCCGGCGCAAGCCCGGCTCCTCCGGGTGGCCGTCGACCTCGGCGTAGAACTGGGTCGCGGTGAACTGGCCCTCGACCATGTAGCTCTCGAGCTTGGTCATGTTGACGCCGTTCGTGGCGAAGCCGCCGAGCGCCTTGTAGAGCGCGGCCGGGATGTTGCGCACCCGGAAGATGAAGCTCGTCACCGTCGGGCCGTTGCCCGAAGGCGGCAGGACCGGCTCGCGGGAGAGCACGACGAAGCGGGTGGTGTTGTGGGCCTCGTCCTCGACGTCCTCCTCCAGGATGGAGAGGCCGTAGATCTCGCCCGCGAGCCGCGGCGACAGCGAGGCACGCGAGCGGTCGCCGGCTTCGGCGACCTGGCGGGCGGCGCCGGCGGTGTCGGGCGCGACGACCGCCTTGAGGCCGAGGCGCCGGATGATCTTGCGGCACTGGCCCAGCGCGTGGACGTGGCTGTGCACGGTGCGGATCTCCTCGAGCCGCACGCCCGGCAGGGCCATGAGCTGGAAGTGGATCGGCAGGAACTGCTCGCCGACGATGTGCAGGCCGGAGGCCGGCAGCATGTGGTGGATGTCGGCGACGCGGCCGGCGATCGAGTTCTCGATCGGGATCATGCCGAGCGATGCCGAGCCGTCCTGCACCGCCGTCAGCGCGTCCTCGAAGGTGGCGCAGGGCAGCGGCGTCCAGTCCGGATAGGCCTCCTGGATGATGATGTGCGAGTTGGCGCCGGGCTCGCCCTGGTAGGAGATCGTTCGGTTCATCGTCACGGCTTTCGGGGGAATCAGTTGAGGCGCCGGGCGGCCAGGATGGCGCGGGCGCGCTCGAGGTCGTGCGGCGTGTCGACGCCGAGCGGCACGTCGTCGACCACCACCGCGTCGATCCGCATCCCGGCTTCCAGAGCGCGCAGCTGCTCCAGCTTCTCGCGCTGCTCCAGCGGGCTCGGGGGCAGGGACACGAAGCGGGCGAGCGCCCGGCGGCGATAGGCGTAGAGGCCGATATGGTGGAACAAGGGGCCGTCGCCGTACGGCGCGGTGGCGCGGGTGAAGTAGAGCGCCCGCAGCCGCCTCGGCGCGATCTCGGAGCCGACAAGCTTGACCACGCTGGGCTCCGTCCGCTCCTCCGGCCGGGTGATGACGGCGCAGAGCGTCGCGATGTCGACCGCACGGTCGGCGAGCGGCGCGACCGAGGCGGCGATGGCCGCCGGATCGATGGTCGGCAGGTCGCCCTGCACGTTCACCACCACGTCGTGGCGCCCCTCCGGGTCGATCACCTCCAGGGCCTCGGCCAGGCGGTCGGAGCCGGACGGGTGGTCGGGGCGGGTCATCACCGCGAGGCCGCCCGCCGCCTCGACCGCCTGCACGATCTCGGCCGTGTCGGTGCAGACCACCACCGGGCCGATGCCGGCCTCCACCGCCCGGCGCCAGACATGCACGATCATCGGCGTGCCGGCGATGTCGGCCAGGGGCTTCTCGGGCAGGCGGGTGGCGGCGAGGCGGGCGGGGATCAGGACGAGGGGGTCGGACATGCGGGTTCGGGTCTGTGCGGGAGTCGGGTCGTCGAGATGACGGGATGCCCGGCAAGCCGCGGCTCTTAGCAGCGCCGGCCGGGCTTGTCATGACAGGGCGCCCACGCCAGACCGTGGCGCCGTCCACACGCCCGCGCTCTGCGACGAACCGACGATGTTTAGAGCCATTGTCAACCGCGTCGCAGAACGGCTAAGCACCGGCGGACCTTCACTGCGGCGTGGCGCCGGGCCGCGCCTCGCATCGCCCCTGCTCACCGGAGCATCGGAGCTGCCGAGACATGGATTCCTTCGAGCTTAACAAGATCGCCGGCGCAGTGCTCGGCGCCCTGCTCCTCGCGATGGGGACGGGGTTCCTGGCCGAGCTGATCTACAAGCCGAAGCCGGCGGGTGATCGCGGCTACGCGCTGCCGGCCGCCGAGGAGAATGCCGGCGCGGCCGCGCCGGCCGCCGCCAAGGAGGAGCCGCTGCCCGTGCGCCTCGCCAGCGCCGACGCCACCAAGGGCCAGGCCGCGGCCAAGAAGTGCATGGCCTGCCACAGCTTCGAGAAGGGCGGCCCGAACAAGGTCGGTCCCGACCTCTACGGCATCGTGGAGCGCCCGAAGGGCAGCCACGAGGGCTTCAGCTACTCCGCGGCCATGAAGGCCAAGGGTGGCAACTGGACCTACGAGGACCTGGACCACTTCCTCACCGCCCCGAAGCAGTACGTCCAGGGCACCATCATGGCCTTCGCGGGCGTGCCCTCGGGCGCCGAGCGGGCCGACATCCTGGCCTACCTGAAGACCCTGTCCGAGAAGCCGGTCGAGTTCCCGAAGCCCTGACGGGCTTGTCAGGACCGCGTCACCGCGAGGCCGGGCGAGAGCCCGGCCTTTCTGCGTGAGAGACCCCTGCGCCGACGCGCCCGGGTTGGCGCAGGTGCCCCCCGCGACCTAGAACGGGGGGAGACCTGTCCCAGCCGGAGGATCGCCCCGCGTGATCGCACGCCCTCTCACTCGCCGCGCCGCCCTTGCCGCCTTGAGCCTCGCCGCCATGCCGGCCGCAATCCGCGCGCAGGGCGCTCCCTCAGGCGGTGCCGCCTCCCCCGATGAGGGCTGGCGCCACGGCCTGTCGCTCCTCGGCGAGCCGAAATACCCGGCGGGCTTCACGCATTTCGATTATGCCGACCCCAACGCCCCGAAGGGCGGCCTGGTGCGGTTCGGCTCGCAAGGCTCGTTCGACAATTTCAACCTCATCGTCGCCGGGGTGAAGGGCGACCTCGAGAGCCAGATCCCGCTGATCTACGACACCCTGCTGGCCCAGGCCCAGGACGAGCCCTCGACCTATTACGGCCTGCTGGCCGACGGCGTGCGGCCGGCCGAGGATCTCGGCAGCGTCGTCTACCGCCTGAGGCCGGAGGCGCGCTGGCACGACGGGAAACCGGTGACGCCGGACGACGTCGTGTTCTCCTTCACGGTGCTGAAGGAGAACAGCCCGCAATACGCCGCCTACTACCACAACGTGACGAAGGCCGAGGTCGTGGACGCGCGCGAGGTGCGCTTCACCTTCTCGGAAACGGGCAACCGCGAATTGCCCCAGATCGTCGGCCAGCTCCCGGTTCTCCCCAAGCACTGGTGGGAGGGCAAGGATGCATCGGGCAAGACCCGCAACCCGACCGAGACGACGCTGGAGATCCCGCTCGGCTCCGGGCCCTACCGCCTCGCCCGGTTCGAGGCCGGCCGCACCGCCACCTATGAGCGGGTGCCGGATTATTGGGGCCGCGACCTGGCCGTGAACCGCGGCGCGAACAATTTCGACACCCAGCGCGCCGAGTATTTTCGCGATGCGACGGTGATGATCGAGGCGTTCAAGGCTGACCAGTTCGACTGGCGCACTGAGAACATCGCCCGCAACTGGGCCACCGCCTATGACGGCTTCCCGGCCGTGCGCGAGGGGCGGATCGTCAAGGAGGAGTTCCCTCAGGCCGGCATGGGCATCATGCAGGCCTTCACCCTCAACCTGCGCCGGAAAAAATTCGCCGACGCGCGGGTGCGCCGGGCCTTCAACCTCGCCTTCGACTTCGAGGAGATGAACCGCACCCTGTTCTACGGGCTCTACAAGCGGGTCGATTCGTACTTCTTCGGCACCGAGCTAGCCTCGTCGGGTCTGCCGGAGGGGCGGGAACGGTCCATCCTGGAGAGCCTCAAGGACAAGGTGCCGGCTTCCGTCTTCACCACGCCCTACAAGAACCCGGTCAACGGCACCCCCGAGGCGGTGCGCGCGAACCTGCGCGAGGCGGTGCGGCTGTTCCAGGAAGCGGGCTACGAGATCCGCGGCAACCAGATGGTCGAGAAGGCGACCGGCCAGCCCTTCACGGTGGAGTTCCTCGGCTACGACAACTCGGCCGAGCGGATCGTGCTGCCCTATCGCGCCGCCCTGGAGCGCATCGGCCTCAAGGTGACGTTGCGCGTGGTCGATCCGGCCCAGTACCAGAACCTCGCCCGCAGCTTCGATTTCGACGCGCTGGCGCTCAGCAACTGGGCCCAATCGCTCTCGCCGGGCAACGAGCAGCGCGACTGCTGGGGCTCGGCCGCCGCCGACCGGCCGGGCTCGCGCAACCTCGCGGGCATCAAGGATCCGGGGATCGACGCGCTGATCGACAAGGTGATCTATGCGGGCGACCGCGAGGAGCTGGTGGCGGCGACCCGGGCACTCGACCGGGTGCTTCTCGCCCACGACTACGTGGTGCCGCAATGGTCCTCGAACGTGTCCCGGACCCTGCGCTGGAACCGCTTCGCCCATCCGGCGACCCTGCCGAAATACGGCGCCTCGGGCTTCCCGACGACGTGGTGGTACGATCAAGACTTGGCCGCCAAGACCGGGGCGGCGCGGTGATGCGCCGGCGCAGCTTCCTGGTCGGAAGCGGGGCGGCCTTGCTGGCCGCCCGCACCCCGGCCTTCGCGCAAGGCGCCGAGCGCCACGGCCTGTCGAGCTTCGGCGACCTGAAATACCCGGCGAATTTCGCGCGCTTCGACTACGTCGACCCGCTGGCGCCGAAGGGCGGCACCTTCTCGGCGCAGCTCTCGACGACGAGCGGCAACCAGGCCTTCGAGACCTTCAACACCCTCAACATCTACGTGCTGAAGGGCGACGGCGCCGCCGGCATGGACCTGACGTTCGACAGCCTGATGGTCCGGGCCCTCGACGAGCCGGACGCGGTCTACGGCCTCGTCGCCCGCAGCGTGACGGTCGGCGACGACGGCCTGTCCTACCGCTTCGCCTTGCGCCCGCAGGCCCGCTTCCATGACGGCTCGCGGCTCACCGCCCGCGACGTCGCCTTCTCGATCACGACGCTGAAGGAGAAGGGCCACCCGCAGATCGCCGCCGTCCTGCGCGACGTGACGAGTGCGAGTGCGGAGGGCGACGACGCGGTGGTGGTGCGCTTCGCCTCCGGCCGCAGCCGCGACCTGCCGCTGATCGTCGCCGGCCTGCCGGTCTTCTCGGAAACCTATTACCGCGGCCGCGACTTCGAGGCTTCGACCCTGGAGCCGCCGCTCGGCTCCGGACCCTACCGGGTGGCGCGGTTCGAGATCGGCCGCTTCATCGCCTTCGAGCGCGTCGCGGATTACTGGGGTGCCGACCTGCCGGTGACGATCGGCCAGTACAACTTTTCGGACATTCGCTACGAGTATTTTCGCGACCGCGACGTCGCCTTCGAGGCGTTCAAGGCCGGCACCTTCACATGGCGGGAGGAATTCACCTCCCGGGTTTGGGCCACGGGCTACGACTTCCCGGCCGCCCAGGAAGGCCGGGTCAGGCGCGAGACGGTGCCGGACGCCACGCCCTCGGGCACGCAGGGCTGGTTCCTCAATACCCGCCGGCCGGTCTTCCGCGATCCGCGCATCCGCGAGGCGATCGGGCTCGCCTTCGACTTCGAGTGGTCGAACCAGAACCTGATGTACGGCGCCTACAAGCGCACCGCCTCGTTCTTCGAGAATTCCGACCTGAAGGCGGACGGAAAGCCGTCGCCTGAGGAACTGGCGCTCCTCGAGCCGTTCCGCGGCCAGGTGCCCGACGAGGTCTTTACCGAGCCGTGGTCGCCGCCGCGCTCGGACGGATCGGGCCAGGACCGGGCCCTGCTGCGCCGGGCGGACACGCTCCTGCGCCAGGCCGGCTGCACCCGCGACGGCACCGTCATGACGCTGCCGGACGGCCAGCCGCTCGCCTTCGAGTTCCTGGATTCCTCCCCGGTCTTCCAGCCGCTGCTGCAATCCTACATCAAGAACCTGAGCCTGCTCGGCATCCGCGCCAGCTCTCGCCTCGTCGACGCGGCGCAGTACCAGGCACGGCTGAAGGATTTCGACTTCGACGTGGTCTCGGCCCGGTTCGGCGGCTCGGTCACACCGGGGGCGGCCCTGCGCGAGGTCTATGGCAGCCGCAGCGCCAGGATTCCGGGCTCGCAGAACCTCGCCGGCATCGAGAACCCCGCCGCCGACGCGCTGCTCGACCGAATCGCCGACGCCGCCTCCCGGCCGGCGCTCACCACCGCCTGCCGGGCACTCGACCGGGTGCTGCGCGCCGGCCGCTACTGGGTGCCGATGTGGTACGGCGCCACTCACCGCCTCGCGCTCTGGGACCTGTACGGCCGGCCGCGCGACTTGCCCCGATATGGCCTCGGCGTGCCCGCCTTGTGGTGGCACGACGCCGACAAGGCCCGAAAGATCGGACGGACCTGACATCATGGCCGCCTATATCCTGCGCCGCCTGCTCCTGATGATCCCGACGATCCTCGGGATCCTGCTGATCTCCTTCGCGATCGTGCAATTCGCCCCCGGCGGGCCGGTGGAGCGGGTGCTGGCCCAGCTCCAGGGCCAGAACACCGCCATGTCCCGGGTCACCGGCGGCGGCGGCGACCTCGCCGGGCGCGGCGGCCCGTCGACCGGCGGAGGCGGGGAGTCGAATTCCCGCTACCGCGGCGCGCAAGGCCTCGATCCGGCCTTCATCAAGCGCCTGGAGCAGCAATTCGGCTTCGACAAGCCGGCGCCCGAGCGCTTCCTGAAGATGCTGTGGGACTATGCCCGTTTCGATTTCGGCAAGAGCTATTTTCGCGATGTCTCGGTGCTCCAGCTGATCCGCGAGAAGCTGCCGGTCTCGATCAGCCTCGGGCTCTGGATGACGCTGATCTCCTATGCGATCTCGATCCCGCTGGGCATCCGCAAGGCGGTCCGCGACGGCTCGCCCTTCGACGTCTGGACCTCGGGCGTCGTCATCGTCGGCTACGCGATCCCCGGCTTCCTGTTCGCGATCCTCTTGATCGTGCTGTTTGCCGGCGGCTCGTTCCTGCAGATCTTT
Source organism: Methylobacterium currus (assembly GCF_003058325.1). Taxonomy (NCBI): domain Bacteria; kingdom Pseudomonadati; phylum Pseudomonadota; class Alphaproteobacteria; order Hyphomicrobiales; family Methylobacteriaceae; genus Methylobacterium; species Methylobacterium currus. The sequence goes on from NZ_CP028843.1 coordinate 4,680,674, forward strand.
CCCCTGCGCGGCCTGACCAGCGAGGGCTGGTCGCAATTCCCGCTCTGGCAGAAGGTGACGGACTACCTCTGGCACATCACCCTGCCGATCATCGCCATGGCGATCGGCGCCTTCGCCACCTCGACGCTGCTGACCAAGAACTCGTTCCTCGACGAGATCCGCAAGCAATACGTGCTGACCGCGCGGATGAAGGGCCTGTCCGAGCGCCAGGTGCTCTACGGCCACGTTTTTCGCAACGCGATGCTGATCGTGGTGGCGGGCTTCCCGGGCGCGTTCATCTCGGCGTTCTTCGCCGGCTCGCTCCTGATCGAGACCATCTTCAGCCTCGACGGGCTGGGCCTCCTGTCGTTCGAATCGATCGTGAACCGCGACTACCCGGTGGTGTTCGCCAACCTCTACATCTTCTCGCTCTTAGGGTTGGTGGTGAACCTGATCTCCGACCTGACCTATAGCTGGATCGATCCCAGGATCGATTTCGAGGCGCGGGCGGCGTGAGGCGCGCCGCGATGAAGGGGCAGGTCCGATACCGCAGCGCCTTCGAAAGGACTCGTTCGAAGGCGCTGGCCAAGCCCGAATGGGCGCCGGCGCTGATGCGCCGGCCGCTTTCGCATCGACGTGTCGATGCGAAAGCGCGATGGTATGACAGACTCGTTCGAAAGATCTCTCCAGCAATCCACACCTTCCATCAATCATCCCGGGCTCTCGCCTGCGGCGGGCCCCGGGACGGACGGTGGCGGACGGTTGTCAATGACCGGTCCGGCGGTCGAACCACCGCTAAAAGAACGACCGCACCAGCCCGCTCACCAGCAGGTTCCATCCGTCGATCAGGATGAAGAACAGCACCTTGAACGGCAGCGAGATGACCGTCGGCGGCAGCATCATCATGCCCATCGACATCACGATCGTGGAGACGATCATGTCGATGACGAGGAAGGGCAGGGCGATGAGGAAGCCGATCTCGAAGCCGCGGCGCAGCTCGGAGATCATGAAGGCCGGGATCAGGATGCGCAGGTCGATCTTCTCGCCCTCCTGCGCCTTCGGGAAGGTGCGGGTGGCGAGGTCCTGGAAGGTCTGGAGATCCTTCGGCCGCACCTGGGCCGACATGAACTCGCGGAACGGATCGGTGATGCGGGCGAAGGCCTCCTCCTCGCTGATCCGGTTCTCCTGAAGCGGCCGCACGCCCTCGTTCCAGGCCCGGTCGAAGGTCGGCGCCATGACGTAGAAGGTCATGAACAGCGACAGGCTGACGAGGAAGAGGTTGGCGGGCGTGCTCTGGAGGCCGAGCCCCGAGCGCAGGAACGAGAAGGCGACGGCAAAGCGCGTGAAGCTCGTCACCATCACGAGCAGCCCCGGCGCGAGCGACAGCACCGTGAGCAGGGCGACGAGCTGGAGGATGCGCCCGCTCGCGGCGCCGTTGCCGGGGGGCAGGAGCGCGTCGAGGCCCGGGATGCCGGTGACGCCGCTGCCGCCCGCCGCACCCTGCGCCAGGGCAGCGCCGGCGGGCAGGAGCAGGAGCGCGAGCGTCCCGAGGGCGAGAACGGTGCGCCGGCTCACGGGACCCGTCATTGCACCACCAGGGCCTCGACGATCAGCTCGCGGATCGCCCCTTTGGTGCGCAAGGACACGCGCTCGTTGAGGTCCTCGCGCAGGTGCTGCAGGCCGCTCGCCCCCTCGATCTGCGCCGTCGAGAGCGTGCGCAGATAGGCGACGATGTCGGCCTTGATCTCCGCCACGGTGATGTCCGGGGTCGGCAGGCTGCCGGTCTTGAACACCACCGAGGATTCGAGCCGGATCCAGGAATCGGCCGGCTCGGCGAGGTTCGTCACCACCGAGCCGACGCTGCGCAGGGACAGCTCGCCCGAGTAGTTCAGCACCTTGGCGGCCTTCTCGTGCTCCTGCGCCTCGCGGGTCTTCTGGTCGACCGCCTTCTCGACGCTCGTCATCAGGTACAGGCCGAGCCCGGCGCCGGTGCCGACCGCCACCAGGGTGCAGAGGGCGAGCGCGCCGATCCAGGCCTTGGCCCCGCCCTTCTTCGTCTCGTCCTTCTTGTCCGCCATCGCGGGTCCTCAAGTTCTAAGGCCGTCAGAACGGCGCGACGGTCTCGAAGATCTGCTGGCCGAGGGTCGGTCCCTGCACGTCGGTCAGGCGGCCGCGGCCACCATAGGAGACCCGGGCCTCGGCGATCTTGTCGTAGTCGATGGTGTTCTTGCGCGAGATGTCGCGCGGCCGGACGATGCCGGCGACGTTGAGCACCCGGACCTCGTTGTTGACCCGGATCTCCTGCGAGCCGCTGATCAGAAGGTTGCCGTTCGGCAGGACCTCGGTGATCACCGCGGCGACCGACAGGCTCAAGGTCTCCTTGCGGTCGATCGTGCCCTGGCCCTTGGTCTCGGTGCCGGAGCGGATGCCGGTATCGGCGGTGGCCGAATCCTTCAGCCCCGAGACGCCGTAGCCGAAATCGAAGCCGAGGCTCGACTTCTGGCTGCGCGAACGGTCGCTGGCATTGTCGAACTGGGCCTTGTCGTTGATCAGGATGCTGACCGTCAGCACGTCGCCGATGTTGCGGGCGCGGGGATCCTGGAACAGGTCGGCGCTCGCCGGCGACCAGGTCGAGTGGTAGCCGTGCCGGCTCTGGAGCGAGCCGAAGGTCGAGGGCAGGGCCTCGCGCGGGGCGGCGAGGCCGGTGCCGATCGGCGTCAGGACCGGCGGGCGGCCGAACTCGTCGAGCTTGCTCTGGCAGCCGGCCAGGAAAAGGCTCGACGTGGCGAGACCCGCGGCGGCCAAGGACAGCAGGCGATGGGTGAGGAGGCGGGTGGCCTGGTTCGGGCGGGTCATCACGATCTCTCGTTGTCCTTGCGGCGGCCGGCCTCGGCCATGCGGCGGGCCAGGGCCGCGGCGCGGGAGGCTTCCATCTCGGCGAGCACCGCGCTCGCCGCCCGGGCATTGAGCTTCACCAGGATCGCCGCGGCGTTGTCCTCGGGCATGTTGGCGAGCTGGAGCGCCGCGGCGTCGGCCTTCATCTTGGCGTAGACCGCCACCACGCTCTCGTCGGCCTTGGCCAGGAACTCCTTGCGGCGCTGGACCACCGCCTCGTACTCGGCGCGCTTCTCCTCGAGGCGGCGGATGCGCTCCTCGACCTGCTTCTCGAGCGCGGCGAGCTGCTCCTTCTGCCAGGCGAAGCGGGCATCGGCCGCCGCATCCGCGATGGTGGCGCAGTAGCCGGTCCTGCCCGGGTCCTTCACGTCCTTGGCGACGAAATCCTGGGCGGTCGGCTCCTTCGGGGCGTCCCGGGCGGCGATGGCGCGCAAAGCCGCGTCCTTGGCCGGATCGCTCGCCGCCCCGCCATGGCCGTCGCCGGCGGCCAGCGCCGGGCCGGCGAGCGCCAGCAGGAGGGCTGTCACGAGGATCCGGCTCATTGGACGACGAGCTCCGCCTGGAGGGCACCGGCGGTCTTCACCGCCTGGAGGATCGCGATGATGTCGGTGGGCTTCAGGCCTACCTGGTTGAGCCCGCGCACCAGGGTCTGCAGGTCGGAGCCGCCGAGCACCGCGAGCTTGCCCTGCTCCTCGCGGGCCGCCACCTCGGTGCGCGGCACCACCGTGGTCTGGCCGTTGGAGAACGGCGCGGGCTGCGACACTTCCGGCGTCTCGGTGACCCGCACCGTGAGGTTGCCGTGGGTGACCGCCACCGTGGAGATCTGCACGTTGCGGCCGATCACCACCGTGCCGGTGCGCTGGTCGACCACGACCCGGGCCGGCACGTCGGGCTGGATCGTCAGGTCGCCGATCTCGGCGACGAGGCGGGGCAGGATCATGTCGCGGGGGCGCTGGAGCACCACCGAGCGCTGGTCGCGCGGGCTGGCGATGCGGTGGCGGAAGCGGCCGACCGCGTAGGCATTGATCGCGTCGGCGATCATCGTGGCGGTCTTGAAGTCGGGATTCTTCAGCTCGAAGATCAGCTCGGGCAGGTCGCGGAACGCGCCCGGCACCTCGCGCTCGATCAGCGCGCCGTTGGGGATGCGGCCGGCGGTCGGCACGCCCTGCGTCAGCTGCTCGGCCTGGCCCTGGGCGGAGAAGCCCGAGACCGCCAGCGGCCCCTGCGCGGCGGCGTAGACGTTGCCGTCGCCGCCCGACAGGGGCGTCATCAGGAGGGTGCCGCCGCGCAGGGAGGTCGCGTCGCCCAGCGAGGTGACCGTCACGTCGATGCGCGAACCGGCGCCTACGTAAGGCGGCAGGTCGGCGGTCACCATCACGGCGGCGACGTTGCGGGTGCGCAGGCGCGCGTCGCGCACGTTGATGCCCATCCGGTCGAGCATCGATTGCAGCGCCTGCTCGGTGAACTGGGCGTTGCGCAGGGTGTCGCCGGTGCCCTGGAGGCCGGTGACGAGGCCATAGCCGACGATCTGGTTGTCGCGCACGCCCTTGAGGCTCGCGATGTCCTTGATCCGGGTATAGCCGCCGCTGGCGATCACCGGCGCGGCGGCGCGCGCCGGGACGGCCGGTGCCGAGGCGACGACCAAGGCGACGACCAGGGCGAGCGCGATGCGGAAGGCGGCGCGCATCATCAGAAGCCGCCGATCTTGATGCGGCCATCGGCCATCACGGTGCCCAGCACGATGCGGTTGGTGTCGGTGTTGCGCACCCGGATGGTCTCGCCGAGGCCGCCATTCTGCAGCGGCGCCCCGACCGCCGTGATGACGAGGCCGTTCTCCTCGAAGATCATCTGGGTCGGCGTGCCGCGGCTCACGAGGCGCGGATCGTCGACCGCGTTGACCGGCACCGGCTCGCCCGGCAGCAGCGTCCGGCGGGCGACCCGCCCGACGATGGCGAGCGGCGCGTCGATGACCGCGGCCCGGGCCCGGTAGGTCGTCGGGTAGGCCTGGAGCCGCAGCATCGATTCCTTGATCGTGTCGCCCGGATAGATCGTCACGGTCGGCACCGGCAGCATCATCTCGTCGGCCGCGCGCGCGGGAGCCGACGGGACGAGGCCGAGCGCGGCCGGAAGGCCGAGGAGCGCCAGGAGAAGGAGGAAGCGCCGGGAAGAGGAGGGCATGGGGGTTGTACGTGCCGGGAGGAGTGGCGCCGCCTTGCGGCGGCGTGGCAGTCTCGCCGAGAGCGGCGGGCCGGATCGCGGGCCCGCCGCGGACCGGATCAGCGGATCCGGGCTAGCGGATTCGACTCAGCGGACGCGACTTAGCGAATTCCCTTGGAGATCGTGCCCGCCATCTCGTCGACGGCCTGGATCACCTTGGAATTCATCTCGAACGAGCGCTGGGCGGTGATCAGGCTGGTGATCTCCTTGACCGGATCGACGTTCGATCCTTCGAGGTAGCCCTGCTGGATCTTGCCGTAGCTGGCATCGCCCGGATTGCCGATCACCGCGGCGCCCGAGGCCGGGGTCTCGCGGTAGAGGCCGTTGCCGAGGGGCTCGAGGCCCGACTCGTTGGCGAAGTTGGCGATCGTGATCTGGCCGATATTCTGCTGCGCCACCTGGCCGTCGATCTTGGCGTAGACCTGGCCCGACTGGTTGATGGTGATCTCGGTGGCGTTGTTCGGGATCAGGATCGCCGGGTCGACCGTGTAGCCCTCGAGCGTAACGAGCTGGCCGGTGGCGTTCTTGTTGAAGGCGCCGGCGCGGGTGTAGTTGATCTCGCCGCTCGGGCTCGTGATCTGGAAGTAGCCGCGGCCGTTGATGGCCAGGTCGAGCTGGTTGGCCGTGTTGGTGAGCTGGCCCTGGCGATGCAGGTTGCGGATCGCCGCGGCGCGCACGCCGAGGCCCAGCATCGCGCCCTCGGGGATCGCCTCCTGGCCGGACTGGTTGGGCACGCCCTGCTGCCGCTCGGCCTGGTAGAGCAGGTCGGTGAACTCGGCCCGCGCCCCCTTGAAGCCGGTGGTGTTCAGGTTGGCGATGTTGTTGGCGATGACTTCGAGGTTGAGCTGCTGGGCGGACATGCCCGTGGCGGCGACGGCGAGCGCTCTCATCTGCGTTGAATCCTCAGATCGCCATGCGGCTCAGTTCGAGATAGGCGGCCACGACCTTGTCGCGGATGGCCACCGCGGTCTGCAGGCTCTGCTCGGCGGACATCACCGCCTCGACCACCCGCTGCGTCGAGGCCTTGCCCTGGATGCCGGCGATCGAGGCGGCCTCGCCGGCGCGCAGGTCGTTGCGCACGCCCGAGGCGAAGCTCGCCATGATCTGCCCGAAATCGGCGGGAGCGGCGGCGTCCGCGCCCGGCAGGCCGGCACCGGTCACCGGGGGCAGCATCGCCCGCTGGACGGCGGCCGCGGCCTCGGGGCGGCCGGATGCGGCGGCCAGGTCGAAGGCCGAGAGAGTGAGGGCCTCGATCATCGCTAGCTCATGTCCTCAGGAGGTCGATCACGCTGGCCACCATCGCGCGGGCCTGCTTGATCACCTGCAGATTGGCTTCGTAGGAACGGTTGGCCTCGCGCATGTCGGCCATCTCGATCAGGGCGTTCACGTTCGGCAGCTTGACGTTGCCGTTCTGGTCCGCCGCCGGGTTGCTCGGGTCGTGCTCGACCCGGAACGGGGTCTTGTCGACATCGATGTCGCGCACCCGCACCGAGGCGGCGCCGACCGCCCGGTCGAGCTCGGCCTTGAAGGTCACGGTCTTGCGCGCATACGGGTCGGCTCCCGGCGCGTCGCCCGTCGACTGGACGTTGGCCAGGTTCTCCGACACCACCCGGATGCGCAGCGACTGGGCCTCGAGGCCCGCGCTCGCCAGCCGCGTGGCGGTCTGCAGGGGATCGATCACGATCAGCTCCTCACGGCCGACATCAGCATGCGGTGGAAGCTGCGCACCACCCCGACATCGAGGTTGTGCTGGCGCGACACCTCGCTCGCCTTCAGCATCTCCTGCTCCAGGCTGACGCTGCTCGAGGTCTCGAGCACGTCCCAGCCGGTCTTGTCGGTCCGCACCGGTACGCCGAGGCCGGGGGCCTGGAGATGGGCCCGCGACGTCATCGCCATGTCGGAGCCGGTGCGGGCCAGCACCTGGGCGAAGGGCACGGTGTCCCGGGCCTGGTAGCCCTGGGTGTTGGCGTTGGCCACGTTGCCGGCGATCGTCGACTGGCGCACCGACAGGTAGCTGGCGTGCATCGAGGCGAGATCGAACAGGAAGAGTCCCGTCACGCGAATGCCCCCATGCCCGCCGCTCCCTACCTGTGCCGAAACGACCCGCCCTTCGGGTCCTGCCGCGTAACCGAGGATTTAGAAGCGCTACCTTGCACGAGGCTGGCGACGCTGGCGGGGCTCGCCCGGTGCCGGCCCGATGCAGGGCCGTCCGGGCCGAAGCTTCCGGGACGGGAATGGCGCGGGCCCCTCAGCGCCTTGACAGGGACGGCCACTCCCCGGCACTGGCGCGGGGTACCCCGCCCAGGCTCTCCCCTTCGCGTCATGCTCCCGGCCCTGCTGCCCTCCGCGCCGGCCTTCCTCCCGGTCCAGGCCCGCTACGCGGGCGGGGCGGGACCGGGCGCGCGCGAAGGCGAGCACACGATCACCGCCAACAACCGCTGGTCCCGGGTGCAGCTGACCTTCCGCCACCTGCCGGCGGAGGTTTGGTGCTGCCTGGAGGCCCGCCTCGCCTGGACGGCCGAGGAGGAGGGGGGGCAGGCCCTCGACTTCGCCCTCGCGGGGTTCGACTTCCTGGCCGCCGACGGGTCGAGCCTCGACCTCGACCACGTGCCGGGCCTCGCCCGCACCCTGCTCGATCCGCACAGCGCCTGGATCGCCGGGCCGGCCTGCCAGCCCGCCGGCAGCGAGCTCGTCCGGTCGGCCCCGGTGCGGCTGGCCTTCGGGGTGCCGCCGCAGGCGCGCGGTCTCGCGCTCACGTTCCGCTCCTGGCGCAACACCGACAGTTTCACGATCGCCGAGCCGCGCCTGCGCCCCGGCACGCCGCTGGCAGCCGGCGCGTTCCGCCGCCGCCGCCTCGGCCCTTCGCCGGAGCCCCTGCGCCACGGCCTCGTCCCGGGCCTCGGCCTCGTGGTGCGCGGGCAGATCCACGCCGCGCGGCCCGACGAGCACGCCGCGCGGGTGAGCCTGGTCTATCGCGACCGCGACGGGGCGGAGATCCCGCCGCCCTATCCGGGCACCGTCGCGGTCCCGGGACTGGGAGCGAAGCCGGGCCAGGGTGAGCTGGGCCGAGGGGAGCTGGGCCAAGGGGAGCCGGGTCGAGGGGAGCGGGGTCGTGGGGAGCCGGGTTCAGGGGAGCCGGGTTCAGGGGCGAATCGGAGCCTGGGCGCCGCGATCAACCTGCCGGCCAGGCCGCAGGCGCGCCGCTTCACCCTCGACCTGCAGCCGCCGCCGGGCGCGACCTCCCTCGATCTCGGCTTCTGCACCTGGGAGGAGGAGGGCGAGTCCCTCGCCACCGTGGAGCTCGTCGGCCCCCCGGAAGTGGCGCTCGAGGACCGCTTCCGGCTGGAGAGCCTGTGCGGCGACGACCTGCTCGACGCGCCGGGCTTCCTCGCCCGCCTCTCGGCCCGGCTCGGGCAGGATCCCGGCGCCGAGGCGGCCTGGATCTTGGGTCCCGGCGAAGCCGGCGCCGCCGCCCTGCCGCTCGCCCGCGCCCGGTCCTTGCGGGGCGAGGCCGAGCGCCCGGTGGCGCTGCGGCCCGACGGCGGCCTGGCCCTGCGCCTCGCCGGCTGCCCGGACTGGGCCCTGCCGGAGGCGCCGAGCTTCCGCGAGGACCCGTTTCGCGCCGCGCCCTCCCGCGCGATTTCGTGGCGCCTCGCCTACCAGTCCCTGACCTGGCTCCTGGCGCTGGCCGAGACGGCGCCGGCCCGGGCGCTCGCCCTCGCGCAGGCCTGGTCGCGGGCCAATCCCTGGGGCCAGCCGGCCGATCCCCTGAGCCTGCATCCGGGGGCGCTGCCGGCCCGGGCCGAGGTCTGGATCGGGCTCCTTGCCCTTCCGGGGGCCGGGGCGGCGGCGCCGGTCCTGACCGGGGAGGCGGTGCGGCACGGCTTCGCCCTGGCGGAGATCGTCGGGCAGAACACCTTCGGGCAGAGCCTGCACCAGCTCCAGGCCGCCGCCGCGCTCCTGACGCTGGCCCGCGCCCTGCCGCGCCTGCCGCTCTCGGCCCATTGGAACGGGCTCGCCCGCGACAGCCTGCGCGACGGCGTGCCGGCCCTTCTGCCTGAGGATGGGCGCTTCGCGGAATCCTCGCTCCACCGCCGCCTCGACCTCGTCACCCTGGGGCGAGCGCTGCGGGACGCCCTCGGTGAGGCCGCGCCCGGCCCCCTCGTCGCCGCCCGGACGGAGGCGGCCCTGTCGGAGCTGGCCAACCTCCTCGATCCCGGGGGGCGGCTGCCGCCCTTCGGCGAGGTGCTGCCCGGCACCGACGATGCGGGCTGGATCGCCCGGCTGCGCGGCGGCGCCGGGCTGGTGGCGCAGCGACCCGCCCTGGCCGCATCGGCGTCCTCGACCCTGGGACCCGGCGGCCTGTCGGCCCGACACGAGACCGCCGGGCGCGGCTGGGCCCATTTCGCCTGCACCTTCGCGGAGACCTCGCCGCAGGGCCACGCCGACTGCACCTCCTACGTCTACGCCGCAGGGGCGACCCGCTGGATCGTCGAGGCCGGCGGCTCGGAGCAGGTCGAGACCGGAGCGGCGCGCCACTACCTGCTCTCGGCCCGCGCCCACAACGTCGCGGTGATCGAGGGATACGAGCCCGTGGCCGGGGGCGGCCTCCACCGCGGCAGCCTCGCCTTGCCCGGCGCCATGGCCCACGCAATCGAGACCACGGTGCACGGGCCGGGATGCCGCCACCTGCGGTTCTTCGTGCTGCCGCACGACCTGTCGGGCCTCGCGGTGATCGACCGCTTCACCCCGGCGGAGGGTGGCCCCCTGACCTTCTGGGGCCTCGCCCATCTCGCCCCCGAGACCCTGGTCGCCGTCGAGGGGGCCCGCCGGGTGCAGGCCCGCCAGGGCGGCCGGCGCCTCGGCCTGGTACCCTTCGCGATCGCCGGCCGGGTGGCCGGGCTGGAGACGGTGATCGGCCGCAGCGACCGGCCCGGCACGATGCAGGGCTTCGTCGTCGGCCGCCCCGGCCTCCTCGACCCCGCCTGCACCCTGCGCTACGCGGTCTCGGGCCGCGGCACGATCTGCGGCGGCCTCCTGATGGCGGTCGACGGCCCGGCGGAGGATTCGCTGGCCCGGGTGCTGGCGCGGGAGGAGCTGGGGCGGTTCGTCATGGGGGGCTGACGGCCGCTCGAGACGATCGATGCGGTCGATCGCGTGGACCGTCGTCTCGCTCTCTGCCTCATGGTGGGACCGCATGGGGAAGCTCTAATACCGCAGCGCCTTCGAACGGGCTCGTTCGAAGGCGCTGGCTAAGCCCGAACGGGCGCCGGCGCTGATGCGCCGGACGCTTTCGCATCGACGTGTCGATGCGAAAGCGCGATGGTATAAATCCGGGGTTGCCGAGAGTTCAGCGGAGAGCGGAGAGCCTCCGCTCGTTCTGGATGATCTGAGCGTCTGGATTCCGGGCTCCGCCGCGCGGCCCCGGACTGACGCCGAGGGTGGACGTCACCGTCAAGCAACCCATCGCGACGACACTGAGACGACGTTCTTACCCACTCTTTCATCCGCAGAAAATTTCCACCTTCCCGAGGGAACATGGGCGAAGCCCGGCCATTCGTCCCGGTGCCTCTGGGTCATGCGGCGCGAGGGGAGGGGGGCTCGCCCTCTCCCACCGCCTCCGGCCCGCCCCTCTCGCCCGAGACCCCTCGATGCACGATCCGGACGCGCGGCCCTACCAGCCCATCGAGGCCTACGGGCTCATCAGCAATTGCCACGGCTGCGCCCTGGTCGCCCGCGACGGCTCGATCGACTGGGCCTGCCTCCCGCGGTTCGACGCGCCTCCGGTCTTCTCCCGCCTGCTCGACCGCCGGCGCGGCGGCTTCTTCGCGCTCGCGCCCGAGGGGCCGTTCGAGAGCGCCCGGCTCTACCTGCCGGGCACCAACATCCTGGAGACCACCTTCACCTGCGCCACCGGGGCGGCGACGGTGCACGATGTCATGCTCGCGCCCGAAGCCGGCCGGGTGCTGCCCTGCCTGCTGCGCCTGGTTTCGGGCGTGTCCGGCGCGGTGCCGATGCGGGCGGTCTACCGGCCGCTGGCGGGCTTCTCCGAGACCTTTCCGGCGCTCGTCCCGGTCCCGGGTGGCGCCGGCGCCGAGGGGCTGCCGGACCTGATCGCCGATCTGCCCCTCGCGATCGAAGGCGCCGAAGCCGTGGCGCGGTTCACCATCACGCATGGGGGCGAGCAGGCCTTCGCGCTCTATCCCGCCGGCGCCGGGGACCGCGGCGCCCTCCGTCCCCGCGCGCTGATGGAGACGGCGCGCCGGGCCTGGACCGGCTGGTCGGCGGGGGCCGCCTATGACGGGCCGCTCGCCGACCAGCTCCTGCGGAGCGCGTTGACGCTGAAGGCGCTGACCTACGCGCCCTCGGGCGCCATCGTGGCAGCGGCCACCACCTCGCTGCCGGAGGAGATCGGCGGCATCCGCAACTGGGATTACCGGTTCTGCTGGATCCGCGACGCCTGCCTGTCCTTCTACGTGCTCAAGAAATTCGGCATGGTGGCGGAGGCGGAGGCGTTCTTCCGCTTCGTCGGCAGCCTCGCCGAGCGCGACGAGGGCGGATTGCGCCCGCTCTACGCCATCGCGGGCGAGACCGACCTGACCGAGCACGAGGCCGCCCATTTCGAGGGCTGGCGCGGCAGCGCCCCGGTCCGTTACGGCAACGAGGCGGCCGAGCAGCACCAGAGCGACGCCTACGGGCAGGTGCTCGACCTGCTCCACCTCTATCGGAGCCTCGGCGGCACGATCCCCGGGACGATGGAGCGCCAGGCGATCCGGCTGGCGGATTTCGCCGCCGCCCACTGGCACGAGACCGATGCCGGCCTGTGGGAGCCGCGCAAGCCCGAAGAGCATTACCTGCACGCCGCGATCATGAACTGGGTCGCGGTCGACCGCGCGATCCGGCTGTTCGGGGAGCGGCCGCACTGGTGCGCGGCACGGGACGCCATCGTGGCCCGGGTGAACGGCGAGGGGGTTCACCGCGACGGCTATTACCCGCAATATCTCGGCGGCGACGATCCCGATGCCGCGCTGCTCATCGCCCCGATGGTCGGCTTCCCGGTCGACGAGGCGGTGTTTTCCCGCACGGTCGAGGTGGTGATCGAGCGCCTCGGCCACGGCCCGCTCGTCTACCGCTACCGCAACGACGACGGGCTGCCGGGTCACGAGGGCACCTTCCTGATCTGTGCCTTCTGGCTCGTCGATGCGCTGGCCTGGCTCGGCCGGACCGAGGAGGCGCGCACCCGCTTCGACGCCTTGCGGGCGCTGCAGAACGACCTCGGCCTCTATGCCGAGGAGGTGGCGGAGGACCGCACCTTCCTGGGCAACTTCCCGCAGGCCTTCAGCCACCTCGCCTTCATCCACAGCGCCCTCGTCCTCGACCTCGCGACGCAGGGCGGCCGGGCGGCGGTGGCCGGCACCTATGCCGATCGCACCTTGCGCGAGACGCGCTGGCGCCGGGTACCGTGGATCGTGCCCCCGGCGGGGCAGTCCGGATAGGCGGATGGCCGGAATCTCCCGAAGCCGCGCAGAGTCATGGCCCTCACCCGAGGACTTCTCCAGGATGTTCCCTCGTCGATGACCCCTACGTGGGTTAACCTGATCTTGAATGAAACCACGGCATATCCTGCAGACTCGTCGAAGGACCTCGCGGACAAGCTCATGGTCAAGGGACTCGGCCGGATCGGCCTGGCGGTCGCACTCGCCCTGGCATCCTCGGGCTCGGGCCGGGCCGGGGACGCAGAGTTCACCAGGCAGATCACCTGGCCGGTCTACGACGCCGCGCCCTTCATGATGACCGAAGGCCCGGACAGCAATCTCGGCATCTTCGACCAGGTCCGCCGGCTGCTGAGCGCCCGTCTGACCGACTACACCCATTCCACCCTGACGGTCCCGTTTCCCCGGATCCTGACTTCGGTCCGGAACGGCGAGCCATGGTGCTTCGTCGGCGGCGTGAAGACCCCCGAACGCGAGGCCTTCGCGGTGTTCTCACGGCCTGTCGCGATGTTCCATCCCCTGCGCGTCATCGTGCACGCCTCGAAGCGGGCGCGCTTCGAAGGGCTCGAGCCCCTGTCCCTGCGCACCCTGCTCACGGAGCACCGCGACCTGCGCACCAGCATGCTGCGCAACCGTGCCATGGCGCCCGCGGTCGACGCGCTGTTCCGGCAATACCCGCCGGGCCAGACCCATTCCGAGTTCGCCGAGGCGCTCCGCATGCTGCTGAACGACCGCCTCGATTATCTCATCGAGTATTCCAGCATCGCGAAGTACTACAACGCCCGCCAGTTCGGCGATTCGAACGCCTTCGTGGGCCTGTCCTTCGCGGAGAGCCCGGAGCCGGTCTTCGCCCGGGTGATGTGCGCCGGCACGCCGTGGGGGCGCGAGGTGGTGGCGCGCATCGACGCGGTGCTGGCCGCCGAGCGGCCGGGCCCGGCCTATCGCCGCATCGTCGAGGCCTGGGCGGCGCCGGAGGACTTGCCGCGGATCCGCGCCGTCTACGACACCTTCCTGGCGAGCGACTGAACGGGCGAGCGGCCGAATGCGGCCTCACGCCGCCAAGGCCGCCTCTCGCGTCGGGAGATCCTGCGTCACGAACGGCTCGATCCAGACGCGGCGCCCGGTCAGGTCGTGCACGCTCACCCGCCATTCCGTCCAGTCGCCGGCGCCGAGGCTTCGCATCGCCGCTTCCGCGACCGCGCGGGCGCGGCGGCCGAGGGCGTCGGAGTTGCGGACGAGGGTGCCCTCGGCATCGAGGATGCACTCGGATCCGTTGGTGCAATGGAATCTGTAGCGCGTCATGCCGGTCCTCTCCCCATCCCCGTTGCTCGCCGCAGCGGCAACGCTCCTCAGGGTTAATGTTCACTATATGTTCCTAACTCGCAACCCGGCCAGAGCGGGGGCGCGATGCCGCAGCCCGCGATCCTGCGCCGCGAGCCCCGTCGCCGGCCCGCGACCAGGGGTGAAGAGGGGACTCGCCGACGGCCCGAAACCCTGCCAGTTTCGGCGGCGACGGCTCGCGAAACCCCGGCGGGAGATTCCATGTCCGGCCTCTTCGACCCCATCCTGAACTGGCGGCTGCTGCCCGGCTCGCACACCTTCCCGGGCCCGGATGGCGGCACCTGCATCAACGAGGCGGCTCTGGTGGCGGCGGGCCTGCCCTATCGGGCGATCCGCTCCTCGGCGGATTGCCCGCCCTGCTTCTCGGGCCCGCTCGCCACCTACGCGCTCGGCCTCAACGACGCCATGCCGGATGCCGAGCGCCCGCGCCTGATGGCCTTCGTGCTGCGTCTCGCGGGCTCCGCCGATGCGGAGGCGGTGGAGGCGGAGCGCACGGCCCATCTCGTGCGCGAGGGCGTGCGCCGCCTGCTGCCGCCGGTGCTCGAACGGGCCGGGCTGGCCCGGCACGCCCAGGCCTGCCGGGCCGTGCCGGATCTGGGAGCGGCGGTGACGCTGGCCCGCCACGCCGCCTGGTCGGCCGGCTCGCTCGCCGAGGCCGACGGCCGCCAGGGCACCTGGGTGCGCGGCGCCCGTGCGGCGGCCGCTGCCCGCGCCGCCCTCTTCGCCGCCGAGATCGATCCCCGCAAAGCCGCCGATGCGGCCGAGGCCGCCGCCCTGTTCTGGCCCGGCGCCTGGGCCGAGGCGGTGGCGATTCTCGACGAGGCCTTGCGCATCGGCCGGCAGGCCCCGACTCTCGCGCCGGACGAGGCCGGATTCCGGATGGAAGCCGCGAAGGCGGCGCGGCGCGAGCCCGCTCACGCCGCCGGGTGAGGGCGCGTCAGCGCCCGCGATACGCCGCCAGGATCCGCGCGCCCTCCGGCCCGGTCTCCGTCTCCCAGGCCGCCACGGCCGCCTCGCCAGCCTTGGTCAGAGCCTCGGTGATCGACGCAGCGGGCGGGTCGGCGATGGCGACGCCGTTCTGGCGCATCCTGGAAAAATTCTCGTCGAGGCGGGTGCGGATCGCTGCCCATTGCCGCGCCTCGGTCTCGGCGGCGGCCGCGTCGACGGCCTGGCGCGCCACCTCCGGCAAGGCCTCGTAGGCGGAGCCTGAGACCACGGCGATCGAGATCGGCATCGCGTATTGCACCGCCGTGAAATGCGGCAGCTGCTCCCACAGGCGGCGCCCGACGCCGCCATCGCCGGAGGAGAGCATCGCGTCGACGGAGCCGGCCTTCACCTGCGGGATCGCGTCGGCCTGGGACAGGTTGACGGCCTGTGCGCCGGCGGCAGCGAGCACCGCCGTCGAGGTGGCGTCGTAGGTGCGGATCTTGAGGCCCTTCAGGTCGGAGGCACCCGCGAGGGCGTGGCGCGACCAGATCCCCGACGGCGCCCAGGGCGTGACGTAGAGCAGCCGCTGGCCCTTCGCGGCCAGCGCCCGCGCATAGGCCGGCCGGGCGATGGCCGCGAGGGCCTTTGCCTCCTCGATCGAGGTCGCCAGGAAGGGCAGGGAGGAGAGGCCGAAGACCGGATCGACCGCCGCCAGCGGCCCCGTGAAGGCATCCGCCGCCTCGACCGTGCCGGCCGCGACCGCGCCGACCATCGCCCCGGAGCGCAGGCCCGCGGCGGCATCGAAGCTCGGCTGGACCGTGAGCCGCCCGCCGCTGCGCTCGGCCACGAGGCGCGCGAAGGTGGCGAGCCCCTCGCCGGGCATGGTGCTGGCGGGGTACTCGGTCGGCATCCGCCACACGATCGGGGCGCCTGCCGCCGGGGCTTGCGCGGCCGAAGGCCCGAGCGACGGCAGGGCGGCCCAGCATGAGCAAGCCAGAAATGCGCGGAACAGGGCGCGCCTCGTCATTCGTCGATCCTCCTCGCCGATCGCCTCGGGCGCTACGCCCCCAATCCTTGATGTCCTCTTCACGCCGCCCGCGGCGGTGGACGACAAATCGATTGCCGCGGGCGCGGTCCGCCGCCACTGTCAGGTCCGCCGCCGCCCGGCAAGGGGCCCCGAGAGGCTACCCAGGAGGCTGGCGGCGGCTCGCGGGGAGACTACGCCATGACCGAGAGAATCGCCTTGTTCGGGGCCGGGGGGAAGATGGGCGTGCGGCTCGCCCGCAACCTGGTGACATCGGAATTCCGGATCGCCCCCGTCGAGGTCGGCGAGGCCGGGCGCCAGCGGCTCAAGAGCGAGCTCGGCCTCGACTGCGTCGAGGCGGATGCCGCCCTCGACGAGGCCGAGGTGGTGATCCTGGCGGTCCCCGACACCCTGATCGGCCGGGTCTCGCACGGCCTGTCGCCGAAGCTGAAGGCGGGCACGATGGTGGTGATCCTCGACGCGGCGGCCCCCTTCGCCGGCCATCTGCCGGAGCGGCCGGACCTGACCTACTTCGTCACCCATCCCTGTCACTCGCCGATCTTCAACGACGAGACGACGGAGGCAGGGCGCCGCGACCATTTCGGCGGCATCGCCGCGAAGCAATCGATCGTCAGCGCGCTGATGCAGGGGCCCGAAGAGGCCTATGCCCTCGGCGAGCGCGTCGCCAAGGCGATCTGGGCGCCGATCCTGCGCTCGCACCGCGTCACCGTGGAGCAGATGGCGCTCCTCGAGCCCGGCCTGTCCGAAACCGTCTGCGCCACGCTGCTCGCGGTGATGCGCGAGGCGATGGACGAGACCGTGCGCCGCGGCGTCCCGAAAGTCTGCGCCCGCGACTTCCTGCTCGGCCACCTCAACATCCTGGCGGCGGTCACGTTCGAGGAAATCGACGGGGTATTCTCGGATGCCTGCAACAAGGCGATCCAGTTCGGC